>JACTND010000069.1 GCA_014584305.1 Planctomycetota bacterium | reverse complement strand
GTCATTGTGAAACGAAGTTTGCGCGGGCGGCACGTCGAACAACGGCTGATTGGGATTGGATGGATCCACCGGTCGAAACAATGTGGGCACCGAACTTCGAGTCACCAATCCGTGAACTCCGGCCGGATGGCTGGGGTCGAGTTGCGGAACCAAATTAGACGATTCCCCTGATCGGTATGGATAGAGGATACCGGTCGGCAACGTGCTGGGTGGACCATTGCGCGATAAGATAAAATCGTTAAACGAGACGATTTGTGAGTAATTTCCCATCAGCCCCACATACACGCGGAAATCTGGGATTGTATTCAGGTTGATCTTGCCTGGGTATCGATAGCGTGAAATTGCGTTAAATGGTGGGCTGAATCCCAGGCCTGCACCCGGTTGCCCCACGGAGAAAACATTGGGATTCAAGAACTTTTCCGTTCCGACAAACCGCGATGGTACTTCCAGGTAATCCAAGACCTTGTGCATCGAGGGCGCACCGATCGTTGTAATTGTGCGGTTCGAATACGCATCCGTATGAAAGCCAAACAAATGGTTGAATGGATCGGACTGCGGCCGCCGCCATTGGGTACTGCCAACCGGAATGCCGTCATAAGCGTTCCTGTTCTGCCAAGTATCGAACTTGCAAGTCAATTGCGAGGGAGCCGCAAACGGAACCATGGCCAGTTCCAGATGCGTGGCGTACGGCCGATTGTTCCATGTTAACCACGGGAAAGCCGTGTTCGCGTTGAAACCACCGGAGAGATCTCGATACGGCAAATCAATCTCCCCCCAACTGTTCTGAAGATTGAACGCTAAATAATGTTGATCGTTCACGAACTGCGGAGTCAATGCCACCAGCGAGGGCAACGTTCCGTCCAAATTGCTTTTCCACAAATTGCGGAACCGTGGTGCCGGTGGTAGGGCCTCGTCGTTGGTCCCGCGCTCAAACGTGGCAAATGCGTTCGTCAGACCGCCAGTCGCATCCGTTTCCGCGCCATTGTCCGCTCCGTTGTACACGTTCAAATCGACAGCCAAGGCATCGATGGTCACATAGGGATTGGCGTCGGGGTGGTAAGGCCGAAGCGGGTTAGCCAATCGTTGCAAATGAACAATGAACGGGCCGGACATAAAGCCGTCATCTTTCAAACCAGCCGCAGGATTGGAAAGGTTATCGGGGAAGGCATCCCATTCGTTAGGCTGCATCTGTTTGTCGATGGGCTCATCTAAAGTAACTGGCAAATTGGTAGTGGTATCAATGAACTCGAATCCATCAGTAATTGCTCGGACACCGTAATTGGGATTGATGGCGGCAACGCCCGCGGCATAGCCAATTACGGGATCGGTCAAACCCAGAGAACGCGGAGTTCCTCCTAGTCCTGGTGCTGGCCCCAACCAACGATTCACGGGAATTGCCGCCGCGTTGCGCGTCAACGTCGCCCAAGTCGCCCCAGTAAAGTAGCGCAATTCGACTTGATTGGCAGCATAGGCAATGTTCGGGCGCAATGTTATACTCCGTGTGTCTGCTAGTTCCGTCGCCCAAGTGGCCGTCGTCCGCCGCCCCAAATAGGTCGTATAATTACCGCCCGATTCTATGCCAGACGATCCCACCACAGCTCGACCTCCCGGCGGAATTTCCGGAAACTGAATTGCGGCTGCTGGGAAATAAACTTTGTTTGGATACTCCGTGCGCAAAAGGTTATGGACCGGCTCGGCAAAATAGACGATCCGCAAAACATCTTGGGCGGGAATGGTGAAGCTATCAACATCCCGCATCGTCCGAGTCACCGGCGCCGTAGGGTTACCCGGAATCGGATTGGTCGCGCGCACGAAACGCATGCGCCACACGGGACTTGCCAGCGAAGCATCCGAATCGAATGCAATGCGGCGCAGGTCCACACCGGTCGCGCCATACAACTCCGATGGATAGATCTGGTTGTTGGCATCGACAATCGCGTTGCCGGTGAAGGAATGCGGATTCGTCAACTCTACGAAAACGCTGGCGTTAGGGACTAGGCGACTGTCACGGTCATCATCCGTTCCCCCAGCCCCCGTTGTTCGCGAACCATCGCCGTCATCATCGTCTCGATCTTCCGTGCGCCGCAGGTGCAACGCCCAGGCTTCGGTGATCAGCAATTCCGGTCGCTCGCAACCCCGAACAACAAATCGATCTGCTCCGATCGTGCCGGATTCGTCCGTCAGCAAATTGCCATCGACATGCCAGCCGTCCCAGGGGTTCAAATCCATTTCGGTAACGGTATGAATCGAATCCGGATCGCGAAAATCGGCGACATTTACGGCCCATTGCGCCACGTCGCGCCGATAGTCATATAAATCTTCAAGGTTGACAACACCATCGCCGTTGTAGTCGTACCAATCCGCTAGATTGACCACACCATTACCGTCTCGGTCCACCCATTGCGTAACCAGCAACGTGGTGACATAGAGATTCTTGGCAAAGTGATGCTTGGCCAAGGTGTCGAACTGATCGAGCACACCGTCGTTGTTGGCATCGAATGCGAATGTTCGTCCATAAGGGTCCGGAAAATTCTCGCCAACCAATTGCTCCCCGGGTTCGTCCACAACGCTCGCGCGACGGCCAGTTGCATTATCAGTAGCCCCGTCGTCCACCCCGTTCCCAAACGGACGGTTGACATCCAATCTCAACCCCTTCGTCAATTCCGGCCCCAACATCAATCGGACCTGTTGATTGAGCACAACTTGATCCGTGATGCCGTTTTGCCTCAAGATGCTTTCCAATTTTTCCATCAAGCTGGCTGGCGGCGCAGGGACATCAAAGCTGTCCGTCGTCAGAATGTTCCGTAGAATATTGCCGCCGGCTGAATTCAGCGAAAACGCCAGGTGTTGCTTCAACCGAGGAGAAAGCATCTGGTTGTCTGGGTCGTACAACCGCAAAATGGCTTCTAATTCGCGAGGCGAGTACGGTGTATCGGCCGCCGTACCCGATGGTGAAAACGGCGCTGACGTAAAGTCGAACTCATATGCTGATTCGACGATCTCGTTGGGCAACGCGGAGCCCATGATATCGGCGACTGGCAGTCGATCGGGAATCTGCACCGTCAACCCTGCCGGCAAGTAAGGATTGACAGGAATGGGTCCGGAGACGATGTCCGGCGTACCCCAACCCAAACGGCCGTGGATGTCCATCGCCGAGAAAAAGAAGTTTCCGGTCAACCCGCGCGGATTATAGGGGGACTGAGGATGGCTGAACAATTTATAATGGCTGGCCAGATCACGACCCACCACGCCTGGCGTGCCATTAACGCCATATCGCCCCAAGACACCGCCGAATCCAAACAGCAACGCACTATACTCCGCCGCCGAGACGGCTCCTCCTAATGACACTTCGGCGGGGCCATAACCTTGTCCCAAACTCAAGGGGAGGCCACCACCCAATAGCGGCAGAGGATTCTTCGCTGGACCCAACACATGGCGCGGATTGCCATGCGCATTCACGTTCAAATTCCCATCCATATCCAGACACAAAACAGAGACCAGCGGTTTAACCGTTCGTCCGCGCATGTCCGTATGCGTTGGCAACCCAAAGTCGATCCAAATGCCATCCGGGATACCGTCACCGTCATTATCGACGACTGGATTCCCAGATTGGAATACATCGAACATATATCGACTGGGCGGCGCAGGTGTAAACGTTTGGTGATATTGACTCAACGCCTGGCGGTGAAAAGCCGGTTCCAAAAATAGATTGCCATTGATATCGAAAATCCGATTCGTCAAATACATGTTCTGAAAATCTGCGGCGACGTAATCTTCATTCGTCGAGCGGTGATTGGGGATGAGCGCACCGCTGGACAGCCGTCGCGACAGATAATTGTTGATCAATTGGACCCGCGACTCCCCGCGTCGGTTGGGGAGCAGGGCCTCGCCACTCAAGGCAGCCTCGTCGATCGCCGCCGTGGTTTGATACGCGCCGGCGCCGGTTCCCGAGTAAGGCCGATTGTTGATGACCACACGGGATTGAACCAACGCAGGTGGCGAAAGAAAGGCGACTTGTTGATTGTTCCATTCCGGCATCACGACAAACAGTCGTTCCAAAGGAACCGGTGGGCTGACGGTGGTGTCGAACACGACGTAATAGCTGACAATGCGGCACGAAATGCCACCCGCCGGGCCGCTGGTGAACGTCAATACCTGGCCCGTGTACGCATCATCGGAGTCGCTAAAGCGGCCAAACCGTTCATCATTGATGCGGTACAATACGAATTCAAATGTGTCCACATACGGTGGAGGAACCACCGCCGGATTGATCAAGCTTTGTACTGCGGGGGGGGCGGCATCCAAACCCAAGCGCAACTGGATCAACTGATTTCCCGTGTTCGGCACGAATTGGGCGGCGCTGACATACGACGAGCCACCATATCCGTAAATGTCACCGAGAATGGAATGACCGCGCAGCGGTGAATGGGCATTGTCCAATGACGGCTCGCGCAGCAGATCATAAAACACGCGATTGACCAAGGTCCGCGCGTCATCGCGTCGCGGCTGCACCCGCATTTGGCTCATCGTCGAGCGACGAAACTGCGCCGACAACAGAACAAACGACGCGGTCAGCAACAAGAACAGCACAATCGTGCTGACGACAAACAGCAAGGTCACACCGCGCCGATCCAAGCCGCGATTTCGGCGCCCAAGCACTGTCAAATGCGCATTCATGATGCCGACCTCTTCTCTCGATCAATCCAATTCTATCTTGCGATGCCCAAACACCGATCGCCGTTGCTTTGCCTTACTGGTCCGAACGTTCGACTACGGCCCACACATCGGGCAAATGAATGGCGCAGGTCCGCGAGGGAATGTACTCTTCGGGAACACTATCGACGACTTGCGCGCAAAAACGATCGAAGGTCGCAGGATTGCGGTTCGTAAACGCGCCGTTTTGCAACCGAGCCAATTGAAAATCAAAATCCGGACCTTGCAAAGTCACTGTCCATATCGCACCGTTTTCGACAGCATCCAGCACCACATAGAAGTCAATATTCTGGACAAAGCGGCGGCGGTTTCCATCGAATGTTACATTGGTCAGCGCCATCCAATCCCCAGCGCGAATCTCGCGACGCTGAGTGGATTCATTGTTTGACGGGGCTACTAGCGCGTTCTCTTGCAGAACCACGACACCACCCGAAACGCCCACGCGCAAGCTGGCAGCCGTAGCCGGCGTCGCATGTCCATCCAGCGGATGCGCCACTTCGTAAACGCGATCGTAGGGTGCCAAACCGCCCAGGTTCAGTGGATCGACTGGGAGGGGGCGCTGCTTGTACACCAATACAAAATTGCGAAATCCAAAAACGCGGTCTTCGTTCCCAATATCCGGAAAGCGGGCGGGAGAATCCGTGGTTAAGGGATAGCCCGCCAAGTGTGCCGCGGGCGTGACATCGGCCGGGACGGTGACCACCACATAGGAGACATCACCCAACGCCTGGCGACGCATGATTTGATTCGCCGAATTGATATCATAAATCTGCTGTGGCGGCGCCAGATCAACGGACGGATATTGGGACTCGAATCCCACGACGTCGGCCCTGGTGGGCGACTGCAATTGCAAGTCATGGCTCCACGTAAAATGCCGTCGCGCCAAATCCGTCGTCATCACCGGGCCGATGGTGCTGGCGAGATTGACTCGCTCGATCAGAATACACTTGTCGGCCGACGGGTCCGAATCCGTGTACGATGGGAGGGTTCCCGTCCGAGCCCAGATGAAGTTAGTCAAGGCAGGGTTAACAAACGGAAAGAATCCTGAATGCGGCGAAGGACTGTTCGTTCGCGCGTCCACGCCCAGCGGATCAACCATGTAGGCGCGAACGGTTCTGCCAGCCACGGAATTCGGCGCAGGAGTCATCGCGATCCATCGATTCGAGTTATTAAAACCTTTGATTTTCCATTCGTTGGCCGCATTGTGTCCCAGCCGATGCGCCGTTTCGTAATTGAAAGCGGTCTGGACCTGGTTCACGGAAAAGGGAATCAGAATCATGATCCCCAATACGCCGATCAACGCGACGACCATCGACACCAGGACCTCCATCACCGTGATGCCGCGGTGAAACCCGCGCCGCAACGTACTCGCGCTCCGCTCTGCAATCTGTCGCCGTCTGGATGTCATGGTCTGCTCACCTGCCGGAATCGTCATTGTGCTGATTGCGTGCGCGTGGCGCTGATCCGCCAACTTTCCAAGATGCGCCCGACTTGAGTGGCCTGCACGTTCCCACTCAATTCGGCCGCCATATAGGGGGCCGCCGTGGGTGGCGCCGAGTCGCCAACGCCCACATATCCCGTGCGGTGATCGATGCTGACCCAAATTAGCGCTGGATCATTCAATACATCCCGGGCCGCACCCGGATTCTCGTAATAGCTCTGGGGCATAAACCGCGGCGGGGCCGTCGTCAAGGGAAAGGAATGCCGATAGTCATCCGCGGCAAGGCACAGATTGACTGCCGCTGTCGGATACAGCGCCGCGCCCAAGAATCCATTGGGCAAGACGCGATCGATACTCCCATCAGAGTCGAACAGAATGTAAATCGGTTCGCGGCTGACTTCCACAATCGCCGGCGGCAGCGGCAGTTGAGGAACCGTCAACACCGGCATCGATTGTGTGAATGCCGTCCACGTGAAATCGTTGCCGTCTGTTCCGGCCCCACCCAAATCCAACTCTCCGGAGTAATTCAGGTTGATAAAATAGCCACGTGGCAAGGAGACCTCCGTGTTAGCCATCAGGCGCGGACGTCGATGGATTTTAAACGTCATCGGCTGTCCATGCGCGGCCGGGGGACCGGACTGAAACGGGCGGACCGAGAAAGTTACCCGCACCAGGTTTTCCGGCAAGCCCGGAAACGGGGGGACGGCCAGCAACGTTACCGCATCGATCACATAGCGGTTGGGACTGTCGCCCAATTGGATATACGTGCCGGTCTCAATCCGCACGTTAGTGTCGTAGGGCGCGGGGACAATCACATCAAATTGCGTGGCCCCCACAACCGGATTGAAGAACACTGCGCGGTCGCTGATGTAGTTGCCCACATACGGCGGCAGGTTTTTAAGTTGGTACAACGCATAGCAAGCATAGTACACGCGCGAGCCCTGCGGATCGGCCGCCGTCCCCACGTTATCGACGTACCGATAAAAGCGCGGGTTCCGCACCAGCGCCACACCGGCGGCCCCCTCGACGCGCGCCCGTTCGACAGCGTCCACAAACACCGAGGAAACCACCCGTGCCGATTCGCGTAGCGTGCGGTCTTTGCTGATCACCCGAATTTGTGGAATCAGCATTACGGCCAAGACCACAATAACGGCCACCACAATCAGGAGCTCGATGAGCGTAAAAGCCTGGCGTCGGCGGTGAGCAGCGCGGCCAGTTTCGTCGCGTGCCATCATATTAGAACTCCCAGGAACGTGTCGAATAGATTTCGATGATCACTTCGTCCAGCGAAATCGAAAACCGCGGATCGAGAACCGTATCGAAATGATCAACAACCCCGTCGCCATTCACATCGCGGTCGAGATCCGTGATAACGCCATCGCCGTTGCGATCGACATCCAAGTTGCGGCGAACCAAGAAATACAAGGGGCGGCCCCAAGCGTCCAGAACTTCAGGGAGCCCGTTGCCGTTCAAATCCCCGACTTCATTCGAGTTCAGGAATGCTGTGCCGCGTTGGCCGTTGTACCACGTATTATGCAGTACTGCATACAAACATTCGGCGCCGTCAAAAAGCGTATTGTTCCAATTAGCAAGGATGACTGGATTCGTTTCGTTATCCATATTGGCGAAAATCGGGTCGTTGCGGTGCGTCCAGTTCGCCGGATTGCCACCCGCTGGGGGCGGGGAACCTTGCGCGTCAGGCAACCCCAAGGGCGGAATCCCCAGCGACACCCGATGAGCGGTTACAGCCGCCGGAATGCGGGCCTGCATCATCGCCTCGAATCGATTTACCCAATCGAGACCTAGGCCCGGATCGCCGTTAGGCCAATACTGGGGATGAACCGAAGGGACGGTAACAAACGGGTTTTGCGACTCCCAACTCGGGTAATACCACAAGTACTCGGGATAGCATGGCAACTCACTGCGGAGCCATTCGACCAAGGTCCGGCTGCGGAGGTGCCGGTTCTGCGCCAAGTTCGCCCCTGGCTCAATTTGATCGGCGCGAAAGGGCATCATCCGCGTTTCCATGGCATCCAGTCGCGATTGCAATACCGCTTGGCAGCGTTGGATGATGGTTCGCGTCCGCGACGCGCGGGCGTCTTCTTGCACGCCCCGCATGATCACCAAAGCCATCGTGGACAAGACGGCGATCGCCGAAATGACTAGCAGCAGCTCCAACAGCGTAAAGCCTTGTCGGCAATTGCTGTCGGCCGAGCACGTGCAAAGGCTATTCGCTGGCAACATAGTTACAATTCCTCAGTCGGCTCGCCTGCTTCACAGATCAGTTAGTCAGCATGATCTCAAGCTTCGTGCCATCCACAAAATTAACCAAATTGTCCCGCTGAAACTTCAATTCGGCGGGCGTCGCCGCGGTGAGATCCAACGAAGTAGTCCCGCCGTCGAACGTGAACGCCGCGTCCATTCCGGGCGCTAGGAGTTGAAAGGAATTGCGATTGGCCAGACGTTCCGATAGGGCCAACGTGCCTAACGTCGTCGGATCAATGTACGGCCGAACCGTACAGACCCCGCGCTCAGTCCTTACCAAATAGGCTGGCAACTGGGCAGCGTTATTGGTAACTGCCAGACTGTTCAATTCCATATACAGAATGGGCTCCAAACGACCGGCGGCCTGACTGTAACCGCGCACGCGCTCACGGAAATTGGCATAGTCGCTTGCGCTGTCATCGGTTTGGTTATAAACGTTGATCAGCCGGCTCTGCTGAAAATCGTAATGGACTTCTCGTTCGACCGGCACCGCAGAGGGAATAATCGCATTGGCGTTATTGAGTTCCAACCCAACGTTAAAAGGCAACAATGGATTCTGTGTTGACGGGTTGGACAAGGGAAATTGCTTGTTTTTGGACAAACCCGACAACCAAAAAACGTACGATGTCATCGGGCCTTTGTTGTTGGAACTTCCTTTTAGCGGAATGCCAATCCGATTCCACCAATCGAGCAATTGGGCGTTCGTGTAGGCATGATTGGGTGCAATTCGGTTGAGGTAGGGAATGAAGTCGTTCACCGTTTGCAGCCGCGAGAAGTCCGGGGGATAAAAGCCATACTTGGCCTTAAAATTCTCCAGCGAAGCTTCGATCTGCTTCAGGTCCGAAGTCATGGCCACCTCTTGTGACCGCCACACGGCCCGCATATAGGCGGCCATACCAAGGCTCACCAAGACGCCGATAATGGCGATCACCACCAACAACTCGACCAGCGTAAAACCGGTTCGCACCGGCCTCCTAAGGCTCCGTGTCTCAATTCTGGTCTTCATGTCTCAATTTGCTCCCAACCAACCCGTATTTCTCAACCTTATACTGAACACGCAAACGGCGCGCCAGCCGCCTGTTTTTAACCTTTGCCCTTGAGTTTACCGCCGCTCAATCCGCCGATGATGCTGATCAACGGCAAGAACAACGAAGCCACGATAAACAACACGGCCAAACCCAAAACGATGATCATGATCGGCTCGATCAGTTTCAACATGCCGTCCGTGATCGTGCGCACCTCTTCTTCGTAATAGTCCGCTACCTTGTACAACATCACATCCAACTCGCCGGTCTCCTCGCCGACGTCCACCATATTCACCACCAACGACTCAATTACTGGCCGTCGAAACACCAAAAAATACCAGAGTAAGCCCACCATTCCCGCCGAACCGCAGCCGTACAGGACGAACATCCAAAAATCGGGCTTCACAAACAGCACAGACAACAGTGGCAAGGCACAGGTGGCAAAGAAGAAAAACGCCGCGACCGGATGGAATCCCGTCTTGGAGTAGGTTTTCATCGGATTGGCGATGGTATCGCCGTCGCGGATGGCGTCCGTGATCTTCGAGTAGATTTTTTCGTACATCGCGTTACCCGATGTCTCGCGAGTGATCGTCAAGCCTTCGATAATCGGAACACCGCTGGCCACCAACGCGCCCAACGTCCGCGTGGTCCGCGCTAAATTGCTCTTTTCGACCAATCGCCCGACGACTGGCAGCTTAAGCAAAAACAAATGCCAGCCCATTCGCCCGGCGCGGAACCAACAAATCAAATAGACAAACAAAATGAGTACAATGGGCACCAGAGGAACCAAGAACCACATCTTCACCGCACGATCCGAAATAGCGATCAGCAGTTCTGTCATCGGCGGCAATTCCAAGCCGAACTCCTCGAAGATTTTTTTGAATTCGGGAATCACCTTGATCATAATAAAGGTCAGAATACCGACCGTGGCGAGCACGACGAGAATCGGGTAGATCAAGGCGCCAATAACTTTGTTTTTCAGCGACTGGGTCCGTTCCTTGAACTCCGCCAACCTGCGCAAAATGACTTCCAACGACCCACCCGCTTCGCCTGCCTTGACCATGTTGACATACAACCGGTCGAAGACGCGAGGCGATTTGGATAGCGCTTCGGATAGTGACGCACCTCCTTCAATTTCGTCGCACACATCAATCAGCGCATTCTTCAAGGCGCCCGGAGTTGATTGCTGTTCCAGAATCCGCAGGCTGCGCAAAATCGGCAGGCCGGCGTCTTGCAGAATCGAGAGTTGCCGGGTGAACGTCACCATCCGTTTGCCGCCGGCGCCGCCGATGGCAAAGGACTTCCGCCGTTTGGAGCCAACGCGGCCGCCTCGACCGGCCTTTTGGGCCACTATCTTGGTGACGAAATAGCCCATGGAACGGATCGTCGCCTGGGCTTCTTCCTGCGTTTGGGCTTCGATGACGTCGCGAATTTCTTGACCCTGCGGGTCCATCGCCTCAAATTGAAAAGTCGGCATGGTGCTCAAGCCTCCAAGATGGTCTCTCGAATTACTTCTTCAGCGGTCGTCTTTCCGTCAAAAATGAAATCGATTCCCGCTTGCCGCAACGGCCTCATCCCTTTGCTGATCGCTAAATCCCGCAGTTCATCAGCCGATGCGTTGGCCAAAATCAAATCGCGGAGCTCGTCGTCCAGAATCATCAATTCAAACAAGCCGATGCGGCCTTTGTAACCGGTGTTGTTGCAGCTGTTGCAGCCGCTGCCGCGATAGAACGTGCGACCGTTCAGCGTCTCGCGCGAAATCTGCAATTCGATCAGCATTTCGTCGGACGGCTCGATTGGTGCGCGACATTCGGGGCAGATGCGCCGCACCAGTCGCTGAGCCAAAATAGCCTCCAAGGTCGCCGTAATCAAAAAGGTGGGGACTCCCATGTCCTTGAGCCGCGTGACCGTCGTCGGGGCGTCGTTGGTGTGCAACGTACTGAACACCGTATGGCCCGTCAACGAAGCCTGCACGGCAATTTCGGCCGTTTCTAAATCGCGGATCTCGCCAACCAGGATTTTGTCGGGGTCTTGACGCAAAATAGCCCGCAGGCACTTGGCAAAGGTGACGTCGATATCCTCGTCGATCGGAATCTGAATGATGCCGTCGATATCGTATTCGACCGGATCTTCCGTGGTTATGATTTTGTCTTCGATGTTGTTGAGTTCGGACAACGCCGAATAGAGTGTCGTCGTCTTGCCGGAACCCGTGGGCCCGGTAACGAGGATGATACCGTTGGGCTTGTTGATGACTTTGCGGAAGGCCGCCATCGTCGGCGCGTCCATGCCGACGTTGTTCAAATCCAACGAGACAACGCTTCGATCGAGGATTCGACAGACGACACTTTCGCCAAACATGGTGGGCAACACACTGACCCGCAGATCGATCGGGTGACCACCCACAGTCAGCTCGATGCGGCCGTCTTGCGGCAAGCGCCGTTCGGCGATGTCCAAGTTAGCCATGACTTTGACGCGCGTGGTGATGGCAAACGCTAAATGGCGCGGAGGCGGAACCATTTCGTACAGCACGCCTTCGGCCTTGATGCGGATCCGAAATTCGTCTTCGAATGGTTCGAAATGCACGTCGCTGGCGTGATCCTTGATCGCCAACAACAAAACCATGTTCAACAGTTTTCGGACCGGTGCACTGTCCACTAATTCGGATACGTCGGACAGGTTGATCGGTCCGTCACCAGATAACTTGGCGCTGGCCTTCTTGAGGTTGTCATCTCGATGCAGTTCCTCGATGATCTTCTCGATGCTCTCGACTTCGGCGTTGAAATACTTGTCGATGCACCGCAGAATTTGCGCTTCCGAGGCGACCAGCAGGCGGATGTCGTATCCCAGAAAACGCCGCAGTTCGTCCTGGATACCTAAGTTTTGCGGGTCGCACACGGCCAAGGTCAACACGCCGTCGCTGAGATGCAAGGGGATCACACGATAGAGTTGAGCCATCGCGTCCGTAATTGCTTCCCGCGCGTCGTCGGGAGGAACGACCCCTTCCAAATCGACCGTTTGCAAACCGAACTGTTCAGCCAACGCTTGCACGAGTTGATCGTCGTTGACCAACCCCATGTCCTCGGCGATGCGGCCGATTTTCTGCGCCGGATTTTGACTTTGTTCTTCGACGAGCATTTCCAATTGCTCGTCGGTCACAAAGCCGAGATCGACTAAGACCTGGCCCAAGCGGCGAATTGCCATGATACAGCCCCCAAAATTGCCCCTTCTCTGCTCCGCGAGTCGCGGTCAGCCCCCGCGAGCCGACGAAACCCGTACCCGCACACTCATTCCCCTCTCGTTCCCCGCACGTCGCGCCCCACACTCATGCTTCGTTCGCGCCCGCCATCTGCGTCGTCATTTCGACCGGCAATCCGGCAGCCAATTGGCGCCGCGCCGTGGCAATCCGCTTGGCTAAAGCGTCCGGATCATGCGCCCGGCCAATCGCGTCGTCCATTTCGATCTTTTCTTCCAGCCACAACTTGAACAAACAATCGTCCATCAACATCATGCCGTATTTAGCCCCGGTCTGAATGGCCGAGTTGATGCGAAAAGTCTTGTTTTCGCGAATCAAGTTGGATACCGCTGGCGTGACAACCAGCGATTCGAATGCCGCGATCCGTCCGCCGCCGATGCGCGGTAGAAGCGTTTGGGCCAAAACGCCGATCAATGACGTGGAAAGCTGTGTCCGAATTTGGTCCTGCAGGTTGCCGGGGAACGCGTCGATGATCCGGTTGACGGTCCCCTGGGCACTGTTCGTGTGCAACGTCGCAAAGACGATATGCCCTGTTTCCGCTGCGGTAATGGCGGCCTCCATCGTTTCGAGATCGCGCATTTCGCCGACCAGGATCACGTCGGGGTCCTGACGCAAGGCGCGCCGAATCGCTTCCGCAAAACTGGGGACGTCGACATTCACCTCGCGCTGATTGACGATCGATTTCTTGTGAAAATGAAAGAACTCGATTGGATCTTCAATGGTGATGATGTGGTGATCGACCCGTTCGTTGATGTAGTTCACCAAGGACGCCAAGGTCGTACTTTTGCCGGACCCGGTAGGCCCCGTAACCAAGATGAGTCCCCGCGGCCGCATGACGAGTTTCGTAAACACATCGGGAACCCCCAAGAATTCGGGGGTCAACATGTCGTTGGGAATCTGCCGCAGCACCATCGAGATGTTGCCGCGCTGCTTGAAAATCGAAACGCGAAAACGCGCTTTGTCGGCATAAGCGAAGCCGAAATCCGAACCTCCGACCTCTTGCAGTTCCCGCTGGCAACGCTCCGGCGAAATACTCTTCATCAAGGCAACCGTGTCCTCTTGGTCGAGGACTTTGGTTTCCAAGCGACGCAGCCGACCGTGCAGTCGAAAAACTGGGGGTTGGCCGACAGAAATGTGGATATCACTTGCGCCCTGCTTGACGCAAGCCTCCAACAACTTGTCGATAAGAACGGTTGCCATGCGCTAAACTCTTCTGCCCGAGTCGTCTAATTACAAAAACCGATGCAATAATCTCAAAATACACACAAAAACGACAAACTGGCAGAATCCGCACCCCAACCAACCCCAAAAAAGCGGATTTTTCGTGGCAATTTTAAGGATGATGCGCGATAAAGTCCACGAAATGAGCGAAAACGACGGGACAAGCGAATCCTATCAATAGTCCTGTTCGGTACGCTTCGCTACCCGATAGACCTCTTCAAACGTGGTGATTCCCGTCAATACCTTCTTCACGCCGTCGCGGAACAAGGTGTCCATTTTCTGGCTGTCGATCGCGAAACGTCGAATGGCCTGCGTCGATTCGTTGCGATAAATCATTTCCCGGACTTTGGAGGTCACCAACAGAAGTTCATAAATGCCGATGCGCCCCTTGTATCCCGTCTTTTGACACGAGTTGCATCCCTTGCCCTTCATGAAGCTCGCATTGGCCACTTGCTCAGGCGTCAAACCGACCTCGTGAATCACTGCTTCCGGAGGCGTGTGCCGCGATTTGCACTTGGGACAAATCGTCCGCACCAACCGCTGTGCCAAAATGGCAACCACGCTGCTCGCGACCAAATAACTGGGTACACCCATGTCGATCATGCGCGTGATAGCGCTGGGCGCATCGTTCGTATGCAATGTACTGAAAACCAAGTGTCCAGTTAAACTGGCTTGAATACCCATCGAAACCGTTTCAGCATCGCGCATTTCGCCAACCAGAATGATATTGGGAGCCTGCCGCAACATCGAACGGATGATCCTGGCAAAATCGAGCCCAATATTGTGGCGGACTTCAACTTGGTTAATACCGGGAAGGTAATACTCGACCGGGTCCTCGGCGGTAATGATCTTTCGGTCCGGCCGGTTCAATTGATTGAGTGCGGCATACAACGTCGTCGTCTTTCCCGATCCCGTCGGCCCGGTTACCAGAATAATCCCATTCGGGCGGCGGATCAGGCCGTTGAAGGTCTGGAAAGTTTCATTGGAGAATCCCAACTGTTTGACGCTGACGCGGATGTTGTCCTTGTCCAACAGCCGCATCACCGCCGATTGGCCGTGGTTGGTCGGAATAACGCTGACCCGCAAGTCGAGCTCCTTTTCGCCGATTGTGACTTTGATGCGACCGTCCTGGGGGCGGCGACGTTCGGCGATATCGATCTTGGACAGGATTTTGACTCGCGAAATCACGGCGCTCAATTGACGGCGCGGGAGCGTATCGCGTTCATGGAGCACACCGTCGATACGGTAGCGGATGCGGACCCGGTCTTCAAAGGGTTCGATGTGGATATCCGAAGCGCGCAACTGGACGGCTTCCGTAATCATCAATCGAACCAAGCGGACGATGGGAGCGCTCGACTCATCTTCTGTCTCTTCGGCGACATCGGAATCGTCCACCGTTTCCGTGAAATCGATAGCCGTATCGGTGAATTCTTGCAAAATCGAGTCGGCCGATTCGCCTTCGATCTGGCCGTAGAGTTGGTTGATGTATTCGAGGATTTTCGAGCGGGGCGCCAGGGCGACCGCTATATCGCGGTTCAGAATGAATCGCAAATTCTCCATCATCTGAACATCGGTGGGATTGCTCATCGCTACGGTCAAGCGGCCATCGCTCAATTCCAACGGCAGTACCACGTTTTCGCGCGCCACCGACTCGGGCATCAATTCGATAACGCGTTCAGGGATATCCGTGCGGTCGAGGTCAATGTAGGGGAGGCGGTAGATTTTGGCTTGCGCCCGCATCACCTCTTCTTCCGTGGCGTACCCAAGTTTGACCAGCGCCTGAGGGAGCGAAATGTTGGTTTGTCGGGCCAGGTTTTCCGCGTCGTTGACCTGGTCCTTGCTCAAGACCCCAGACTTGATCAAGGCTGTTACAAATGTGTTGTCTGGAATGTGCATATCTCCCCCCTGCTCACCCTCCCAGGATTCTCTTCAACTACCATCTTAACCATGTTTTCCCCAGAATAGAATTGACTTTCGCGCAAATTCGGCAAAGACAGTGAGGCCGAGGTTCCACTGGGGTTTCTGGCACAGCGGGGCATCGTCAGGCAACCAGCCGAGTTGGGCCGGTTGGTGGGATTGCGTTGGTTGGGGACGGCTGGCAGTTCATTGCATCCGTCAATCCGATTCAATCGTAGCCAGATGGAACTAGTGTAAACGGCACGTCCGCCATTGCGGAATTGAGGCAATCGTTGGGTTTCCCGCGATTGCCGGGAGGTTTGACGGTTGGCGTCGATATCGGCGCGCTTCGTTTGAGTTTTTTGGGCGGTTTGGCTATCCTTGAAGTATGGCGCCAGCGGGGAAACAGGCTTCACGCCGCTCAACGGCTGAGGGGGTTTGTGTCTCTAGCGATTTCTGGCCCGGGACCCAAGAGTTGCGGTTGGTCCTCTCGATCGACGTTTGAGTTGGCGAGAGAATGTCCGGACGGGACGGCGCTGGGTTGGAACGAATCGGCGTATCCCTGCGTCCATCAACCAGTGGCGCTGATAGTCAGTCGGTATACAGCTTCGAACGTACGCAATTGGGAATGGCGAGAGTTGCAGCACTAATAAAAACGTAAAGGTGACGGAGAATGACCAGAAGTTTGACCAATCAGCTTTCGTGGCGGTATATCCTCAGCGGATTTCCGTTGGTACTGTTCCCTTTTCTGTTGCTCGGTTTAGCCGTGTGCGCGATGGCGACGCCCATTGCACTGGCACAACAATATGAGTCGCTTCCCGTCAACGACCAATTTGTTTTGGCGCCCACCGATAATTGGGATTTGCTGAGCATTGAGGAACGCAATCAAATCACGGCGCAAAACCGCGCGGTGACCGATCGCCGGCGGGAAGCTACCGAACAAGCGCGCCGCGTGTTGCGCGGGGAAATCCAACGGAACGACAGCTTTGACATGTTCATGCGCGAGTTTGTCTTGGCCTCCATGGCCCAAACGGACGAACAATCGCTGTCCGAAATGAGTAAGCGGCGGGCCGATTTTATGAGGCAGTTTTTGGGGGCGGAGTTTTCTAGCCCCAACCGCATATACTTGATCGAACAGTTGGTGATACCGACGATGCGCCGCGTCGCCGAGGGGAACTTCCACCCGGCAGCCCGGGTCAATGCCGCGGTGTTGATCGGTCAACTGAACAATTCTGAATTCGATACGGCTACCCGACGTCCACCCACGCCCAACCCGCTTGCCTTCCGCACGCTGTTGGATTTAGTGGAGGCGGCCGACGTGCCATTGTTCGTAAAAGCAGGTGCCTTTGCCGGGTTGCAGCGTATCGCGCAATTGCATGGCACTAACGCCGCCCGCATGGATAGCGCGGAAATTCAGCGACTATCGACCGCGGCGTCCTCAATTGTTGAGGGCCGGGCCGCCGGTCAAGACGCGTGGGATCCTGAGGGAAGAATCTGGATCGAACGCCGAGCGGTTCAAGTTTTGGGCGAGTTGCGACAAACCGGCGCCGCTGGGGAAGTGGTCACCTTGCTGAACCGTATCGTCAGTAATGATCAGTTGGATGATTGGCTGCGTTTCGATGCTGTGGTCGCATTAGGGCAACTCAACTATGCGAGCGCGGATATGGCGCAGGTCGGAACGACCTTGAAGAACGTGATCGCGTTTCTCGCTCATGTATTCGAGATGGAAAGCGCGCGAGTCGTGACAGATGTCGAGGACTTAGTGGCTTTAAACTTGTTGTTGGAGGGGAATTACATCGGACTCAAGGGCGCCGCTGAAGTCGGCAAACAAGGGACAGCTTTTCAAACTGCGTCCGGCATGACGGATTCGTCTGGCACAGGTCGGGGTGCCGGCGATACCGAAGAGAAAACGACGTTTGAGATGCCGGTGTATTATACCAATATGCTGCGCCGCAAGTGCAAGACCTATGTCTATTATGTTCAGTCGGTGCTGCGCAATGAAGCTTTCGATCGGTTCGCTTCGGCTGATGAGAAAAAACTGCTTGCGGCAACTAAGGAAATCCTGGATCGATTGCTGAAAGACAGCGATGTGGGCCTCAAGGACCTAAGTCGCCCCGAAGAGGCCCCCGTGCGCTCGCCCATCGCCGGCGAAGTTGTTATCAAGAAGAGCGTGACTACACAGTTTATGGACATGTTTTCGTCCGCCAGCGAACGGCTGTATGCATTGATCGGCGGCAAACCGGAATCTGCGGAAACGCCGGCGTCAGACAGCGGTGCGACTAACTGACCGCTGCCGCGCCCAATAAGTAGCGCCGATGCAAACCATCAAGGGCAAGCCGGCGAACAAGAGATCTGCCTGCAAAGTCCACCGGAAAAAGGGGAGTCCGGCGGCATAGCATTCGAGAAGTCCAAATGCATCGCGCGCGTACCAGCTCGACCCTAACCAAACGGCGAAATTGGTAATCAAGTAGAACTGGCAACTGGCTGCTCCCGTCGCCAAAATCCCAGTTGCCATCGGCTTCATCCAGGCGCTACCACTGTTGCCGGGGCGATCAAACATGGCGCGCCGGACGGCAAAGCCGATCCAAACATTGATCGTCCAACTGATGATCAAGGGTAACGCCAAAAAACCTGCACTGGGACTCAACAATACCTCACTGCCGAGCACAATCAGCAGGGGCGCTAGCCAGGCCCAACGGCAAGCGTGCGCCAAGAGAATTGGAGTGAGCAAACACAACGCCCCGACGGGTTTGAAATTCGGCGTATCAAACCATGTTCGACTGGCCACAGCCAACGCGGCCACAGCACCGACCGCCAAGAAACCCCACAAGCCCAACTGGAAATGATTTTTCCGCGCCACGTACTTTCCCTTCGTTCGATACCGATATGCCAATCCCTGTTTGGGTCCTGGGGATCAAGTCAGAATCCACAAGGCGACATTCATATAGACAAAAATCCCGACGATGTCGCACGTTCCGGCGACAAAAGGATTGCTCATCAATGCGGGATCAAGTCCTAACGCTTTAAACAACAACGGCAACATACTGCCCAACAGCGACCCAAACAAGACGACCAGCATCAGGGTGAGCGGGACGACCAAGGGCTCGACCCAGCCTGTTGGTCCCCCAATCAGAAACGTCGTAATCACAAAGCCAATTAACGCCAGTTCGACTCCCAGGATCAATCCCACGGCGATTTCGCGCACAAAAATGCGCAACCAGTCGCGCAATTTGGCCTGTCCTTGGGACAAGGCCGTGATAATCAAGGTTGCCGATTGGTTCCCAGAGTTGCCTCCGCTGCTGATGATCAACGGAATAAAGGCGACCAGCCAAACCCACGTCTCCAATCGCGCTTCATAGATTCGCAGCGAATACGCGGTAATCAATGAAAAACACAACAACACCGCCAGCCAAACCCCGCGTTTCCAGCCGATAGTCCACACGTTGGTTTGCAAATAGGGTTCTTCTAGCGGTGCGACGGCCGCTGCCCGATAGGCGTCGTCAGTTGCTTCTTCGCGAACCAAGTCGATCACATCATCAAACGTGATAATGCCCATAATTCGCCCTTCATGATCGACGACGGGAATGGCCAACAAGTCCAGTTTGGCGACTTTGTTAACGACGTCACTTAATTGGTCGCCAACGTTTACCGTAATTAGCGATGGATTCATGATCTCGGCAAGTGTTGTGGTGGGGACGCGCAATTGGGACAACAACACCCGTGCGGTAACGACGCCGTGCAAATGGCCGATTTCATCGACAATGTAAATGTAATACATCGTTTCGTATTGATCGGCCTGCCGCGCAATCTCGTCCATCGCTTGCCGAATGGTCAGCGTTTCCGGCAAGGCCACGAATTCGGTGGCCATTACCGAACCCGCGGTCCCCTCGGGGTATTGGCTCAATCGCAAGATATCGCGGCGGTCTTCGGCGGGGAGCAACGGCAATAATTGCCGGACTACCTCCGCATCGCACTCCTGTAAGATGTCAACCCGCTCGTCCGAGGTCAGCTGGGATACCAACCGCGCGATCTCCACGCGGTCTTGGGTTTCGATGATCTCGCGCTGTTTGGCCAGTGGCAAGTACTCGAAGACCATCACCCGCGTCGATTCTTCGGCGTAGCGCAACACTCGCCACGTCTCGTCGCCAGATAATCCCTCCATGAAATCGGCAGTGCGCGAGGGATGCAAAGCGCCGCAGAATTCGCGCAGCTCGACCTCGTCGTTGGCGGCCAACATCTCGCGCAACTCCGGCAAGTACAGCGTGTTGATCATAATGCCGACTCCGCCCTTCGCTGCTCAGCAATTAATGCATCCAATTCCGTTTTTAATCGCGATAGCACTTGATCGTAAGGAAACGCGCCCAACGGTTCCGTCCCGCGCTTCAAGTTCACGTAGTGAGGCCCGCACCATAATCCCAGGTCGGCGTCATCCGTTTCACCAGGTCCGTTGACGCGACAGCCCATGACCGCAATCGTAATCCGGTGACTGGCGGCGTAGGCAGTCATTTGTTTAACCTGTTGGGCGAGTTGTACGAATGCCTCGTTCTCGACGCGTGAACAACTGGGACAGGAAATGATATTCAGACCATTGGAATCAAAACGGACGACGGAACGCACGCGCCCAGCTTGAATGTCAGCGAGTATCTCCCGGCCAACACGGATTTCCTCTCCTTTCTCTTCATTGGGAACCGTCAGCGACACGCGGATCGTGTCACCAATTCCTTGGCCGATCAACTGCTCGAAGGCAATCCGCGTCTTAATAATTCCCTCGGGAGGCATGCCGGCTTCGGTCACTCCCAAGTGCAACGGAACGTCGGGGCGTTGGGCGGCAAAGCGTCGGTTCAAGTCGATCACTTTATTGGGATCGGAGTCCTTCAACGACACGCAGTACTGATCAAATCCGTATGCATCCAGCGCCATACAGTGTTCCCAAGCGCTAGCTAACATTGGCCCGATCGAATCGTCCGCGGCAAATTGCTCTCGTTGGTCCGGATCAACGCTACCGCAGTTCACACCTACTCGCAACGCACAGCCAAATTCGCCAGCCAAATCAGCCAACCACCGCACCTTGTCGCGCCAGGGTCGGCCGCGCTCGTGGTGATACAAATGGCCAGGGTTGTATCGAATCTTGTCCGCATGCGGAGCAACCAATTCGGCAAGCCGATAATTCTCTTGTAAGTCAATCGACAAATTAGTCGAAGTCTCCCGGCGGATGTCCGCGATCGCCGCCGCGTCTTCGCGGCTGTCCACGGCGATCCGGACTACATCCGCGCCGGCCGTTTGAAGCAGGTGGACCAACTGCACCGTGGCCTTGATATCCCGCGTGCGCGTGGCCGTCATGGACTGAACGGCAATCGGATGCTGTGCACCAATCGAGATCGAACCAATACGCACGGATCGCGTTGGATTGCGATGAATATTCACGATTCTTGAATGTCTTGACTCGTTAATGCGGACCATTTCAGCCGTTTGGCAAGTTCCTTACAATGTGGCGTTCCGGGACTCAAATCGCAAGGCATAACGCGCGTTCGGACCGCGTTTGAAGTCGTTGGCGGCGGGAATGGTAATGTTTGGAAATCCGGGAAAACTAAAAGTTCATGATAGGCCAGCCAATTGACAGACGCTTGCAAATCGTCCTGTATCAGCCGGAAATACCGCACAACACTGGGGCCGTCGGTCGCACGTGCTTGGCTTTACCAGCCAAGTTATGGTTGGTCCGCCCTTTGGGGTTTCGAACGGACGAGAAGACATTGCGGCGGGCGGGCCTGGACTACTGGCAACACGTCGATTGGGAAGTCGTTGACCATTGGGAGGAATTGTGCGCGCGTCTGGCCGGTTCCAATTTTTGGTACTTTTCGAAACGGGCCCAACAGAGCCTGTGGGAAGCTCGATTTTCCTGCGGAGATGTTTTGGTCTTTGGCCCGGAGACCAATGGCCTCCCAGATTCGATATTGGCTGCCGCCCCCGAGCGGGTCTTGCGGATTCCGACGGCCTCCGCCGTCCGCAGCCTGAACCTCTCCTGCAGCGTCGCCATCGCCGCCTTCGAAGCCACCCGCCAACTCCAATAAAATAAAAAGCAAAAAGTAAAGTTAAAAAGGACAGGCATTATTATGTTGACAGCGTCTCGATGAACGGTTAGACTTGTGCGGTGGCAGTTAGGCGATTTGAGTTGTGCGTTTGAATAGGGGTTA
>JACTND010000313.1 GCA_014584305.1 Planctomycetota bacterium | reverse complement strand
GGTTAGGAATCGGATTATTGCCCGGCAGTGAATGGGAAACCCAAGTCCTGGTGCGCGAACTGATGCGGCCGGGTGACGCTGGGCGCGAGATCGTTGAGGATGTTTTCCGCCCCTATTTTGAACTTTTGCTCGAAATCATCGATGAACTGAGCGGACGGTCATTATCACGGTTATCTCGATTGCGCTTGGGCTTCAGCGTGATTGGGCAATGTTTGTTCTATCGCGTGGCGGGCCCCATTATCAACATGTTAGTCGATGAAACATCACAAGCTGCCGTCTGGAACCTCGAAGAGACGGTCGACCAGATCACTCAGTTTGCGCTGCGCGGGATTCCCGCCGATCCTGAATCGAACATAGCGCGCAATACGTGGCACGCCTGAATCGAGAATACAACCAGCCGCACATGTTCACGACGGAATAAAGGTATATGGATAAAGAGCTCAAACGGCCGATTTCCCGATTGAAGCGATTCGCAGGTGAAGCGGTCAAAACGGTCGTCTCATTCGGGATATTGGCGACGGCGATCGGATTTGTCATTGTGATGTCCCTGCGCGATCGCAGCGCTGTCTTGCGTTCGCCCGACACCTTGAAACCCATGGTTTCGATCGTATCGGCGGTGGAATACACAGGCCCTTTAGAATTGGTTTTGTCGGGGTCGGTAGTCCCTTACCGCGAAGTCCGGTTAGCCGCCGAGGTCGGTGGAATTATTGTCGAGAAAACTCCCGAGTGCCGCGCCGGCAACTATGTCCGTGCGGGAACCACGTTGATGGTTATCGATCGGCAGAATTATGATTTGGAAGTCGCCACGGTCTTGGCGGAACTCAAGCAAGCCGAGGCGACGATTCGCGAAGTCGAGGAAGAGATTACGGGACTCGAAGCGACGATTGAGCTCAGTCAAAGCGAAGTAAACCTCATCCAGCGCGAGCTGGAACGCAATTCCCGACTGGCGGGTGTCGCGTCGCGTTCCGAAATCGAGCAATGGGAGCGCAATCTGTTGACCGCACAGACTCAACTCGTTAATCGTCAAAACAATTTAGGAACCGCGCGGACTCGATTGGATCGGATGAAAGCCGGTTTGGAATTAACCAAACGCAAATACGAACGGGCCTTGCTGAATTTAGACCGAACCGTCGTGCGGGCACCCAGTGACGGAGTGATTGTCGTGGAAAACGTGCAGCAGGGGGATTTGGTGGCCGTCGGTTCGCCCTTGCTTCAGTTCGAGGATACGCAACATGCGGAAGTGCTCGTTAACTTATCCCAACGAGACATGAGTTGGTTGCAGGAGCACTTGCCGAACGAACCCCAGGAATCGCCCTCCGGGGATCGTTTTCTTCAAGACGCTTATCATTTGCCGTCTGCCGACGTAGAAGTGTTTGATCCCCGTGAGCCTGCTGTTTCCTGGCGCGGGGTATTGAGTCGCTTTGACGGAATCGGACGCGACGAGTTAACCCGTTCGACTCCTGTGCGGATTACCATTGATCAGCCGGTAGTCGCATCGGCAGCCGGTCCGCGGGCGTTGGTTCGCGGGATGTTTGTTCGGTGCCGAATTCTGGTGCCGCCAGATCGTCGCCGCTCCGATGACCGGATGGTTGCTATTCCAGCCAAGGGACTTCGGCCCGGGAATTTCGTCTGGACAGTGGAAAACAGCAAGCTGCGTCGTCATGCCGTGGAAATTATCGGACTGGCACCAGAGAGTGCCGACGAAGACCCGTCACAACGACCGGTCGTAGTCCGGTGGAAGTCGGGCGCTCTGGAGCCCGGCGCTGAGATCGTCATCTCGCCGCTGTCGCAGGTTGCTCCCGGTGTGGAGGTTCAGGTTGCGAACGGGTCGCAAACAATAAACGGCGCACCGCCTCCCGCGGCGAATCCCAGCAATGCACAGTCCCAACCAGACGGCGCGAACCTCGGCACTTAAAAGGACACCTATTCGATGAGAACCGTCGTCCGTTGGGCGATTCGCAATTCGCCCGCCATGAACACGTTTTTGATCGCCCTGCTGGTTGTAGGCGCGGTCAGCATGATTGTGATGCGCCGCGAGGTGTTCCCCAACTTCGAGCTCGAGATCGTATTGGTGCGTGTGCCGTTTCCCGGCGCTACGCCAGCTGAAGTGGAAGAAGGAGTCTGTCAGAAAATTGAAGCGGCCGTCGCCAATCTGGACGGCGTCAAGAAGGTCACTGCCCGAGCCAGCGAGAACTTCGGTTTCGTGATCTTGGAATTGCACGGTCATGTGCGCGATGTGCAACGAGTGCTGAATGACGTCCGCTCCCAGATTGATCAGATTCGCAGCCAGTTGCCGCCCACGGCTGAAGACCCTTTGGTGCAGCAAATCATCTTTCGTGCTCCGGCTATCACGCTGGGCATCATCGGTCCACCGCCGTCCGACGATCCGGCGGAACGACTGGAACAAGAGCGGCAACTGCGCGAGCTGGCCGAGAGTATTCGCAGCGATCTATTGGAGTTGCGGGCGACGCCTCCGCGCAGCGCCTTGCGGGCCATGTTCGCTCCATTGTTTCAACCTGCCGGTCCAGCGGTTACCGCCGCCGACGTGGTTAACGCCAAACCGTTCGAGATCTTCGTCGAGGTTCCGGAGTCCATTCTGCGCGAGTATGGACTCAGCTTGAGCCGTTTGGCTGCCGTCGTCCGTTCGCAGAATATCGAACTGCCAGCAGGCAAACTGGAGATGTCCAGCGAGGAAATACTACTGCGGGGCAATGTCAAACGGACAACAGCCACGGAGATCGCCGAAATTCCAATACTCACCAAGCCCAATGGCGACACGGTGACATTGGGTGATATCGGCCTGATCACGGATGGCTTCGAAGAGCGCGTGGCGATCCACGAAATCAACGATCGTACCGGTTTGGCGTTGCGCGTTTCCAAGACGGCGACGGAAGACCTGTTCACCATCGTCGAAACCGTGCGGAACTATGTGGACAACAAACGCATCCCAGCGGGCTATGAAATCCGCCTGTGGGGCGACGTGTCGCTGGATGTCAAAGATCGATTGCGGATGTTGACCACCAATGGAATCACGGGGTTGATTTTGGTGTTCTTCTCGCTGGCTATCTTCTTGGAGTTGCGGTTGGCGTTTTGGGTCGCGTTGGGAATCCCTGTGGCGATTTTGGGCGCCGGATTTGTACTGTTGATGTCCGGCCAAACGCTCAACATGCTGACATTGTTCGCGTTCCTCATGGCATTGGGTATCGTCGTGGACGATGCCATTATCATCGGTGAGAACATATACGCCAAACGGCAAATTGGATACGGCCCCATCAAAGCGGCCATCGAAGGAACGGTCGAGGTGATTCCCAGCGTCGCGGCATCCGTGGCCACGACAGTGATTGCCTTTGCTCCCTTGATGTTCGTCGCCGGCGTGATGGGTAAATTCCTGGCGGTATTGCCGTTCGCCGTCATTGCCATGCTGATTCTGTCATTGGCTGAGAGCATCTTCGTACTCCCGAGCCACCTGGCACATGACGACAACCTGTTCATGCGCATGATGGGCCGCGTGTTCTATGTTCTGAAACCGTTGTTGATTCCACTGGCATGGTTACAGGGGGCAGCGACTCGCGGCCTCCAATGGGTCATCGACCGCTTGTACACACCGTTGCTCGTCTGGTCGCTGGTTCATAAACGAATCGTTTTATCGACCGTGGTGGGTTTGTTTTTGGTCGCGCTGGGTTTGATTGTCGGCGGCATCGCGCCACTGTCGGCATTTCCCAAGATTGACGGGCGCGAGATCACGGCCAGCGTCGTATTTCCGGATGGCACGTCGGTTGATTTTGCCGTGGCTGCGTCTCAGCGCTTGACGGACGCCATTCGCGCGGTCGATCGTGAGATCGAAGCCGAATTTGGTTCGAGCGTGGTCGTCAACGTTTATGAACGGATCGGCGAAGTTGGCAATGCCAATTTGGGACCGACGGGCGTGACGAACGGCAGTCACGTGGCGTCGGTGGAAGTGCAACTGGTTTCCGCCGAAGAGCGACCATTTATCAGCTCCGACGACATTATTTCGCGGTGGCGGGAGAAGATTCCCAAAATAGCGGGCGCGGAAATTTTGAAATTCGGGTCCCCGACAATCGGGCCTGGCGGCATGGCCATCGAGTTTCAGATTTTGGCGGACGAACGTGGCGTTCCATATCTGGATGACATTACGAATCGATTCAAGTCGCATTTGGCCCGCATCGAGGGCGTCCACGATATCGAAGACAATGCGCGGCTAGGAAAATGGGAGTCCGTATTGTCCCTCAATGACTTGGGGCAAGCACTGCGATTGACTCGCGATGATTTGTTGCGCACGGTTCGCGGTG
>JACTND010000211.1 GCA_014584305.1 Planctomycetota bacterium | reverse complement strand
ATTCACGCCCTGCCAATTTGACGTCCGCTTTCAAGTTGGCGCCACATCCACAACGCAACATGATGTGCATAAGAAATTCTCTCAGTACGGGAATGGAGTCCGCTTGGGCAATTAGAACCTATCCCAAAACCCCTCATCCCCGACCCTTCTCCCCTGCGAGGGGAGACGGGTGCAAGAGTTTCGGGAGAGGTTGTTTTTCAGATTCTAGCATAGCACGCAAGCGGTTTCACGCAACAAGCAGAGAATCCCTCCGGAGAATCTGCAGAATCTTTGCAGTCGGTTCTGAGAACCATCGGACGCCTCGTGGTGTCCGGGATTGGAACGAACACTATTGCGACCGTTGTGTCCGCGTTCTTTTCGCTGCGTTCTTCGTCGCGGAACGCGGGACGTTTGCCTTGGTGGCCGATGCCTTCACTGGCTTTTTCGATGCCTTCTTTGCCGACGCCGGTTGGTTTGACTTCTTGTTCGCCGCGGGCGCCCTGCTGCGAAGCGACTTGTGCAGAATCCGTTCGTAGCTGGCAATGTACGCGCCGGAAGGCATCCGCCGAATCGCCTCGCCAATCAAATCGAGATTCAGGTCCTCCAGTTTCTTGAAGCGAATGCAGGATTTGCCCATATCGAGTTTCTTGCCGGTCTTAGCCCAGGCCTTTTGAAACCACTCCAACAATTCACGTTCGCCTGTCGCTTGTGCTCCGTACAACGTGCACAAATAAATGGCCATGTGATTTTTCTGCGAGGCCAGCGCGGCATAGGGGAGCGGCTGTTTGGGATCGCAGTGATAGCCTGCAGGATAAACTCGGTGCGGAATATAATAACCGATCATGCCGTAGCTCATCCCTTCTTCGACGTCGCGGTCCAGGCTCTTCTTAATCACCGCGCGGACTGCCTCGATCGCCTGACGGCGATCCGGCGGGAGTTCCTTCAAGTATTGTTCAACGGTTCGCGCTTTGCTTTGCATAGACAAAATCTCGACCTGTCACGTGTATGCTGCCTAGACACCTAGATAGCCTATTATGCTAACCCAGCGGTCCTTTGGCACCAATCCGATGGGAATTTTTTCTCACCGGCGTGGCACGCTTGGCCCTGACCGACCGGAGCATTCCAGGGGAGTCAAGAACTATCCCAAAACCCCTCATCCTCAGCCCTTCCCCCCTGCGAGGGGAACAGGCAGTATGCGTTTCGGGATAGACGATTAGTGTGGCGGCAAGTCCAACCAGCGATAGACTGCCAACGCTTTCAGTTCGCGGATAAGGACCTGGTCGTCCACCAGCGCGATGTGGGCCCAGGTCGATTCGTCGGAGATTTTTTTCCGATCGAGCAACTCGAACTTCTCCGGATTCGCGCGAATCAACAACAATTCGCCCCGTTCATCGAGGGCCAAGAGACGGTCTCCCGCAGCTACCATGCTCCAGTACTTGCCGAACGGCGCACTGCGCCAACATTCTTCTCCGGTGGCCCACTTCAAACAGGTAAACCGTTGGTTCTGAAGATGGAGGTAGATGTGATCATCGATGACCACCGGGGACGACATGTAGCCTTGGACTTTGTTTTTCCAGACTTCTTTGACCGAAAACGGACCGGCCGGCGTTTGCCGTTCGATCTCGAAGAGAAAACTGCCGTGGTTGTACGAACTGGTAAAAATCTGGTTGCCGCGAACGACCGGCGTCAGAATATTCATGCCGCGGAAGTGCGGCACGGGTTGTCGCCAGAGAATGGCGCCGGTTTCCAGATCGGCGCCCACCAACTCTTCGCGCGATTGCACAATCAACTGTCGCTGTCCGGAAAGTTCGGCAATCACCGGGCTGCTGAAAGCTCCGCCCGACATCATGTCGCCGGAGTTCTCGACCGATCGCCAAAGAATCGCGCCGGTATCTTTGTGGACTTTGACAACCGCCGCGCCAGCTTGGACATAGATCGCGTCGCCGTCAATCAGCGGCGAAGAAACAAACCCAAAATCCGGTAATCGGGTTTGAAACTTCTCGACAAAATCAACTTTCCAAAGTTCGCGCCCGTCCGCGGAATCCAAACAGACCAACACGTCGCGCATGCCGCCGACATATACGCGGCCTCCATCGACGATAGGCGTACAGCGAATCCAATCGCCATTGGCTCGAGCGAAGAATGGTACGGTCATGGCCCCGGGCCATTTTGTTTCCCAGATTAGTTCGCCCGAATGGCGGTTCAATGCCTGGACAACTTCATACTCCTTGTTGACAGTCGCAGTGGTAAAGACCCGATCGCCCGAGACAATCGGACCTGAGTAGCTTTCTCCGAGCTCGATGCGGAACTGTGGGGTCAAGCCCGTGAGACTAACGCGACTGGACAACACGGCGGACTCCAATCGACCGGTCCGCGCCGGACCGCGCCATTGGTTCCAACTGACGGCGGAGGTCGGAGCCAAGCGGTCTTGGCCATAGGTCCAGGCGTGCCCCATACTCGCGAAACCAATGACCAAACCCAGCAGCCAGTGTCCCGTTCTTTTCATTCCGTTACTCCCATCAATCGCACAAAATTTCAAACCCGCCCGTTAAAACGACCGTTTTATTTCGGTAAGACCGCAACGGCAGTCATCTGCGCAACGCCGACGGATGAATTTTAGCCTGTATAAGGAGAGCCCTCGACGCCAGGGCGGAACCCATCGCATGAAAATAGCCATTGTGGGGAGCGGAATCGCGGGACTGACCGCGGCCTATTGGCTCTATCCAGACCACGAAATCACCGTCTTGGAATCCGGCGCCCACGTTGGGGGGCATGTCCACACCGCCCAGTTCGAACTGGACGGCGCTGCGCACGCAGTTGATACAGGGTTCATCGTCTATAACGAGAGGAACTATCCCCTATTCAGCCAATTGTTGGCAGAACTGGATGTGGCTACGCAACCAACGTCGATGTCGTTCAGTGTCCACTGTGCGCGAACGGACTTGGAGTATCGGGGAGCCGATTTCAATGGCCTGTTTGCGCAGCGGAGGAATCTGCTCAACCCCAGATTCCTGCGCTTGTTGTGGGATTGGCAGCGATTTTCGCGTCAAGCGCAACGACAATTGGAATTGGCTAGCGGAGATTGTGAATGGACAGTCGGCCAATTTTTCGAGCGGTTTCCGTACAGCACGGCGTTCATCGAGCAATATTTCCTGCCGATGGCTTCAGCGATCTGGAGTTGCCCAACCCAGGCCGTGCGCGAATTCCCGATCCGATTCGTGGTGGAGTTTTATCGAAATCACGGTTTATTGAGCTATCGTCGTCGTCCCCAGTGGCGCGTCATTCAAGGCGGGAGTTTCCGCTATGTTCAAAAACTGATCCGACCGTGGCGGCACCGCATACGCCTTCGCGCCCGAGTAACTTCGCTACGGCGCATTCCGGAAGGAGTGCTGGTTCGCACATTGGGTCGCGAACCCGAAGTTTTCGATCATGTGGTGATGGCTTGTCACAGCGACCAGGCGTTGAAAATCTTGGGGCCCCAAGCCACTCCCACGGAGCGTGCGATTCTGTCGCAATTTCCCTACGAGCGGAATAAGGTCGTTTTGCATTGGGACGAGCGCGTTTTGCCGCGCAACCGGCGCGCTTGGGCGAGCTGGAATTATTACCTGCCACACGATGCCTCGGACAAGGCGCAAGTCACCTACTATATGAATCGTTTGCAGGGAATAGATTCCCCTCGGGCAATCTGCGTGACACTGAACGACACGGGGCGAGTCCGGTCAGACCGCGTAATTCGCGAGATAACGTATCACCATCCGGTTTTCACGACATCGCGAACCGCGGCTCAAGCGCGGCATCCGGAGTTGATCGACCACCAGGGAATCTCGTATTGTGGAGCGTATTGGGGAAGCGGTTTTCACGAAGACGGCGTCCGCAGTGCGACGGCCGTTGTCAACCGTTTGCGGGAGTTGCCATGCAAAGCTGCATTTATGCGGGCTGGGTGCGACACCGACGGCACGAGCCGATCGAGCACACCTTTCGCAACCGCCTCTTCCTGATGATGCTCGACCTGTCGGAGTTGGACGAGGTCTTTGCGGGCCGCTGGTTGTGGTCCGCGCGGCGCCCGGCACTGGCCCAGTTTCGTCGCAGCGATCACTTCGGCGACCCGAATCAACCGCTCGATGAAGCGGCGCGAGATTGGGTTCAATCGCAGACGGGAACTCGACCGCTCGGACCAGTCCGTTTGCTCACCAACCTCCGCTACGCGGGGTTTGTTTTCAACCCAGTTTCGTTCTTTTTCTGTTTTCGACAACTAGGAGATGCGCAACCGTCGCATGTGATTGCCGAAGGTTTCACGTCTCGCCGTTCATGGCAATGGACATGGCGTACGATTGGGCCATTGATCTGGTTGGGCCGCGCCTGTCGATTGCCATCCGCAATCGCCGAGCGGATCACGTCCTAATGGATGTCGTCATGCAACTCGAACAACAACCGATCACCACGCGGAACCTGGCGCGGATGCTGTGCACGTACCCCCTTCTGACCTGGAACATTGTCGCGCAGATCTATTGGCAAGCGTTTCGGTTATGGCTGAAGCGCGTCCCCTTTGTACCGCACCCGGAACCGGGTCGGCCGCATGGCAACGCTTCGGCGGCGAAGGCATCGCCGGTGACGCCGGCCTCGAGGACGTCGGAATGATTCACAATCTGCACAACAAACTGGCGGAATTGAAGCGGATGGACCGGATGTATCGGGCGCTGTTGCTCCACCGCTGCCGAGGATTCACGCACGGATCGCTATCGATCGTTGACGGCGACGGTTTGCACCTGGTCGGAGATATCGACGCCCCGCAACGCGCAGTGCTATGGGTGAGGCACCGGGACTTTTATCGGCGCGTGGTGACCGGCGGAACCTTGGCTGCCTCCGAGTCGTGGATGGACGGGGAGTGGGATTGCTCCGATTTGGTGCTGCTGATTCGTTTGTTCGTGCGCAATCTGGAATTGGCCGACCGCTGGCAGCGTTCGGTCCATCCGCTGCGGCGATTGGGGGAGCGCCTGCGCCATTGGTGGCGCGGCAATTCGCAACGGCAAGCCCGTCGCAATATCCAAGCGCATTACGATCTGAGCAACGACTTCTTTGCGCTGTTTTTGGACCCCAGTCTGAATTATTCCAGCGCGCTGTTCCTCAGCGACGCAGCGCGGGACCTAGCCCATCCAGCGGCGGCGTTGGCCGCGGCACAACAAGACAAGATGGATGCGATTTGCCGGCTTTTGCAACTGCGGCCGGGGGATCGCCTGTTGGAAATCGGCACGGGTTGGGGCGGCATGGCGATACACGCGGCAAAGCACTTCGGCTGCCGCGTGACCACCACCACCATC
>JACTND010000094.1 GCA_014584305.1 Planctomycetota bacterium | reverse complement strand
GATCGCCAAACCATGGAGTCGCTAGCGGAGATTCGCATTCGCGACGGGAATGGCGTTGAACGCCGACTAGGCGACGTCGCCGACATCGAATTTCGTCGGGCCTTTGCGACCATCAATCGGCTCAACCAGCGCCGCTCGGTGACCATCTCCGCTGACGTCGATCGCAAACAAGCGGTGGCCACGGAGATAGTGGCGGACTTGAAGGCCAATTTCATCCCTTCGGTCCTCAAGGAGTATGAAGAAAAATACGGCGCCAATTTTGGAATCTCGTGGGAAGGTGAGCAGCAAAACACGCAAGAATCCATCAGCAGCATGATGTCTGGGTTTGTGGTCGCTCTGATGTGTATGTTTGTCTTGTTGACGCTGGAGTTTCGCTCGTACACGCAGCCCATGATCATCATGTCGATCATTCCGTTCGGTTGGATCGGCGCCGTCATGGGGCATGCGGCATTGGGATTGGATGTATCGATGATGAGTCTATTCGGTCTGATCGCTTTGACTGGTGTGATTGTCAACGACTCGATTGTGTTGGTCGATTTTATCAATCACCGCATTCGCGATGGGATGCCCTTGAATGAAGCGCTGATTTCGGCTGGTCGGCGGCGGCTGCGGCCTATTCTGTTGACGTCGTTGACAACGGTGGCCGGCCTGATTCCGATGCTTATGGAACGCTCGCTGCAAGCCCAGGTGCTCATCCCCATGGCGTGCAGTCTCGTGTTCGGCTTAGCGACCGGGACGCTGCTGATTCTGATCCTGGTGCCGATTTTTTACCAGATGTACGCCAATACGCTGACGTATTTCAACATTCCGCTGTGTGCGCTCAATAACACGTTAGACCGCCATGACGCGGAAGAAGGCGACCAACCGGCACCGCTGATGAATGTCGTATAAATTGGCAGAGACTACTTCGAGTCGCGGCGCGCTTGTGCGCGGCGATTGGCCGCTGTCACATGCGCTTGGATTTTCCGGCTGCCGCTAACCGCCATGCGATTGCGATGGGCCTTCTCTTTCGCGGCAGTGTTTTGCCGACCGACGACACCGGGCCGGGCGGGTGAAGTCGCGTGGTCCTTTTTAGTCTCTTTTCGCGCGGCTTGATCTTTTTCATGTTGGAACGCGATCGCGTCCTGGCGGGCCAACATCCGTTTTCGCGATTTCGTGATCTCCGGTGTTTTCACGCCCCCCGTCGATTTCGGCTTAGACTTTTGTTTCTTATTGGGTTTCTTGACGTTGGTTTTTGCCACGGGCGGATTGCCTATAGGCGCGGCTGGTGCCACCGTTTCCGACGAGATGGACGGGTGATCGGTCGCGGCCCGTTCGTGTTCTCTCGCCTTTCGATTGATCTCCTTGGTTGTGGATTTGAGAGCCGACTTGGTTGTCGATCGCGCGGCGCGATTGGAGATTTTCCGATCGGAGCGGGGCGTTTTCGTCGGACCTGTCCCTTGCGAATCGGCCGCTGGGACCTTTCCGATTTGGTCAGTTATTCGCGACAGCGCGTTGTCGAACAATCGGGCTTTTTCTTGACTACGCGCGTTGGCCAAATGTTGACGCTGCGCTAACGTTCGTTGGGTCTTGCGCTCTTGGCTGCGCGAAACATCGCGCCACTTGTCTCGCAAAACTCGGGCGCGCGATTGCCACCGGCTCAAGTCCGAGCGGCTCCAGGTAGCCAATTGCGCCGGCAAGCTGGCGTGAATGACCTCCAATTCTCCCGCGTCGCATGTTGATTTCGCTAGTTTCCAATCGGGATGTGTCTTCGCCATTGATTTTCTCCTCCCAACGTTCCTGGGTTTATGCAGCTCGGCCCGGCCCACACAACCAAATCCGAGGTCCGGCAACATTATAAGGAATCGAAAACCTTATGCCAGCCGTTGGCCATTTTGAGGCGAGAGGTCCGCACCGCGAGGTTCCTATCGCGGCAAGTGCTCTGGCGTCCCCATTCATGAAGGAGCGGCTGGTTGACTTTAGGCACCTGTCGGGGAATTCGGCGAGTCGCCGCGCGCTGTCAGTGCGAATGGATACTCTTCGACGACCTCAGTTCCATCGACCATTGTAACGCGAACGACGATTGCCCACCGGATCTGCAGCAGGAAACCACGGTAACTGACCGGACTGCGCGGCATCACGGTTGTTAATCGCAGCGTCTTGACAAGCGACTGGTCGCTGGGCGCTAGTTCAATCCGATCTTGAAAAATGGATCCGCAATCGCGATTGCCTTTGCCGCACGTTGACCATTGCACCCGAGCGTCGATTTGTTTGACAGCCGCGCCGGGGGATGGTTCTACACGGATCACACAGTCTAAATCACTGCCTGGGATATAGCTCGGCGCAACGTCGCTCACCACAATACGCGCGGTGGCGCGCTTGGTGACCACCCCGCTCATGCTGGGGGAGGTTGTACGATGATCGGGAAAGCCCTTTCGAATCGAGGCCATCCGCGAACGCTGGCTGAGACGATGATCTTCCATTGAATTCGGTTACTGTCGGCAGAAAAACTGTGCATGGCGTCGCGAGGAATCGCCATTTCAAACTCGCATTGAAACGGTTCGGCGGCGGCAATGCCCCGTTGGCGAAAGAGCCGTTGCTCCACGACGTTCCTTGTTTCCGTGCGGACGTTGGTGCCTTGGCTATAAGTCACTACCTCTTGACATAATAGCACAACTTCCAACAAATGCAGTCGCATTTGCCCCGGTTGGCGCAAGGACAACTGGACAGTTTGACCTGGCGCCAACGGATATTGGGAAATTTCCAACCGACTGGGTCCAAACGCGACGAACACCAAAAACTTGAGGAAGAAGCGATATACCGACCAAGCCACAACCGGAATGCAACACACGGCTGCCCCTAGAGCCCACCAGTCCACCGTGCCGGCGTCGTAGGTTTGCCAGACAAACCAACACAGCACGGTCAACAATCCGACCGAGACCAGGCTGGCGATCCCGGCGCCGATCATCCAACCTAAATCGGGATTGGCGCCCGTCAAACGGTACGGCATTACATCACCGCGGACCACTCCGCGCGGCGCGGGGACCGTTGGAAATGGACTGGAAACAGGGACGCGCTCATTCGACAAGACAATTTCTTGCCGATCGGCCGATGTCGTTTTTCGGCCGGGCGTTAGAGTCGCGACTTTCCAAATGGAGCCGGCCATCCAATAAACACCGATCCCGATCATGGCTGCGGCGATAACCAAGCGGATCGTCAACTCCATCGTGGACCATTGGGCGAGCGAGACGGCGCTCGCGGCAGCCGTCCAGGCCGCGATGGTTACGACCAACAGGACGAAGCCGCCCAGCACAGAAACCAACGCCAATGAACCGACGACGATCCCCGCCCAGCGCTGCCAGGCAGCGCGACTAAATGCCTTACGTCCGGCGTAAAGAAACCAGCTCCAACGATTCAAAGGTCACCGCGGCAATTTGCCGTCGCGCCGCGAGAAGCCAATGGCTTCAATGGCGCGATAGACTTCCTCCAAGGTCTTTTCACCAAAATTCGTGATGCTTAGCAATTGTTCCGGAGTCGTATTCAACAAATCGCGGACGGTAAAGATGCCGCGTTCCTCCAAACAATTAGTTGTGCGGACTGCCAAGCCGATCTCCGCGGTGCTCAGATCCAGCTTTTCCTGTTGACGACGATACGCTTCTTCTTCCGCGCTCAATGGTACCCGTGTGCGCGCCATGGGGTTCCCTCCCGATCCATTCGATGACTAAATAGCCAACAGCAACGCTTGCCGTTTGTCGGACAAACTATAACATAATCAGGTGTCCTGAGAATTGGGGAGTCCAATTTGTGTGCGCCCCTGCCTCAAGGCATTGCTAGCAGGGATGGCCGACGCGCATCATGAACCACCAGAGCATTGACGAAATCCTCAGTCCATTGAACGACGAACAACGGCGCGCGGTCACGGTGATTGATGGCCCGCTGTTGGTTTTGGCCGGCCCCGGCAGCGGCAAGACACGAGTCGTCACCCACCGGATTGCCTACATGATTGCCCTGAGCATTCCCGCGCGCGAGATTGTCGCCTTGACCTTCACCAACAAGGCCGCGGATGAGATGCGCTCGCGGTTGATGCAGATGGTCCCCGAGCAAACGGTCTGGATGGGGACCTTTCACCGCTTCTGCTCGCGCCTCCTGCGGATGTATGCCAATCTTGTCGGGCTGAGTGAGAATTTTACGATTTACGACAGCGACGATTCGCGCAAACTCTTGCGCGAATCGATTCGCGCCGCTGAGATTGATTTGCGTCATTACACTCCGGATGCCATCGGCGATCAGATCAGCAAACTGAAGCATCGCGGCATCGTTCACGATCAATTCACGCCAAACCCCGGCAGTCACTTGCATCGCATCCTGGAGCAAGTGTACCCGCGGTACCAACAGATGTTGCGTTGGGCGAATGCCGTCGATTTCGACGACTTGTTATTGCTCGTTGTCCATCTGCTGGCCGAAAACCCCGAGTTGCGGCGCGCATTGGATCAACGCTACGCCTACATGCTCGTCGATGAATACCAGGACACGAACGCCGTTCAATACAAATTAATACGCATGTTGAATAGTGACGTGCAGAATCTGGCAGTCACGGGCGACCCCGATCAGTCCATTTACGGCTGGCGCGGCGCGAATATTCGCAACATCCTAGACTTCGAACGGGATTTCAAAAATTGCCAAACCGTGCGATTGGAACACAACTACCGCAGTACAAAGTCCATACTGGCGGTGGCCGATCAGCTGATATTGAATAACGTGCATCGGAAGCACAAGACTTTGCGGACCGACAACCCGCAAGGCGCTCCGGTGCGCGTTGTGGAGTTCATGCGCCCCTCCGACGAAGCGCGACAGATTGCAGCCACGATCACCGCCGAGATCGCCAGTGGCCGGCGCCAACCGCGCGATTTCGCAATTCTGTATCGCACAAATTTTTTGTCGCGGGCACTGGAACATGCCCTGCGTGATGCCAGCCTCCCTTACCAAATCGTGCAAGGTCTGGAATTCTATCAGCGGCGGGAAATCAAAGATCTGTTGGCCTATCTGCACCTGATCAACAATGAAGCCGATTCATTGGCCTTGGAACGGATTATCAACGTCCCAGCACGGTCCATCGGTGCTGCTACCTTGAAAAAGATCAAACGTTTCGCCATCGATCACAAAATCTCATTGCTGACCGCGGCGCGTCAGGCCGGGGTTGTGCCTGACTTGAGCAAGGCTACGGCTGTAAAAGTCTCCAAATTCGTGGCCCTCATCGACCGAATCGCGGAGTGTCGGCATCAACCGGTGGGCGATATCCTGGCGATGGTCCTGCGCGAGACGGGCTATCGGGAATGGTTGATCGAAGGCAAAAACGGCAATGAGGAGGGCTACGAACGCGCCGGCAACGTCGACGAATTGCTCAATGCCGCCGTGGAATTCGATATGCAACATCCTGACGATGGTGGTCTCGAGGCGTTTCTCGAACAGACGGCCTTGGTCAGTGACACGGATTCGTTGGAGTCCAGCTCCAATTATGTCACGTTGTTGACGATCCACGCCGCCAAGGGCTTGGAGTTCCCGGTCGTGTTCATCATCGGCTTGGAGGACGGACTCTTGCCGCATGAACGAAGCCAAAACGACCCACTGCAGTTGGAAGAAGAGCGACGGTTGCTGTTTGTGGGGATCACCCGCGCTCAGCAAGAACTCTGTTTGAGTCGCTGCTATAACCGCGGCCATCAGGGTTACGAGAAAATAGTCATCGCCAGCCGATTCCTCATGGAACTCCCCAGACACTTGATGGAAATGGTTACGCTCGACCGGCGCATCGACTGGGATTCGATCGACGAGACGGCTGTCAGCGAACGATTGGATCCGTGGCTACACGACGGGGTGGACGATCTCCCGCGCACAGCGACATCTCCCCCGCGCCGGTCAGGACAAACGGCGTTCCCGCGATTATTCACAGGGACAGAATTGGCGACGCAAAACGATCGACAAGCAAAACTGCATCCGATGGCTTATCACATGGGCATGCGTGTGCAACACCCGGAATATGGTTCCGGAACAATCGTTGATTTGAGTGGTATGGGACTGAAACGCACGGGGACTGTTGACTTCGACGATGCTGGATTGCGCCGTTTTCGTCTTTCCCATGCGGAACTGACACCATTAGAGGATGAAAAACCATTATCATGATCGAAATCAAGGGCGTCCAACAATGAAGGGTATCAAAGTGAATTCGATTCTTCTAAAATCCAGCGGGAGCGGATCCAAGGCATTGATTCTGATTGCCTTGACCTGTGCGATTCTTTTGCGAGCGGTGGCCCACGGTGATGATGCGCATCGAGACAATCGCGGAGAGCAAGCCCATTGGCCGAACTGGCGCGGGCCCTCGTTCAATGGCTGTGCTGATGCCTCGGCCAATCCGCCGGTTACGTGGAATGCGACAGACAATATCGTATGGAAAACCCCGATTCCGGGTCGAGGGATTAATACGCCGATTGTCTGGGGCGACAAGATTTTTCTGTTGACGGCGATTCCCCAAGGTGGCGAAGCGAGGCCTGACAATTCGGTCGGTGGCGAGCGTAGTCCGCGTGGGGAACGTGGTGGGCAAAGGGGCGGCGGCCGCGGCGCTGCACCGGCGGGAGAAGAACAGTCGTTTGTTGTTCTCTGCCTGAGTCGAAACGATGGGTCCGTCATTTGGCAAAAGGAAGTACAACGCGCGGTGCCACACGAGGGATTGCACGATACGAACACGTACTCCTCGCCCTCGGCGGTCACGGATGGGCGGCGGTTGTATGCATCGTTTGGCTCGTTTGGAATTTATTGTTTGACTCTGGACGGCGACATCATTTGGTCTCGTGACTTGGGGGAAATGCGCACACGCAACGCGTTTGGCGAAGGAGGCTCGCCCGCGTTGTATGGCGAGACGCTCGTGGTCCCATGGGACCACGAAGGCCAGTCTCGGCTGTTTGCCCTGAATGCGCAAACCGGCGAGATCCAATGGCAAGTCGATCGCGATGAACCGACGACCTGGGCCACGCCTTTTATTACAGATTTCAACGGCCGTCATCAGGTCATTACGAACGGAACCGTCCGCGTGCGCAGTTACGACTTGGCGACCGGCGAGTTGCTCTGGGAATGCGCAGGACAAGTGGCCAACCCGATTCCGACTCCGTTGCGAATCGATGATCTCGTAATTTGCATGACGGGATATCGCGGATTCGCCATCCAAGCGATCCAGTTATCGGCGCGCGGTAATATTACGGGAACGGCCGCTATTGTCTGGAGCCGCAACGATGCGGCCCCCTATGTCAGTTCGGCGGTGTTGATTGACGACAAACTAGTATTTACAAAATCACGAGACGCAATTGCCAGCGTGGTCAATGCGCGCACGGGCGACGTGCTGGTTCCGCAGACGCGATTGCCGGGACTTGATACGCTATATGCGTCGCCCATCGCCGCTGGAGGACGGATCTATTTTGCCGCGCGCAACGGGCAAACGACGGTCGTGGAACTCCGCGACAACGAACTGAAAACGTTGGCTACCAACGATCTCGGTGAGACCATTGACGCTTCACCGGTTGCCATCGGCAATTATTTATTGTTGCGGGGCGACCGCCATTTATACTGTATCGGCGAGAAATAACGCGAGCCGGTACAGATTCGCGCTTCGCTTCGAGCCAGTACCCGATCGAAAACGACGTTCAACGGAGAATTTCCGTTAAGGGTTCACCGATTCCACTACCAACGGGACACGCTGCACTCCGTCGGCTGTGGTCAGTTCGATGAGGTAGGTTCCTGGACGCAATCCCTGCGGTCGGTTTTGTGCCCCACCACCGCGGCCGCCGCGCGCGCCGCCACCTTCGCCGATGATCGATACTGTATGTGCATTCAATCCTGGTTTGTTGGGCAACTCCACGGACTCGATCGTATTCCCTTTCAAGTCCTGGATGGTGAGCTGCAATTTCAGGTCGCGAGCCAGATCGGCGCTGACATAGTACCAAACGCGGGCACCCGCCGGTGGATTCTCGGCGGTGAAACGGCGATTGCCCGACAGATCGGCAATCTCCCGCAAACCGCTTTGGTAGATCACAGCGGTGCGCGGCTCGAACAGCGTAACCGGTGTCTCCCATACCGTGGCATCCCATTGCTGCAACGGCGAGATGTCGTCAAATATGAAAATCCCGCGTCCGTGGGTGCCCACCACCAGATCGCGATCGCGCCGATGGATCACCATGTCATGCACACTGGCCCGCGTCAGTCCTTCCTTCATTTCTGTCCAATGTTGTCCCGCGTCCAACGACAAGAATACGCCGAAATCCGTGCCGATAAACAGGAGATTGGCATTGCGCGCATCCTCGCAAAGGACATTGACCGGTGCCGCAGGCAGACCGTTAGCAATCGACGTCCACGATTCCCCGCCATCGATGGTCTTGAAAACGAACGGTCGAAAGTCATCTTCTCGATATCCAGTAAACGTCGCATACGCAACCTTTGCGTCATGGTGGGAGAGGACGACCCGGCTACACCACCACTCCGCCGGTCGAAAAGGTAGGCGCTCGACCATATTCACCCAATTCGCGCCTCCATCCCGCGACCATTGCAAGTTGCCATCGTCGGTACCGACCAACAATTGGTTGCGGTCCAGCGGCGATTCCGCGATTGTGGTGATGGTACAGTACGGCACGTTACCGCGAATCCGTTCGGGATGAGCCGTCGTCAAATCTGGGCTGATCACTTCCCAGTCATCGCCGCGATTCATCGACTTAAAAAGTTTGTTCCCGCCGAAATAAACAATTCGTGGATCGTGGTGCGACAACAGGATCGGTGAATTCCAGTTGAACCGGTCGCGCGGCCCGTTGGGCTCGCTTTGGCGCGGGCGAATACTCTGGGTCCGTCCCGAGGCGCGATGAAGCCGGAAGATCGCTCCAAATTGTGACTCGGCAATAATATAGTTGTGATCTGTTGGGTCTACTTGGACATAAAAACCATCGCCACCGCCGACACGGTACCACTCGTTGCTGTTCACGGTACCGCGCACGCCGCGGGATGGCCCGCCCCAGGTGCCGTTGTCTTGAGTACCGCCATATACGTGATAGGGACGCTGCATATCGACGCCAATCGCATAGAACTGCGCGAGCGGCAAATTGGCCACATGGTCCCAAGTGCCGCCACGGTCATAACTGATGTGAAATCCCCCGTCATTACCCAGGAGCATATGCCGTCCATCCTGGGGATTAATCCACATGGCGTGATGATCCACATGGACCGATCGGGCGCCGTCGGCGCGCCATGTGCGTCCACCGTCCGTCGAGACATGTACTGGAACGCTGAGTACATACAATCGGTTCGCATCCTGGGGATCGACGCGAATTTGCCCATAGTAATAGGGCGGCTGACCGCCAACCGGTGTGCGATTGGTTTTGGTCCATGTATCGCCGCCGTCATCCGAACGATAGATTTCGCCACCGACAATGCGCGGCGCGGCGGGCGCCGCCGCGGACTCGCGACGCCGCACGACTATCGATTGCTCCGCATCGCCCGATTGCACAATCATGATCACTTGGTCGGTTGCGAGCGTCTGGCTGGCGGCTTGCAACAGTGCCTCGCGGTTGGCCGCATCGATCCCGGCCCAGGATTTGACTCGCATCCGGTTGCGAACGCCGTTAGGAGCCAGGTCACGATTCACATTACGAATGACGACCGCCTCTCCATTGTCCGCCAATTCAAAGCCAAATGGGGTCACGACCGATTTGCCTTGGGCTTCGTGCGCCGAAACGGAATCCTGATCGTCGTGCGAATCTTGGTCTTGATCGGGAAGAACGCCTTCCATTTCGAGCACGGATTCGTTCCCAACGCTTTCCGCTACGTGATCGAGCGATTCGCGGTCATCCGCTTCGTTTTCATCTTCGTCGGCAGGCGCTTCCGTGCCGCCTCCACCGGTGGCGGGATTAAAGTTCGCCACTGTGGCGTACACAATCTGCGGATTCTGCGGGAAAATGGTCAAACCGATGCGCCCGATATTGCCGGAGGGCAACCCGCCGCTCAACAATTGCCAAGTGGCCCCGCCATCGCGCGATCGGTAAATCGCCGATTCGCGACCCGATTCTTCCAAGTGCCAAGCTCGGCGGAGCCGCTGATAGCTGGCGGCAAACAACGTTTGTGGATTGGTCGGATCCATCACCAAATCGATGAAGCCGGTTTGTGGACTGACAAACAGGATGCGTTCCCATGTCTCGCCGCCATCGACGGTTTTGAATACGCCCCGTTCATCGTTGAACGAGTACAGATGCCCGGCGGCCGCGACATAGACGACATTCGAGTCTTGCGGGTCGATTACAATCCGCCCAATATGATGCGTGTCCGACAAGCCGGCATGTTTCCAGGACTTGCCGCCGTCCGTTGACTTGTAAACGCCGTCGCCCCAAAGACTGCTCCGTTGATTATTGGCCTCGCCTGTTCCGACCCAAATGATCGTTGGATCGCGCGGATCGACCGCGATGTCGCCAATCGAGACGGTCCCTTCACGGTCAAAAATGCATTGCCACGTCGTCCCATTGTTTTCAGTCATCCACAATCCGCCGGACGCTGATGCGACAAAAATATGAAAGGGATTGTCGGCGGCGGTTTCAATATCGACGATGCGACCGCCGAAGGCTGTCGGCCCGATTTCTCGCGCTCGTATCGCGCTGGCTATATCCGTTTGACCCTGTGCGGCACCCGCCGCGCACACCGCCCACAATAACATCAACAAACAAATACTCGACTCGGGGTGCCATTTCATGTGTTCTATCTCAATGTTTGATGGATTGTATGCTGCTCATCGCTCCGCACAGAAAGCGCCCAACTCCATCATAAACAACGGACCAACGTTTGTCTTGACTGACATCGCTGATTGTGGGCGCGAATCACAACTTTCCGATCGCCATCCCTTCGGTCCCCTGCCATCGATGGATCAAGAACGGTTTATACCGATTCAGATACGCAGTGTTTGCGAGTAACAACTCGAGTTATCGTCGACGCTGCGCTAAATGGACTTGCGGATTCCTATTCGCCGCGCAGCCAATTCCGGATTTGTGTTTCGGTAAGTCGGTCGTTTCCGACCGATTGAAGATCGATTCGGTTGCGGGCATCGCTCGATACGAGTCGCAGGAGTGCGTCGGACGTCACCGGCTCGGCAATCGACAGCGAAATGCGAATGTCGCGCAAGGCCAACAAGCCGATGATTGCCGGGACGCCGCCATAGCGCATCGATCCTGGCAAGAACTTAGAGTCCGTTAGCGATCGGATATCGTCAAACCGAAAATCGCCCAAATGGACCGCCAAGCCACCTAAACTCGTATTGGTTACGACCGCGGAAACCAATGCCTCTGGGCCGAACATGTCCGGCGCGATCAACACTAGGGGTCCAGCGTCCGCCACGTTTTGCTTTTCCAACCAATCCAACGCGCTGCAAATTTGAAATACCCGCCAAGCGAAAACCGGGCGGTTGTAACCATAAGTGTACCCGCCCGCCCGGCGTCCATTTGGAACCAATCGATTGTCACCCGATGGATTCTCACTGTCCGCCAACGAGCCTTGAAATGCCACATCGATCAGGCAAAACGCATCGCAGGACTCGATACAAGGTGTTAGCTCATCAGGCAATTGGCTCCCATCGTCACCCAACGCGGGTGCGCCCCATCGAGTAATCATTAGCGCCGCGGGACGGCCTCTGCTAGATCTCCTTTTTCCGAAAACCAGAGCCAACGGCCGGCAAGTGTCGGAGTACTCCAATCGTCCGACGTCGATGGTCCAGTCTCCGAGCGTGAGTTGGCGATCGATCCAAAACTTCGTATGTATTGCCGGGTTGTTAACGATCGAGCGCCAACCGTCTAGCACCACTTGCGCTGATCGAGAGAAATCCACCGGTGTTGCCGCCGCGTCGAGCCCTAGCTGCCGCTGCGCATCGCCGGCTAGCTCCCGCAAGAGACGCGATTCGAATTCCGTGTCGCGGGCATTTGGCGCCGGATGAACCGCATTGAAAACCGTCAACTCTTCGGGGCGCCGAACCTCGATCGGCGATTCTCGAATCGGCTCGCCGGGCAATTGCAAATGTCGATGAAACCAGGCATACATCGCCTCGCGACTGATCTGGTTGTAATTGTGCCCAAACTCCAAACGGCTGGTGAGTTCGACGTGCTCTGGTCTATTGAAAAGTTCATAGATTCTCACGAGTTCGGGATATCCCTTGGTCGCCATCTCGCGGGTCCAATCGTTGGCCGCGGTCAATCCCAGCGGCTTGGGCGCGAAGACCGCCGCGAAATCCACATTGCCGACATCGATGCGCAATCCGCAACAATTCTCGCAGGTGCATCCCCCCTGCATGGCGGTCGAGACCATCACTGCTGGAAAGGCGACTTGGGGCCGGTCGTCGAGGGCGCACAAGATAAACGTCTGAGTCCCTCCGCCGCTGGCGCCGGTGATGGCCAATCGTTGCGCGTCAACCTCCGGCAACGACTCCAAGAAATCCAGAGCGCGCATTGAGTTCCAAGTTTGCAGCCCCATTACGGAAATCAGTTCTAGTTCTGCTTGCGGACTAAACAAGCCCCAATTCTCCCCTTCCATTTCGGGTCGCGGCTGGGCGAATCCATGCGCCACTTCATACGGGATCTGTTGGCTGTCCGCGTAACCAAGCATGTCGTAGTGGAAAACGACGCAGCCCATGCGCGCCAGGTGAATACAGCGGCTCTGCAAGACACTCCGGGCATTTGACTCGAACGACTCCGCACCGCTGGCAATTTCACGCTCGACCGTCGCGTCACTAGCCCACAGGAAGCGGCCGTTCTCCCAATGTCCATGGGGGCAAAGAACTCCTGGCGCGCGGCTGCCCGATTCAAGTTTTGGCAGATACAGATTTCCTGTGACGAAAAAGCCCGGCCAACTCTCAAAATAGACCTTTTCCAGATAATGGTCGCCGCCGTCGAAGCGACCATGACGCACCGCTTGCAACGGATACCGCGTGGGCAATGGAGACAACCCTAATGCGACCTGCAGGTTGCGTTGAATTCGTTGCCGGCGTGAGGCCCATTCGTTGGCGTCCTGAGACGGATGAAAGGAAAAGTCCGAGTCGAGCGTTCGCTGAGGCGGAAAGGCAGGACGATTCAATGGAACCGTCGGTTCGGAAACTTGTGCGCGAAGTTGGCCTTCGGCGAGCGCGGCCAACGCCATCCATCCTATCAATAAAAAAAGGGCAAGTCGCAGCGAATCTGCGGCCTTGCCCTGGTCGGTCTTGAATCTCATCAAGCTGGGTTTACTAAGCGGCCCCAGGTCCCCACTACATTCGACACAGAGAAATTCTTCCAATCTGCCGAAGACTTTTCGTAAACGTCGGCCAAGTCGATATTTACGCCGTTGAACACCATCGTTTCCACGCGCCATGCGCCCCACTTTTGGTTCACAACCCGAATGATGCCATCCGACGTGTTGCCTCGTTCCAAACGGATATCGATCAACAAATCCAAACCATCGCGGCGGAAGGCGAGGTCCTGACTGAACGAGTTCAACGTCGGGAAACTATCGTCGATCTCCAAAACGTCGATTCCCGTTCCAGCTTGCTCGTCAATCGTTAGGTTCTGATCGCCCATTTTCCAAATGTACGTGTCATTTCCAACACCACCGGAGAGGAAATCGTCCCCCGCATTTCCCCACAAGATATCGTTTCCGCCACCACCCATTAACACATTGTTCAGGTGATTTCCGATCAATGTATCATTGCCACTGGAACCGACCGCATTTTCGATGTTGGCATTGAACGCGATCGCCACGTTGTTCAACACGCCATTCAGATGCGAAAACGAGCCTTGTCGCAAATCAATCATTGAAGCTTGGCTACCGGTAGCCGTGATCGTGTCATTGCCGCCAGCGTCCCAAATAACTCGTGCGCCGTTAGGGTTGTTGCCCAGGAAATTAGCAACGGTGTAGTTATCGTTCCCCGTTCGCGTCGAGTTGTTCGCGCCATAAAGCCTTTGCAAGGCCCAGACGTCGTACAGTTGAAAATGCGCAGGCAAGCCGCCGGTAGGCCGTCCGTCGGCGGCCATCACGGTGTATTGTTTATTGCGCGTCAGGGCCGGCAAAGCTGGAACGGTGCCCGCATCCTGCAAGCCGATCGATCCGCCGAACTGCGTCAAGAAGATTGAGTGGCTAATCTGACCGACGTTCCATCCGGCGGAGACTTCAGGCCAGAACAAATTAAACCACATATCGCCGCCCTGCGGATTTTGAATCGTATCATCCGGCGCGAACGTGAAGGCCCGCAACATCGAGCTTTGGGAATTGTCCAAGAAATAATTGCCAATTCGGAGAATGCCGCCACGACGACCTTCTCCATCAGTGATCGCATCCGAGACCTCCACGAAATCGACATTGATGTAGTCTTCCGCCAACGTCATCGCGGCGCGAATTCCATTGCGCTGTGCCGCAAACGGTTGCCAGACAGGAGGATCGTCAACCGCCTCGCCCACATCGTAATTTGGGAAATCCTGCATGAAACTGAACGTGATCCGTGGCGGCCAAACGCCCCAATCGCGCCAATCGTTGAAGTTATTGTCCGGAGAACCATTGATCATCCGCAACGCCATGTTGTATTCAGGCTCGGTGCGAAACTCCGTTTTGGCCCAAGGCGTCCAGAAAAACCCATTGCTGGCACGCACCAACAGCGTATCCAACTCCCGATCATGGTACCGGCCCGTCTGCAGGGTAAGGGCGTTAAATTGAGCCGGGGTCAAGTTGTGAATGACACCGGTTTGTAGGAAGCTTCCCCCCAAGCGGAACCGCGCCGAGTTCGCGTCGCCGTCCATATCAATCACTTGATACATGGTGAAGGCGGGCCCCGTATCTAACTTGCTGTACCAAGAGGAAACCTGGATGGACTTCAAGTCCTCGTCGTGCAGGAATGGCTGGTGGGAAAAGACCGGACGAACCATCGTTTTCATCAACAATTCACCGACATTGCTCCAATACCGGCCATCGTACACGCGGAAACGCAACCGCTCTTCAATACCAATCTTGCCCCCGACAAATGTCAAATTATTGACATCGGACCAATTAAACGAGTGCCATTCCTTGGGCGCCAACGCCTGGCCGTTGTACATCAAATTACCGGAATTGGCGTGAGGATTCGTATCCCAAAACTCAACCGCCTTGATCGTATTCCCGTCGGAATCGAACCAGGTCAACACGTCGGCTATCGTTGTTTCTAACTCAACCCCCACCTGTTTCGTGTTGTAATACACTGCCGGACGAGCCAAGTTCGGCAGCGTCTTGATATTCAATTCCGTGCGGGCGCTCCATTGTGCGCCATCATACGCATAAATGATCAGTTTTTCGTTCTCGTAATTCTGCCGCGCTGAATAGTTCAACGATCCAATCTGATCGGCCGGTATGGTATGGAACACATTCTGCGCGAGCGGCAAACCACCGAGCATCAAAAAGCCGCTGGACGCAGTGTCGCGATTGTCTCGCAAGTAATACTTTTCGATTGGCCACCCGTCTGGATCGAACGCCGATATAAAGGCTCCGATATTAATAATCTCATTGGCCAACACGTCCACATTTTGCACCTGTACGATCGGCGCCGTCACATTGGGATTGACAAAGAAAACCTGCAACGTGGCGATCGCACTCCACATCGAGCCATCAAAGGCCTGAATGGATATCGTCTCCGACCCAATTTGGCTGCCGGATACATACGACAAGCCCGGCAGTTGTGTGTGCAGAATATCGTTCATACTGCCATTGGTCACCGGCACACCATTCAAGGTGAAATAACCGGTCCACAGCGCCGAATCCGAATCCTGAATCCGATACCGCGTAATAAAGTCATTGTCGGCGTCAAACACCGAGAACATACTCGCGGCGGGAATGGACGAATTTAATAGCAACGGCAATTTGCCAACGGTCGTCACAACAGGTGCACTGGGCATCTCTGACTCCTCAAAACACCAATCCAATCAAGCCAATTTCTCTACGGCGAAACGTTCCCTCGTACACGCTCCGTTAGATTTCCATTGTATTTGATCAAACGGGAGATGCAACTTGAGTTCGCCTCATAAATCCGTTGAATCACACCGATATTTCCGGCACATTTCCGGTGTCAATCCCCCTACAACCGGCAGGTTTGACTACATGCCTGGGCGGCGGAGGGATCCCCCGCGCTGGACGCCTGCTCAATAAAGACACGCCAAATCCGCGGTTATTTTTGCAAAAGGACAGCGCCAGTTGTCGCCCCCACCCCCGCAACGAGCGATTCATTCCGCCGCCACGCGGTTGTAGCCATTCAGGGCGGCTACGCGATACGCCTCCGCCATTGTGGGATAGTTAAACGTCGTGTTCAGAAAGTACTTTAAGGAATTCCCGCGGCCGGGCTGGGCCATGATGGCTTGACCAATATGAATAATCTCCGAGGCGTTCCAACCGAAACAGTGAACTCCCAAGATCGCCAACGACTCGCGATGGAACAAGATTTTGAGGAGTCCCGACGTTTGACCCAGAATTTGGGCCCGCGCGATACTCTTGAAGTGCGCATTGCCAACTTCGTAGGGAATCTTCTCCTCTGTCAACTGCCGCTCGGTCTTGCCAATCGAACTGATCTCCGGACTGGTATAGATGCCCGACGGTATCTCGTCGGCCAGCAATTCGTCATCCAATCCGAGAATGTGTCGAGCTGCCGCGCGGCCTTGGGTATATGCCGCGCTTGCCAGCGACGGAAATCCAATCACGTCGCCGACAGCGTAAATGTGCGAAACATCCGTTTGAAAGTGGCGATTGACTTTCAGATAGCCGCGGCTGTCGGGTCTTAACCCTACGACGTCCAACCCCATGTCATCGCTGTTCCCGGTCCGACCGGCAGCCCACAACAAAACGTCCGATCGAATCTGTTTGCCGCTCTGCAGATGCAAAACGACTCCGCGGTCGTCACACGCCAATCGATCGAACGATTCGTTGTGCCGGATCAAGACCCCCCGTTCTCGCATGTGATAGCTCAACGCTCCCGATATCTCGTCGTCCAGGAAATCGAGCAACTCGCCCCGATTGTTGACCAGGTTGATCTTCACATCCAGATTGCGAAACATCGACGCGTATTCACAGCCTACCACACCGGCGCCGAAAATGGTCATCGTTTGCGGTCGAGTAACAAGCGACAAAATCGTGTCGCTGTCAAACACTCGGGGATGGTTGAAATCGATGTCCGCCGGCCGATAAGGCCTCGATCCGGTCGCAATCACCACGTGATCGGCATGAACGCGCTGGCGATCGCCAACCTCCAACGTATGGCCATCGACGAAACGAGCTGTCCCATGGATCACCTCCACGTCATTGCGCACATAAAACTTGTGCCGCAACGCCACCTGGCTTTCAATCACCGACTGAGCCGAACGGCACAGTTCGGCCACGCTGACTTTGATCTCCCCGCCATGGAGCTTTATCCAAGGGCTATTCAGCGTCTCCGTCAAGTTGAGAATCGCGCCCCGCAAGGCCTTGCTGGGAATGGTCCCCCAATGCGTGCATCCGCCGCCGACTCGGTCATACCGTTCGACAACGACCACGCGCCGCCCCCCTTTGGCCAATTGCATGGCCGCCCCTTCTCCTCCAGGACCAGACCCAATGATCGCAATATCAAAGTGATTGGGCATCGTTCAATTCCTTGCGGCCCCCGGCTCAATAGCCAAACGCCGTAATCCGAGAAAGCGGCAATGCGGATTGGGCCTCCCCGACACGAGGCCGACCGCGTGCCTACCCAATACCGGTGCGAATTTGAATCCATGACCCGACAGGCCGCAGACAAACGACACTTGCGGAAATTGCGGGTGCCGATCGACAATAAAATGCTCGTCCACCGATTTCGTGTACATGCACACGCTGTAATGGGTCAGGCGAATCCGAGAGAACCGAAATCGTTTCCGGACAAAATCCAGGACACGTTGGTATTCGACGTCGTGCAACTCCCTATCGACCATGGTCGGATCGCTTACCGCGTCGCCACCGCTGTGTTCGGCAACTTTAACTCCAAGCGAATCGATCGCCGGAAATCCATAAAACACACCGTCCGGCTGGTCGAACAAGAAACAACTCAAGCCGTTGGCCTCATGCACGTCGGGTCGGTCCATCTGAAACCATTGCTGCTGCTTCCTTACGACGCGCAGGTCTAATCCCAAATCGCCGATCAACTGGCTGGACCACGGCCCGGCCGCAAGCACGGCGCGGAGCGCCCGGAACTCGCCTGTGGTGGTCCGAAAAACGACATCGCCGTTGTCCTCCACGTTCCAGCTGACTACCCGTTGATTCGCCAGGAACTCCGCACCGGATTCCTTGGCCTGTGCAATCATCTGCGCCACGCAGCGCTCGACGCGCAAGTATCCGGCCTGCTCCTCAAATACTCCGACCTCGTTCGGGTCGATTCGAAACACCGGCCACCGCGATTCGACCTCGGCAGATGTCATTTCCCTAACCGGTAAATCATATCGCCGAGCGCTGGCTAACACACCGCGCACCACTTCGGACTCCGGCAAGCCAACTTGAATCAAGCCGGTCGATCGCAGCAACAACGTATCGCTTCGGCGTTGGATTTCTTCCCAAGCGCGCCAACTCTCTTGGGCCAGGGGAACGTAGTCCGGATGCTCAAAGTACGCCGTGCGGATAATTCGCGTCTGTCCGTGAGAACTCCCGCGATCATGGGCGTAGCCGAACTGCTCGATGCCTAAGACACGCAGGCCCGCTTGCGCCGCGGCCAGCAACGCCGCACTGCCGATCCCACCCACTCCACAGACAATCAAATCGTATCGTTCGGCCATCCGTGTCGCGCTCGATTAGAGGAATACCAACGTGTGCAGTTGTTTCATAAGTCATTGCCGGATCGTCGGCTTCCTCGGATTTAGTAATTCGGTGTCGGCGGTCGGTATTGCTCGATGTCAATTTTCCGGAACCAGGCGATGGTTTGTGAGAGCCCCTCGCGCAATGGAATGCGCGGCTCCCAACTCAAGTGCCGTTTGGCCAAGGTGATGTCCGGGCAGCGCCGCGCGGGGTCGTCCGCCGGTAGCGGGCGATAGACTAACTTGGATCGGCTGCCGGTCAGCTCCACAATCATCTCGGCCAATTGTTTGATCGTGTATTCGCCGGGATTCCCTAAATTGATGGGGTGGATCAAGTCGTCGGGCCCTTCCATCAAGCGAATAAAACCCTCCACCAAATCATCGCGATAACAAAAGGAACGCGTTTGTGTGCCGTCACCATAAATCGTAATATCATCGCCGGCCAACGCCTGGCGGATGAAATTGGACACAACGCGCCCATCGAAAGGGTGCATCCGCGGGCCATAGGTATTGAATATCCGGCAGATGCGAATGTTGACGCGATTCATGCGGTGGTAGTCCATGAACAAGGTCTCGGCGGCGCGCTTCCCTTCGTCATAACAAGCCCGCACACCGACCGGATTGACGCTGCCGCGATAGGATTCACGCTGCGGATGCTCTTCCGGATCACCATAGACTTCACTCGTTGACGCTTGAAAGACCTTGGCCCGACACCGCCGCGCCATGCCCAACACGTTGATCGCGCCCAAGACGCTCGTCTTCATGGTCTTGATCGGATTGAACTGGTAGTGCCCGGGAGCGGCAGGACAGGCGAGGTTGTAGATTTCGTCCACTTCCAACCAAATTGGATGGACAATATCGTGCCGCACCAATTCGAAGTTGGGTTGCCCCAGCAAGTGGGCGACGTTCCCTTTCTGACTGGTGAAGAAGTTGTCCAAGCAGACGACGTCGTGACCAGACTCCACTAGCCGTTCACAGAGATGCGAACCGAGAAACCCCGCACCGCCGGTCACCAGAATTCGTTTGATTTTCGCCACAGCCTTTCCGATCCATTAAAATCCTTGCGCTTTCTGAATGCGCTCCAAATTACGCGACCTGAGCAGAAGTGGCAAGGCGAGACGCAACCGGGAGAATCATCGCGCATGTCATTTCGAGGGTGCGCTACCGGGCGACTGCCCCCGAAACAATCGAGGGTCTTATCGTGGCGCGCGCCGCGCCCATTCGGCTTCGGCAGCAATAAACCCAAACGCTGCCCATTGGCGCCCGCGGAGCACTCGCTGCCACCACTCCTGTGCGCGCGCCAGGTCCCCCTCCACCCAATACCAATGCCCAATTCCGAAACCGTACGTGGCGATATCGACGTCCGATAATTCGCCTCCAGCCTGCACCACCAGGTCATCGGGTGCGATGCGACGCTGATACATGCGGACCCGGCGCAAATACGATTCGTTTTCCAAAACTTCAAAATCGTCGCCCACCGCCGCCACGATCGCTTCGGCATCCGCGTCGCGCCCTAAACGACGCAAGGTCATGTACATCCAATCGATCGTAGCAATCCGCATGTCGTTGGTAGTGCAAGCCGCGAGACATTGCTCGTATGCTTTCAACGCGGCCTGAAAATCTCCCTGCAGGAAGTGGGCCAACCCCAGATGGTAATAGATGTTGGTGTGGAGTGTGCTTGTCGGCTGATTCGCGGCATTGGGCATCCCATCGGGTTCGACTTGGTCCGGCGTCCCATCAATCAACTCCGCCGCCCGCGCCAGATCGATTGCCGCCGCCTCAAACCGGCGCAATGTGATCCAGCGATGTCCACGATGGCGCAACAGTTGTGGATTGTCAGGGAATTGTTGCAGTCCTTGACTATACGTCGCGACCGCTTCGTTGAATCGTCCAGCATAGGCTAGGCGACGCCCCAGCCAAATCCAATGGTCCACCTGATCGGGATGGTTGTCTAATTGACGCTTTGTCTCAGCGATTTGCTCGTCCAATTCGGCCTGCCGCCCATCAGTCAAAGGCGTGCGGCGAAGGGGTGCGCCCAGCAACGAGGTCGCTTCAATGGGGGGCTCGTCCTGAAACGAACAGACAACGCCGGGCATCCAACCCGCAGTGGTTGACACGTCCCAGCAAACCCAAACGAGAATGGTAACAATCCAAAGAATGCCTGCCACAAAAAGCCTATCATGCATTACTATTTCTTCGCTCCGTTGAACTCACGACCTTTGGTCCTGTTTTCAAGCCTCCGGCTTCGCCGCCCCACAGGGGACGGCCAAATTGAGAACGTGTCTAGTCGCCGAATAACCTTGGTCCATGGCGCAAACTTCAGGAATTCGAACTTTGTAATAAACATAATAATTTTTGTTTACTCACGATTCTAATTGCAGTACAATCAGGTGGCTTCCTGATAGATCGACACTATAACCGGAGTTGAGACGCATGACCAAGATCCAATCGCTGACACTGGGGATTGCGGGGCTGGCAACGATCACTGGCCTGCTCATTTGGCAAGGGTCGTTGCCTCTAGCGATCGGGCGTGACCTCGCTGGTCGGCACACACAGGATGACGCCGTGGTGGGCGTCATGAACAAGTCTCACGATAGGAGCGGAACTCCAATGGTCAAGGTCAAAGTGTACAATGCAGAAGGAGAATTGGTCGGACCGATCGAGATGCCGAAAGTCGTAAAGACGGAACGCGAATGGCGGGCGATCTTGACGCCAGAACAGTTTGCGATTGCCCGCGCCAGCGGAACCGAGCGGCCTTTTTGTGGCACGTTGCTCGACAACAAAAAGGAAGGTGTGTACGCCTGTGTTTGCTGCCGGTTGCCGTTGTTCACCTCCGATTCAAAGTTCCATTCCGGTACCGGGTGGCCCAGTTTTTTTCAACCGATTGCGGCAGAGAATGTCCTGAACAAAATGGATTACAGCCACGGCATGCAACGCGTGGAGATTCTCTGCGCGCGGTGTGACGGTCACTTGGGCCACGTGTTCAACGATGGTCCACGCCCCACGGGCTTGCGATTCTGCGTCAACAGCGAATCGTTGAGCTTTACCGACATTGCGGACATTAAGGAATTAGCCGACGAAGCGGCACGATCTTCATCGGCGGAAACTTCCAATCGTTGACGTGGCATTGCGGTTGACCCTGCAGGGACGAGTTGCCGTGAATGAATTATTTCTCACCCGAAACCCAACACGCGACGTCGATGATTTAAGAGTGCATGAAACTGCAACGTGACTGGTGGCCAAAGGCGGCCTCAGTTGGATAGATCCCGTTAAGCTGTCCGCACGCGGTGCAATCCGTATCGTTCGGACCGAATTCTCGAATTGTGGGCTGGACTTGTTGGCGATTAGTGGTATTATTTCACCATTGATCCCGTCGCCTCACTGGCCATTGGATTGCAAACAGGCCCAATGGTTTTCTCATTCGGACGCGATGTGCGTCTTGGCTCCTTCGGTCCTGACAACATTTACTAGGATCGAGAATGAATATTCAGTCTCTCGGGCTCATGGAGCCCATTGTGCGCGCTGTCGTTGCCAAAGGTTATCAAACGGCAACGCCGATTCAACAGGCGGCCATTCCGCTCATCATGTCGGGTCGTGACCTGCTGGGTTGCGCCCAAACTGGCACCGGGAAAACGGCGGCATTTGTTCTGCCGCTGTTACATCGCCTCACGGCGCAACGATCGGCACCTGGCGCCGGCAAACGCCAGGCCCGCGGGCTGATCCTGGCCCCCACGCGCGAGTTGGC
>JACTND010000116.1 GCA_014584305.1 Planctomycetota bacterium | reverse complement strand
TGTTGGCAGTCGCTTGGCGCAATCTGGTTCGAGCGGTGGCGCCCAATACCTACGCTGCTGTTTGGACAGCGCCATTGTTGGTCGTCCTCATTGAACGGGGGCACTTGGCCGGTGAGTGGCTTGTGGGTGGTTTCGAGGCCAAAGGGATTGCGTACGCGCTCGTCTTGTGCGCCTTAAGATTCGGCATTCTTGGGGAATGGTCGCGTGTCTGGTTGTGCGTGGGCGGAGCCGCCGCGTTTCACCTGCTCGTGGGAGCTTGGTCGGCATTGGCGTTAACTTTCTGTTGGTTTGTCGGCGTTTCCGAACGAAATCGGCAATGTCCGGCCAAGTTTTGGCCGGGCATCATTGCGTCCATTAAGCAACAACGTTGGTCGGCGTGCTGGGGGCTTGGATTGGCATTGCCCGGAATGGTTCCGGTGTTTCTGTCTCGGTTGAAATCCGATTCGACAACTGTGCTTTTCGCGGCGGAGGTTCAATCGCATTTTCGATTGGCACATCATCAGTACTTCCCCGCTTTTGGCGTTGACCGCGTTGCTGCGCTGAGTGTCTTGTTGGTACTTTTCGCTTTGGTACGGTGGCGAACTCGACTGCTGGCGGAACTTTCCACGGCTTATCATTTCGGTCTGGCGTCGCTGGGTCTGGTCGTGTGTGGAATCGTTTTCAGTGCGGTAGCGGCCAGCGAATCAATCTGGTCGCCTTGGGCGTGGGTGGTGCTGCGATTGTATTGGTTTCGACTGGCAGACGTCGCAATCCCCATTTTTGTTTGTTTGGGTTTGGCCACTTTGGTTGCTTGGAAATACAACGACGCCCCGCGGCGGTCGCGGCCAAGGTATTGGTACGCAGGCATTTTGGCGATGTTGTGGATCGCTTTTGGTGCGCAGGTGTTGGAACGTTACGGCGATGGCCGACCCCGCGCCGATCGAGCGGCATTACCCAGCTATGCCCAGGATAATGAGAGAACCGCGAAAACGTATCGCAATTGGCTGGCCGTCTGTGAATGGATTCGCGAATCGACGCCAACGAACGCCGGGTTTTTGACACCCCCGGCGCAGCAAACGTTCAAGTGGTATGCGTGGCGCAGGGAAGTATTCTGTTGGAAGGACATGCCGCAGGACGATGCGCGCATCGTCGATTGGTGGCGGCGAGCTAACGACGTCTATTTTGGACCGCGCGATTGGCCCAATGGATGGTTTGATTACACGGATGATGAAATAGTCGCTCTAGCGGAACGTTACCAAGCCGATTACTTGGTTACCGCGCAGCGCGAGTATGAAAGTCGTCCCAGTCGCTTGCGACTGGTCTATCCAGACGATCCATCGCAGAGAACAACCTATGTGGTGATTAAATTAAACGATGACTAACGCGTCCAATGGCAGCACGTCGCGCGGTGTTCCTTGCGATGTCGCGAATACGCCCGAGAGGGATCGAACCTCCGACCTACGGTTTAGGAAACCACTGGTCTAGTCCGAACCCTCCGTCACTCAGATTTGCAAGTTGTTTGTTTTAAGGTGCTTGCGTCGATACTTTTTGGATACCCGCTTGCCTTGATCATGGGATACCCGCCGTGGATACCTATTTCCGGCAATTCCCCCTGAAATACCCCCGGCAGGAGTCGAACCTGCGACATCAGCTTTAGGAAAGCTGCGCTCTATCCATCTGAGCTACGGGGGCGAAGCAGGTACTACTCGATTTGGAGGCAGTTCCTATCGCATGGTATTTTAGCTGTTTTTCGGAAAACAGACCACATCGCCGTAGAAGTTGTAGCTCCTGTTTCCGATCCAAGTGAGGTTCGCCCCGCCCTCCTCGCCACCACGAACCATGCCTTCGGCCCTCCATCCTGGAAGCTGCTGTCTTTCGGATCCGGCCGGACCTCGTACCGTGATGACTCTAGGGACTCGATCACCCAGAATCGAGGAGTGATCTCCTGATTCGATCGGCCACGTCGAGCAGGGCTTTTTGCGGCCTGCCAATATCCCAGGCAGGCTGGTCGGTGTAGATGCCCGCGAACGTGTTGCGGCCAATCGTCGTCGTGGACTTATCCGGTTTTGCTGTGAGGCCGATGAGAATCGTCGTTTCCACCTTGGCCGGGTCGTCGCAGTGGTGGCCGTAGACTTCGAGCGACGGCGAGTCGACGACTTCGCCACGAGCGGCAAGCTCGGCCTTCAAGTCTTTCCACTTTTGCGGCAGCGATTGATACGGCCCGACGTGAACATGCGTCATTGATCGCTGCAACTCGAACTCAAGAGGCTCAAGTTAATCGGGAATCGAATCGTGCTGCGGGTTTCGCAGTTCAACGCCGACGAACATCGTCTTGTCGGACAAGTAGACCCAATGGTTGATGCCCGTAGTCTTAATCTTGGCCCCTTTGACCTCCCGCCACGTTTCGCCCATCAGGAGCAAGCCAAAGCGATCTATGCGCTGGGTGAAGAAGCCGTTGTCTTTGCCTTGCTCAAACAGGCCAAACAATTGGCGGAAGCTCGTTCGCCCTCGGTTGCTTCGAGCACTCCTTCGGCAATGGTACCCGTCTACCAAAAACCGACCGTCAAACAGCGCGGTCACGACCCAATCATAACTATCATTTCCGCCATCAAAATCTATCGGGAGACTTGAAAACTGTCGTCACTTCCACCAAAATCTACTTCAGACCGCTGAAATGTTACCAAATTCGGTATCTGTAATTTGAAAATTAGACGTGTTGTGCGGGCCAGGCCGGTTTCCACTAGAAAGATCCCAACCGCGGGACTTGATCGTTCTCGCACCTGATCAGAGGCGAATGATGCGACGAAAAAGGCATGGATTCAGCTTGACTGAGTTGATTGTCACGATCGGGATCATCGGGGTGCTGATGGGTCTGTTGTTGCCCGCAGTGCAAGCCGCTCGATCAGCAGCTCGTTCAACCGATTGCCAGAACCGTCTGCGTCAATACGGAATGGGGTGGCAAGACGAAAAGCAGCTTGTTGATCTTGCCGACATGAGCGGGCGCTTGGCGTCTCCACACTATCACGACCGCAGTTTTCGCTCCGATGCCCATTTGTATTTGACTCAGTGTCCGGCGTCTGGCCTGGAAGCCTTTGTGGACGCCCTCGAAGGTGGTACGTGGATGGCCACCAACTATCTGAAGGTGTACAGCGGAACGGCGGTCGATGAAGCGAATTTCGTTCCTGACGGCTTTTTTGCGACGCGGGACATCAAACTGGTACTGGATGGTACAGCCTACACGATTGCCATGGCCGACGCGCTTTACGATTTGAACGTCCGCAACGAACGGGGAACGGATGCTGTCGATCATTGGGCCGAATATCGGGGTGAGATGTCCCATCAATACGGATCGACAGGGGTTCCGATCAACGCTTTGATTCGAAAAGACTTGCAGCATTTGCCGTTTGCCGCCAAGGAAGTTGCATTTGGCAGTCGGCATCGGGGGTTTGTCAACGTGGTGTTCGTCGATGGGCATACGGCGTCGATTCAGGAAACGGTCGACGCTGCCGTGTGGAGTGCCCTGGGGACGCAGGCCAGCGGCGAACCGATGTGCCAAAACTTTTGACGGCTTAGATAGCCCCGGACTGATCTGATAAAACGATTCCATTCGTTGCGTAGCTATTTGTTGCGCGGGTTGTCTGGTTGATTAAGGAAATCGACTTTCGAAACTGCCGCGACACGCGACGTCGTTTGGATGGAACGGTGTTCGCAAGATTCTGGCCAATCCATTCCTTCACCGATTGTACTGACAACCGGCCAAAGGCACTCTTGATCTCTTTCGCGCAAATACGTACGACTAAACTTGCCAAGCTTGGTGGCGGAGTCGTGAAGCCCCCTTTGGAGTGCTCCCCTTCGAATTGCTTGTAACGCCCGAATACCGATTCGATGATCTCCGTCCTCAGCCAGAGACGTTCGCCAGGCTTGAGTTTCTTCTCCTGCAATCTTACGAACTCGATCGAATCCTCAGCCAGTAATACTTCCTTGGTGCCGCGCACCAAAAAGTTCAGGCACCCAGAAGTTTCCAACCTCTCTGGTTTGTCAGCAATGGAAACAGAACTGTTTTGAAACGCAGAGACGCAGAGTTCGTTTGATTGCTTCTCCTCCGCGCTCTCTGCGACTTTGCGTTTTTCCTTACTTGCATCCAGCGAAGTGTTCAGTCCATCATCCCATTTCTGTTGCGATCCTTCGCTCACGGTGACGTGAACAATTTTACAAGAAGTAGCGCAACAGGTTTCTGATTCAAAAGCAAGAGGAACTGGGCAATTTAGACCTCGTTTTATCAGATTACCTGTTGCCGCTGGCCGATCAACTCGGCACGATCGGCGACATTGTAATGGTTCAGCGTGAATTGGAAGAACGCGTGAATCGAGTTAGCTTCAATGTGCTGCTCCAGTCTTTGCGCATGTTACCACGGGCTGAGCTTGTGT
>JACTND010000233.1 GCA_014584305.1 Planctomycetota bacterium | reverse complement strand
GACGACCAAGGAGCTGAAATGCTAACGATCATTGTTTACACTCTGTCATGACCAAACTTTTTGAATGCGTTTCATCGGATGCTTGATTTCACCAATGAAGCCGTGTCAAAACGGTTTGGTTTCTCTTTTGTTTTCTTTGCAGTGTGAGAAATGCGGGCTAACTGATCGTCGATGAAGTATTTTTTACTTCGCCCCCAAGTTTGTTCCTCGGACGCGTCCAAAGGGGGACATCATCGATTCCAGCGGCTATTGAGGAGCAAGGGCGATCGGAATACTCGTCGAAAAGAATGTGTGGCTGTACCCGCAGCGCTATGCTCTAGCCGACCTTGAGACGTTGTTCAATCTGCTGGATAACATCGCGCAGGGACCCTTCCGTGCCAGCGAAGAGTGATTCGTCTTCCGACTTCAGCCATTGGTCAATTTTCTTTTGTGCCGCGATGACCGAACTATGGGAGCGGCCACCAAAGTGTCGGCCAATGTCCGCCAGCGCATTCGATGTATGACGGCGCGAAAGCCACATGGCCAGCATCCGCGCGGCAGCGATGCGTCGACCGCGACTTTCCGAATGCAGTTCGTCCGCTTCGACTCCGCAACAATCGCATACGGCCTGTTCGATTCGCGCCAAGGTCGTCCGGGCTGTCGGTGTGTAGAGCAGATCGCGCAACAATTCGCGCGTTTCGCGCAGACTAGGCACTTGCCGTCGGCACAACTGCCAAGCTTGCAAGCGATTCAAGGCGCCTTGAATCCGCCGCGCGTCGCCAGGCAAGTTCTGCGCCAACAAGTGGACGACGTCGTCAGATAAGGGGAGGTCGCGTCGCGCTGCACCGCGTTCAATCAACGTTCGACGTGCGGTGGTGTCCAAGGGAATCACCGAACAGACCCAACCGCAGGTCAAGCGCGTGAGAAGTTCTTCTCCGATCCCAACAATCTGGGACGGCGGCCGATCCGACGCTAACACCACTTGTTTTCCGGCGCGCGTCAAATGGTCCAGCGTGTACTGAAACTCGGTCAATGTGGCTCGCTTGCCCCCCAAAAACTGAAAGTCGTCGATGGCCAGCATTTGCAGATCGCGATATTTGCGGCGAAACGAGGGAAGACCGGAGCCGCGCAATGCGTCCAAAAACGAGTTCGTGAATTCCTCCGCGGAAAAATAGGCACAGCGACCGAATTTGCTCGACTCACACATCTTGGCGACCAACCCGGACAGCGCGTGCGTTTTGCCACAGCCCGTGGGCCCCACCAGGATCAACGGCGAACAACTGCCGGGTTGCTGAGTCACCTGCGCCAGGGCGGCTCGCAACATTTCGTTGGATTCGCCAAAAACAAAATCCGCGAGCGATTGGTGACGTCGCCGTTTGGGCTCGGTGGTGGCAACGGGCTTGGTCGCGCCTCGCTCAACAAGATTTAGCCTGTTTCCATTGCTTGATAATGGGAGCGTCTCGTCCGGGGGAGGCGGCAGGGTACTCGAACTGGACGGCGGATCGATCGCAGCAGTATTCAGTTCATAATCTACCGCCATAGGCGGGAACGAAAACTCGCGTACGACACTCTGCAAAGCGTCGTCATAATTGCGGCGCAATCGGTTGATTTCAAATTCGTTCTGTCCGCTGACTACCAATCGACCGAACCGCAATTCCAATCGCTCAGGTTGGGCGAACCACATTTCGTAAATCCGTTTGCCGAGGTTCGCAGCCAAACGTTCGCGAATGCGGCGCAACAACAATCCTTCGTCGGTTTGCCCAATCGCCTGCGCCACGTCCTGTTGAACTCCTAAACGTTCGTCCCCCCTGTGAACCGCGACGATCCGTCGCGGATGGCCACGCTGCCTTGGCCAACTTACGCCACTACGTTTCCGAACTGAACTCGTTTGGCGAGCAAAGAGTCTGGTTGGCCTTTATGGTCCAACCCAGTCAACAAACTCCTCGCGTTTTCCTGTTGTCGAGTCATCCGCCAGTATCGATGGGCGGAGCAGAGTTCAGTTCAAGGAGCACGATTGTAAAGACGCTAGCAGAACTGTCAAACCTTGGTCGAAAAAAAATTCCTGGCAACGCGATGAGCATCAAAATCTGTGACTTTTCGTGACTGCGATGCCGTGAAAGTTGTACCAGGAGTAACGAAGACATGTCCGAGCGGACTTTTTCCCGAATTACGGCGCGACAAAGGTGACGTGGAAAACTTGTTCGGGTAATGTCAACGGTGCGAGGTCAATGCGTTTTTCAACAACTCGCTGGCCTCCGCGCTCGCCCGGCCGCGAAAACGAGGATCGTTGATTTCCAGCCAAACCGCAATTTGTTGATTGGCAGCCGACATCTGGCGGATTTCAGGAAGCCTAAACAACGCAACGCCCGTTAGTTGCCCGAGCGACTTCCGTGTGAATGCACCCAGCCAACCTGTTTTCTCCGGCGAAAATCCAAAATTTTGCGTCAAAGTGCTTTCCAGCAGGGACGTGTCCGCGGTCCAACCGGCAAAGTGTATGCGTTTCAGAGTTCCCTGAGCGTCAAAGGAATAGGTCAGACTGCCGTGAATGTCCCACCCGTTCGTTCCTGTAACCAACGGGACACGATGCAGCGACCATCCTTCGGAATTCGTCGTTTGGGAAACACGCTGCCAACGGCTAGAAATCCATTGCGGCGTCACGTCAAAATGAAAAATCTCACGGAAATCAACGGCCGGAATGAACTCCAACGTCCGCCAATCGTTCGGATCATATTCAGCCGACTGGGGCGTGGCATCGACTGCGGGTAATGCGGGTTCACCGTTGCCCCCGACAACCAGCCAGAACAAACCTAATCCAGCTAACAGGAGCCCGGGCCCCAACCAATTGCGGTCGTTCATCATGCAATTCCCCACACGATCTATCGGCGAGGCCATCGTGCCGCCATCGACAACGGCGCGATCGTAAATCATGGCGCGAAACTGCCGAATATACCAGTCAGAACAGCCACGCCGGAATCCGTGTGATATCCAGGAAAATCACGAACAGCATTAGTCCGAGGATAAGGAACAGTCCAGCATACGACAGCGCATTCTGCACCGCCGGCGTCACGGGCCGGCGGAAAACTCCCTCGTAGGCTAAGAACATCATGTGCCCGCCGTCCAAGACAGGGATCGGCAAGAAATTGATCACGGCCAAGTTCGCCGACAGCAATGTCAAGAACAACAGCAGCCGGGAAGTCCCGGCTGACGCCTCACCGGTCGCCACCACAGCGATCGTCCCCGGACCGCCAAAATTGGTGAGCGACAATTGCCCCGTCGCCACTTGTCGCAAGATACGCAAGATGCGCGTCGTCTCGCGTAACGTTTGATGGAAGCCGAGTGTCAATGACTCGCCCCAACCCCGCGATTGATATTCCTGTTCCAGCATCGTCAGCACGAGGCCGCGTTGCGGAATAAAATACTCCGATGACTCGCGCGGCTGCAGGGCGACCTGCCGTTGTTGGCCATCGCCGCCGCGCACGGTAAACTCGAACGTCAAATCGGGCGCGGCGCCGTTCATCATTTCGCAAATCGTGACATACCGCAAATCTTCGGCGACCAAATCCCATTTCGTCGTGCGCAGTTTGTAGTCGTCACGTCGTTTTTGTTCGGGGGTATGTTTGGCTTCCAGCATGATCAGCTCGTCGCCAGCGCGCAGGCCCTGCTGCTCGGCGGCGCTCCCAGGCGTGACGTGGGCGATCGTTCGCGTCGACTCTACTGCAATACCCAGGGTAACGAGAGGAAGCGCGTTGTCGCCCCATTGCGGATTGACAGTTGGGTAACGGGGGTTCAGGGACACGTCGAATGTAGAAGCCGGCTGCCCGTCACTTCCGGGTCGTTCCACGGTCAGTTTCCATTCCGATTGACCCTCGCGCAGACGCCGAATGATTCGCAAATCGAGCGTCAACAGATCGCCGATAGGCTCGCCGTTTAGATGGGTGAGCCGATCACCGATTCGCAGTCCAGCGGACCGTCCCGGCGCATGATCCTGAAGAGCGACGATGCTGCCCCACATGCAGCTAAAGCCCAAAGTGCGCATCGGGTTCGGTGGCACATTAATGGGAACTCGTTCGACTTGATTGTTTGTCGTCCGTTCGACGACGATCGTCACGGATTCGTCGGCCCGCGGGGCCAGATACCGCATCACATCGGCAATGTTTGCCACCGGTTGGTCCAAAATCTCGACGATGCGATCACCAGGCGCCAGGGGGGGCGTGGCGTGGGCCGCGCTGGACCAGGGTCGCGCAGGGGTGACCCGATCCAGTTGATTGGTTTGCATCCGTTCGGCGCCAATCATGGCAAACGGCGCTCCCGGAACCAATCCAATTCGCGGTTGCACCATCACGGTCTGAGTTGGTCCGTCCGAGCCGATGCCACTGGGACGATATTCGATTTCGATGGGGGACTTGTCGCCATGCAGCGCCGCTTCCTGGGCCATATCGATGAACGTGGCATAGCCTTGGTCAAATCGTTTG
>JACTND010000001.1 GCA_014584305.1 Planctomycetota bacterium | reverse complement strand
TCTCTGACGATTTTAGTTCCCTCCGTGGTGCCGTCACTCTTCCACAGCTCAACGCCGCGGAGGAAGTTTCTGGCACTGAAGAACAGCGTGCCATTGACGTTGGTCAATTGGCTCGGAAACGACCCGTCAATTCCCGCACGAATGTCCCTCACGAGTACTGTTCCAGCGACCGTGCCGTCGGTTTTCCATGGTTCGGCACCGTGGACGCCATCGTTCGCGGTAAAGAATAAGGTTCCATTAACGTTGGTCAGGTATCCGGGAAACGACCCGCTACCTCCCGAGAAAACGTCTTTCACCATCACGGTACTGCCGGACGTGCCGTTGCTTCTCCATAGCTCGTGGCCATTTAAGCCGTTGTTGGCGGAAAAGAACAACGTCCCGTTGACATTGATCAAAAGGTCTGGGGACGACGAATTGCTTCCTGGATTGATGTCCTTGACGATCAAGGTTCCTGCGCTCGTTCCGTCGCTTTTCCACAACTCGACTCCGTTCGTTCCGTCATCGGCACGGAAGAACAACGTGCCGTTGACGTTGGTCAACCGTGTTGGATTGGAAGAGTTCGCGCCGACGCGGATATCCTTGACCAGCACGGTTCCGGCACTCGTCCCATCGCTTTTCCACAGTTCATAGCCAGTTTCGCCGTCGTGGGCGACAAAGAACAGGGTGCCATTCACATTGGTTAATCGGTGCGGAAACGACGAGCCGCTCCCGGCACGAATATTCTTCACCAAGACGGTTCCGGCGGCCGTTCCATCCGATTTCCACAACTCGTTCCCCGTGGCGGGCGTCTCGGCGGCGAAGAACACCGTGTTGTTGACATTCGTAAACGCCTCGGGATTCGACGCACCGGCGCCGGCCACCAGGTTGATCAGCGTTGGAGCGCCGGCCAGCAGTCGCCGCGGCTCAAGCGATCGATAGGTGATCGCTGATTGCCGACCGCGCGGTTGCCGTTTGAGAATTCTCCGATTGACAATCTGGCTGGTTGACAATTCTGGATGCTTCAACCTCATTGCAAGTCCTCACTCTCATTGGCTTTGAACCTATCGAACCAGACGTTGCGGAACGCCTTGCAGAACGACTGGGGGACTATCGTTCGCCACTCCGCCCACGCAGCGATCTCTGGCATCGATGCAAGTTCCCAATATGAACCATCGTCTGGATCGCATTTCACGCCTTCCACAGTTCAGTCCGATCAAGGCGTGTCGAGCGATTTGTCTACATTCGCTACGTGGGTTGGAGTTCGCGTTTGAGCGTGTTCTTTGCCGCTTGAAAGCGAAACTCCAACCCCAATGGTCCGATTACTTATGGCACGATCTGTTCAAACACACTATCGATCATCGTCAAGTCCAGGTGGTGGTCAGTCCGCCCGAGATCTCCGAACGGGTGTAAACGACTGAACGTCGCTGTTGGCGCTCGATGAATTGTACCCGCATGGCGTCGCCAGCCTTGGCCCCGGTCCGTTGAGCCATCGTGATAGGCAATATACGACGCTGGTTCGTTGAGCCATCGGAACGTTATGGCTGCTGAATTGGGTCCAATTGGAAACCAAATCTCTTCGCCACTCCGGTCCGCGCGGTTTTCGAATACCGATGACTTTTTAGCAATGAACGGTTGAGTATAGGTTGCCATCCCCAACCCATCGTTTGGATCGAATGGAGGTGTCCGGCCCGATGACGAGACATGGGCGTCCGGTGGCGCAACGGTCGTGTTTCCAATCGCTGGCGGCATCGCCAAAGGCGCGCCCCCGGTCGTGGGGTTGGTCAAGACCCACAGTTCCTTGCCGGACTCGCCATTATCCGCATTGAAATAGATAGCTGTTCCGGAACTGGTGATAAAACTTGGGTTTGACCCCGCAGCGCCAGCCTGGATGTCGGCGACCATTTCCGTGCCAGGACCGAAACCGGTGCTACGCCACAGCTCCCGTCCTTGAGTGGCATTCTCGGCCGAGAAGTACACCATCCCGTTGTGGTTCATCAGGTGTTGTGGCAACGAGCCGACCGCGCCGGGGCGGATGTCCTTGACACGCACCGTCCCTTGCGGTTGACCGTTGCTGCGCCACAGTTCCACGCCGCTGGAACCGTCGTTGGCAGTGAACAACAACATCCCGCTGACGTTCGTCAAGTCCTTCGGTGTCGAGTTCGCTGCGCCCGGGTTGATATCCTTCACCAATACCGTGCCGTTGGCGCTGCCATTAGATCGCCACAGTTCGATCCCATTGACTCCGTTGTGCGCGGCGAAGAAAACGTTCCCTTTGATGTTGGTCATGTACATCGGGCTGGAACTGGCCGCCCCGGAACGAAGGTCCTTGACCAACACGGTGTTGTTGGTTGTTCCTGTACTTTTCCACAACTCATAGCCGTTGGCGCCCTCGTTGGCGCTGAAGAACAAGATCCCCTTGACATTGACCAGCTGAGTCGGGTTGGAGCCGTTCGTGCCGGAGCGAATGTCTTTGAGCAGGATCGTTCCGCCCTCGTTGCCATTGGAGCGCCACAGCTCCCGGCCGTTGGTTCCATCGTCGGCGGAGAAGAAGAGGATACCCTTGACATTGGTCAAATGAGTCGGGTTAGAGGCTCCGTTGCCGGGATTGATGTCCTTGACCCGAATGGTACCGTCGGTGGTCCCATCGCTTTTCCACAACTCTCTACCATGAGCGGGCGTGTTGGCGGAAAAGAACAGCGTGCCGTTGACATTGACAAGTTCTTCGGGAAGCGAGCTTCCAAATGGGAAACGGATATCCTTAACCAGCACCGTACCACCCGAAGTCCCGTCGCTCTTCCACAGTTCATAGCCCGTTACTCCGTCGCTGGCGCTGAAGAAGAGGGAGCCGTTGACATTGACCAGATTTCTTGGATCGGAGCCAAAATCGCCGGGACGGATGTCGTGGACCAAGCTGGTTCCGCTGATCGTCCCATCACTTTTAAACAGTTCTCTCCCCACGTCGGCGCGAAAGGCTGTAAAGAACACCGTGCCGTTGACATTGGTGAAATGCTGGGGGTCCGACGCGCCGGCGCCGGCCACGAGATCAAACAATTTGAGTTCCGAGGGTGGCGTGACTGGACGCACGCCGACTCCGGCCACTCCCGCTCCCGGCAATCCGGCGCCGGGAACGCCTACCCCAGCCACGCCGGCCAGTGAGACGCCAGGCCCGCGAACCCCCGGACCAGGTACCGGTCGTTCGCCACCGCCATCCATGGTCCATAACTCGTATCCGCGGAATCCATCGTTGGCCTTGAAAAACAGTCTTCCGTTGACATTGGTAAGGGAAGAGGGATATGAGCTTGGTGACGACACATTAATATCGCTGACGATGACGGTACCAGTCGACGTGCCATCACTCATCCACAGCTCGCGCCCATTTTGAGCATTTTTGGCGGCAAAGAAGAGTGTGCCGTTGACGTTGGTCAGATCGGTTGGTGTCGACGATTCAGAACCAGGGAAAATGTCCTTAACCAAAGTCGTTCCAGCGAATGTTCCGTCGCTCGTCCACAATTCAGATCCAGCGCTGCCGTTGTTGGCACTAAAGAAAAGCATGCCGTTGACGTTGGTCAACCCAAACGAGCCCGATGAGGCGCCGAGCGGCCGAATGTCCTTGACCATCACGGTGCCGGCCGAAGTCCCGTCGCTCTTCCACAATTCTCTGCCAGCATCAGAATCCGTTTGTATAAAGAACAATGTGCCGTTGACATTGGTGAGGCTGCCGGGGTCGGCTCCAGTCAGGCCGTTAGCAAACGTGCTCATGACCATTTGGGTACCGCCATCGGTTCCGTCGCTGCGCCACAATTCGCGGCCCCCGATTTGCTGGCCTGCGAAGAACAGCGTGCCATTGACATTGATCAAACGACCGACATCTTGTACCTCGCCAAAGATCGGGTTGGGGATCGTGACCTTTTGGGTGCCAGACTCGCTGCCATCGCTGCGCCATAGCAAACGAGTGGTGCCGTTGGATGCCGAGAAGAACAATGTGCCGTTGACATTGGTGAGGCTGCTGGGAGAGGATCCGCTGGCGCCGAGACGAACATCCTTAACCATCACTGTCCCATTGGCCGTCCCATCGCTTTTCCAGAGCTCCATGCCGTGGGTTCCATTATCGGCGCGGAAGAAGAGAGTCCCATTGACATTTGTGAGGGAGAGAGGACCGCTTGTACCTGGACCTGAAAAAATATCCTTGACCAGCACCGTGCCAGCCGCGGTGCCGTTGCTTTTCCACAGTTCAATGCCGTTGACACCGTCGTTGGCGATGAAAAACAACGTGCCATTGGCGTTTGTCAGCTCTGATGGTTGTGAACTTTGTACACCTTGGCGAACATCTTTGACCATGGCTGTCCCTTCGACCGTGCCGTCGGTTTTCCATAACTCGGTTCCGTGAGTCGCCGTATGGGCCGTGAAGAACACGGTATTGTTGACGTTGGTAAAGCCAAGGGGATTCGATGCACCGGCACCCGCCAAGATATCGATCAGCGCCGGCAGCCCGGCGAGCAACAGG
>JACTND010000152.1 GCA_014584305.1 Planctomycetota bacterium | reverse complement strand
CAAGCGGATCACCTGCACGGTGGCGCCGAAATAGCGATCGGGCAACTAACGGCGCACCGAGAACCCAGATGAGAATCCCGCAATGTGATTCCGTGAAATTACGGCCCGAGAAAAACTGGTAACCGTTCACAAACTTTTGTCGATCGCATTGCAATTAAGGATTTCAACTCGTTTAACCGTTAGCCGCAGGCGTACGTGGCAAGGCGTGATCAATCAAAGAAATTCTCGGCGTTCGCCTGCGGCTGACGCTTAATCGACGTGTTCTTGGTGAATGGTTACCAAAGCTGTTAGGGCGGGTCGAGAGAGCGCGTGTTGGGATGATTACGAACATCGAAGATTACTTTACGAAAGGTTGCGGTCGTTGCGAACGGTTTGCAACTGCCGATTGTTCGACGCGGCGGTGGTGGCGCGGGCTGAACGATCTCCGCCGGATCTGCCTGTCGTGCGAGCTGGTCGAAACGGTCAAATGGGGACACCCCTGTTACTTGCATCGTGACCGGAACATCGCCATTATTGGCGCATTGCGCGGCGATTTTCGGCTCAGTTTCTTCCATGCGGCACTGATGAAAGACCCCCAAGGGGTTCTTGAGAAACAGGGCCCAAATACGGAACATCCTGACATGATTCGATTTTCGGACGATGCCCGTGTCGCCCACTTGGAGCCGGTGATCGTTGCGTATTTACGTGAGGCAATGAGTTATGCTGAGGCGGGGCTGAAGCCTCCCCGCAATCCTCGCGCAATGGAACTACCAACCGAGTTCGTGGAAGCGCTCAACTGCGATCCAGAACTCGCAGCAGCCTTTCACGCGCTCACACCGGGTCGGCAGAAAAGCTATGCGATCTACCTCAATTCAGCCAAGAAACCCGAAACGCGGATCGCGCGGATTGCAAAATGTCGCGATTCGATTCTGGCTGGAAAGGGGGCCCTGGAGCGATAACTCTGGAAACGCTGTCCGAGCAATCACGGCGTAATCTTTCCATTGTGCGCCCGCCGATTCTCGTTGCCGGCCGACACCTTGCGTTTGTTTTGGCGAGTAACCGCGATGAACGGGCACGTGCCTTCGCGATAGAAGCTATCGCGCAACCAAAGTAGGGCAAGCGTCGCCAATCGGGCCCAAATAGCGAGTTTGTACATCGAGTCAACATCGGGAGGTTGTAGTGTCTAACCCATTCGGCAATGCGTACGCCGATGCCATGCGCGCTGCGGCGTACGCTGACCTGGGGTTTCCGGGGACATACTCTTTGGCGTTTCGCGATATGCCTGGGATACTCGGGAGGCACGTCTCCGGCCGCCGCGCTTTGGACTTTGGTTGTGGGACCGGGCGTTCGACGCGCTTTCTCGGCGAGTTGGGGTATGACGTATTCGGTGTCGATATTTCGGAGGCGATGCTTGAGCAGGCGACTAAACGCGATCCGATCGGCAGGTACCATTTGATCGGCGCCGGGGGACTGGCATCGATTCCCTGGACCGACTTCGATTTGATCTTCGCCGCCTTCACGTTTGACAATATTCCCACGGACGATGAAAAGTTGCGCGCGTTGACCGGCCTCCGCGCTCATCTGCAACGCGCGGGTCGTTTGGTGTTACTCGTTTCGCGACCCGAGATTTATATCCATGAGTGGTTGTCTTTCTCAACCAAGGACTTCCCGGAAAACCGTTTGGCTGGAAATGGCGATCCGGTACGAATCGTGATGCTCGACGTGCCTGACCGGCGTCCCATCGACGATGTCGTGTGTACGGACGCGGGATATCGCAGTCTAATTCATCGGGCCGGGCTAGAAGTGCTCGAAACGGCCTTGCCGCTGGGCCGGAACGATGAGGGTATCCCGTGGGTTTCCGAACAGCATGTTGCTCCCTGGGCGATCTATGTGCTGCAGGCGGCGAGCGAAGGTTAGCGCGTCCTTTACAAAATTTTTTCCCAAAACCAAGTTTTTTCCCAAGAGTTCAAAATATTCTCGTCGCGAGGGCGAAGACTCCCCTAATCGTTCGCAAATCGTTAAAGGTCGAACGCCTCAAGGCACCCGATTTTTTGGAGGGAGTACGCTCATGATTCGTAAGGTTTTGTACGTTGGTTTAGGGTTGGTTCTGGCGGGCTTCCTGTTGTTCGGAAGCCGTGCTTGGCCGTATGCCCGCACGGCGATCAACAAGGTTCGCGATGCGGCGCAGCAAAGTGTGCCGATCAGCATGCAGATTGAAACGGCGCGCGATCAGTTGAAACGGATCGACCCGGAAGTCAAGAACATGGTGTTCCAAATCGCGCGGGAGAAGGCCACGATCAAGCGTTTGGAACGAGACATCGAAGCGCAGACTGCCGCGTTGGCCAAGCGCCAAGAAGAAATTCTTGCTCTCCGCGCGCATTTGGAGTCGGGGGATGAAGTGTACGTCGCGTCCAATGGTCGTTCCTACACCATCACGCGCGTCGAGGAAGACCTCCGCAATCGATTCAACTTGTATCGCACGGCCGAACAGACTCGCGACAAGTCCGTCCAGATTCTGGAAGCCCGACAAAAGGCCCTCGAAGCAGCGTTGGCCAAATTGGAAGCGGCGCAAGTGCTGCAACGCGAACTGGAGACCCAGATCGAGAATTTGACGGCCCGCGAGCGGATGTTGGATGTAGCCAAGACATCCAGCGCGATCAATCTAGACAACAGCCAACTGGCTCGGACCAAGAAGTTGATCGACGAAATCTCGGCCTCGATGGATGCTGAGGAAGAGATGCTGGAGTTGGCCCCCAAGTACTTCGGGGAGATTCCCGTCGAGAACACGGTGCCGACGGGCGATATCCGCGAGGAAATCGACGCATACTTCGGCCAGGACGTGAATTCCAAGTTTGTGCGGAAGTAGGGGTCAGCGTTACCGCGCTGGGTCGGCTTCTCGCAACCCAGCGCGTGGGCGCACACAATTCGGTTCGGCCTCGTTTCAGGGAAACCGCGGGTTCGCTTCTGCCCCCAGAACGAACCCGCGTCCCGTTGCGGACGCCGCAGCAAAACTCCCGGTGATTGGCGGTCAGCACATGTTTTCAACTTCGCAATCGACTCCCTCGCCCGTCGCACAGACAAGTTGGATGATGTGGGTGGATGGTGTCGGCGGATTCTTGGTGTGTACCGGCACGTCGGTTTGGTTGGGTCGCGCGGTGGTCGAACCGCGTGTCGATATTCCTTTGGCGGGAGATGTCCAACGACGTCATGCGAAGTTGATTTGGCAGGCTGGACGACACGCGTTGCTGGCGGCCAGCCCAGTGAAGGTCAACGGCCGACAGGTCCAGGAGTTGGCGACATTGGAACATGGAGACATCGTGCGATTGTCGGACGCAGTGACGTTGTGCTATCGCCAGCCGCCGCTGCTCGGACCGACAGCCTTGTTGGACTTGATCTGTCCGGCGCGGACGGTCCCATGGAGCGACGGCATTGTATTGATGGGCGAGACGTTGATTTTGGGTCAATCTCCCGCGGCGCACATCGTCTGTTCGGAGTTGTCGAAAGCGTTGATTTTGGTCCATCGGAGCGGCGAATTGTTCGTACAGTCGGCGCGGTGGGTGGAAATTGACGGGAAGCGAGGACGTGGATTGCAGCAGGTCGCCATGGGATCGCGGTTAGTGTGCGAAGACGTGGCAATCACGCTGGAACCTCGCGGAATATAAAGAGGGTGGGGCATCATTATTCCGCTGCTGGCCGGTGGGTGCGTTAAAATGGACTGGTGGTGGGTTCTATCAGGCTGGTCGTCTCGTGGCGGCGGGCTTGGTGGGTGGACGTTGTGAGGCAAACTAGACAAAAGGGGAATGGCGCGGCTACGCTGGATGCAGGAGTAAACCTCCTTACCGGGTACGGCGCGGCCCCACAGGCGGAGTCGGCCATGATCGCTCAAGGAACACCCGTCATGAGATTCACATACGCCAGCGGCACGCGCCCATTGGATGGTTATACCATCAAGCGCGGGATCGGCGTCGGCGGGTTTGGCGAAGTCTATTTTGCGATCAGCGACGCCGGCAAGGAAGTGGCTGCCAAGCGTATTCAACGCAACCTTGACATTGAACTGCGCGGCGTGCGTCAATGTCTGAACATGAAGCATGTCAATTTGATCTCCCTGTGGGACATCCGCGTCACGGACTTCGGCGAAACCTGGGTGGTCATGGAGTATGTTCCGGGTTACAGCTTGCGCGATTTGTTGGCGCGTCATCCGCAAGGGCTGCCGGAAGACCAAGTCCGCATGTGGATTACTTCGATCGCCGCTGGTGTCAGTTACTTGCATGCGCGCGGCATTGTGCATCGCGATCTCAAGCCGGGCAACGTGTTTTTTGACTCCGACTCCAACGTCGTCAAGATCGGCGATTACGGACTGTCAAAATTCATCTCTGGCAGTCGGCGCAGCGGGAACACGGAAAGTGTCGGGACCTTTCATTACATGGCGCCCGAGATTGGTCGCGGCAGCTATGGCAAAGAGATCGACATCTACGCCATTGGCGTCATGTTCTACGAGTTGCTCTGCGGCCATCCACCCTTCGATGGTGAAACCACGCACGAGATCATCATGAAGCATCTGACTGCGGAGCCAGATGTAACGCGAATTCCCTTGCCCTACCGGCGCGTAATCGAACGCTGTTTGCGGAAGGATCCCGCCGAGCGCTATTCGGACGTTTCGCACATGTTGATGGATACGCCTTGGCGGCCGCAAAGCGGCGAAGCTGTATTAGCCGCCGCGCCGTGGCCAGACATCGAGATCGCTTCCGGCGCAGCGTCGCCGCATGTGCCCACACAATGGCAGCCCGACCCAGTCGCGCCAGTAGTGGCGGAAGTGGCCGGGCCGGTCGTCATTGATGAACGCGCGGCTGCGGAAGCAGAAGATGCCGTTGAGCGGATCCGTTTGCGATTGGACCAAGGTTGGCAGAACCACGGGGGCCCATCAAATGTACCGCAGTTGGCTGTGCCGATACATCAAGACAGCCTGCGGGCCTCGTCGATTCCGCGCGAGCCGATCGCTCGATTCGTCTATCATAGCGCGCACGGTCTGGCCGATTGGTGGCACTCTTTGGATTGGACGACTCCCTGGAAGGTAGTGTTATTGGTCGTGATTGCGATCACGATCATTGGCAACTCGACTTGGATCCTGCCATCCGTCTTGGCATTGGGAGTCTTGTATGCCATTTACTTTGGGATCCGCGCACTGATTGTCAAAGACGCTCCGGCAATGCCGCGCACCGTGTATCGGCCGCGCGCCACTGAAGAGGATTTTCAACACATGGTTGCGCAGCGATTGGCCGCGCGCGATTGGACCGAACAAGCTGCCGAAATTGCGGGGAGTTTGCTCAAAGGGGCAATTGCCTGTGCGGCCTTTTGCGCGTTGTTCTTGAGCATTCGCGGGTTTTCGCTGGGACCGGAAGTCGTCGCGGTCGGCGTTTGGGCGGCCATTGCCAGCACGTTGATGACCTGGACCGTTTTGCTCGTGACGCGATTGTGGTCTTGGCAGCCGGGTGAATGGCTGTTTCGTATGTTGGTGATGGGTGCTGCGGGGGCCGGATTGGGGCTGGCTTTGTACCTGGCGATCACGCGGTTGGTCCCGGAACCACAGGTGTTTGCAGTCGATCGCTGGTCCATTGGTCGATCACTCAACTGGGCGAGCCCGCAGTTGGCGTCGCGCTTCATCGTGGCGGTTGGCGTGTTGTTTGGTGTCCTTCGCTGGTGGCGTCTGGCGGACCCCTGGCGTCGAAACCGGATCGTCATTTGGCGCGTGGCGTTTGGCATTGGATTGGCGATCGGTGCCGGGTACGCGTTTGGGTTTGAATCGTGGCTCCCCTGGGTGTTTGGCGTTTCGATCGTGGCCACGCAACTGGCGGCTCCCTGGTACTACCTGGAAGTGAAAAAGATGCGCTATCAGCACAAGCTGGCCGCGCGCCGAGGTGCGCTTTGATGTTGGCCTTCGATTCCCTGGCAGTATCGAAACGCGCGTGCGCGAATCCCACCGGACGTCGGTGGGCTGTGCGGCTGGCGTGTTGCGCTTGGTGGGTGCTGGCGGTGTCGGCGGCCGCACAAGACGTCGAGACGATCCGCTTGGACCAACCGCGTCCCGACTGGATTCAGAATCAAGCGGCGCAAGCCAACGATAACCGCGTAGTCGTGATCGCGACCGCACAATGTCCGACGCGCGTCGAAGCCCGCCGCGCGTTGGATGCGGCTATTCGCGATCGCATCGCCGAACATTTGGAGTTTTCGCTCCCCGATCAGCCGTTGGGGACCGATTGGTTCGATGCGGCCTACGTCAATCAGCATATTATCGGCGCGGGGCACAAAGTCATCGTGCAAGAACTGGTTGAGCCAGAATTGATGGAACACTTGGTGGAATTGACCCCGGACATGAAACTGGCCTATCGCGGCTATGCGCGACTCCAACTCGATGACGCACTCACGAAACACGTCCTCGATCAACGGCGCGAGCAACTGGCGTGGAACCGCGTTAAGCATTGGGGACTTGGCTATCTCGCCTTGATCGGCGGCATCGCGATCGTATTTTGTTACCTGCGGATGGAATCGCTGACCCGTCACCACTACAGTCATCGCATCCAACTGTTGGCTGTTCTGTTGGCCGTTCTGTTGCTGGCCCTGGTGATCCGCCTGCTCAACACCTGATAGCTCGGTCACGCTCAATGCCCGCGATTGGCGCTGTTGTCGAGCCTCACGATCGACTAGAATCACATCGTAGAACAAGAGCCGAATACATCATGGTTATTGGCGGGGCGCGATGGAACCCAATCAAATCGACTACGAAAAACTGGGCGTGTTTTATCTGGGCCGCCAGTTGGCATCAGAGGATTCCAAAGCGCTCGGCGACTTGTTGCTGTATGACTCGAAAGACTTGACTACGCACGCCGTCGTCGTCGGGATGACAGGTAGCGGCAAGACCGGACTGTGCGTCAGCTTGATCGAAGAAGCGGCGATGGACCGCATTCCAGTAATTGCCATCGATCCCAAAGGGGATATTGGCAACTTGCTGTTGACATTTTCCCGTCTATCTGCCGAGGAGTTCCTGCCGTGGGTTGATCCTGGCCAAGCGACCCGGCAAGGACAAACCCTGGAAGAGTACGCCCGGGACGAGGCCGAAAAATGGCGCCGGGGGCTGGCGCGGTGGGGACAAGATGCCGAACGCATCGCGACTCTCCGCCAACAGGCGGAGTTCCGCATCTATACCCCGGGAAGTACCGCGGGGCGGCCGCTGACCATCTTGAAGTCCTTTGCCGCGCCCGGTGCCCAAGTCATCGAAGACGATGAGTTATTTCGCGAACGGATCGCTTCGACGGCGTCCGGATTGTTGGCATTGTTGGGAATTGAGGCCGATCCCCTGCGATCGCGCGAACATATTTTGGTGGCCATGATCCTCGAACACGCTTGGCGGTCAGGAGCCGACGTCGATTTAGGTCGGTTGATCGCCGATATTCAGACACCTCCCTTTACGCGCGTCGGCGTCATGGAACTCGACGCTTTCTTTCCCAGTCGGGAACGTGCCGCCTTGGCCTTGGCCATCAACAATTTGTTGGCGTCGCCGTCCTTCGGCGCGTGGTTGCAGGGCGAACCATTGAATATCAAGAATTTGTTGTACCAGGGTGATCAGCCCTGTGTATCGATTATTTCCATTGCGCATTTGTCCGACGCGGAGCGGATGTTTTTTGTCACGTTATTGCTGGAAGAGGTGCTGGCTTGGGTGCGCGGGCAATCAGGCACAACCGCCTTGCGGGCCATCCTGTACATGGACGAAGTATTCGGATATTTTCCGCCATCGAAGAATCCGCCTTCGAAGCAGCCGATGTTGACCTTGTTGAAACAGGCACGGGCTTTTGGATTAGGCATCGTCCTGGCTACACAGAATCCCGTGGACCTGGACTACAAAGGCCTATCGAATACTGGAACATGGTTTTTGGGCCGCTTACAAACTGAGCGCGACAAGGCGCGGGTGTTGGACGGTTTGGAGGGAGCAGCCGCGGCGACCGGCAGCGCGTTTCATCGCGCGCAATTGGACACGGTTCTTTCTGGTCTGCGCAATCGGGTGTTCTTGATGAACAATGTCCACGACGCACAGCCCGTGTTATTTGAGACGCGCTGGGCGATGTCCTATTTGCGGGGACCCCTCACGCGGCAACAAATTCAGGAATTGACGCAGGGGCAACGGTCGCATCAGACCGAAAGCGCAGCGGCGGCATCGACAGCCGTGGAGCGCGATTGGATCGACGCCAAATCCGTCCTGGAGTCGTCTGGCGATCGGCGGCGATTGATCCCCGCTGAGATTCCGCAAAGGTTTTTGCCCCCGTCGGCGCGCGTCCCCGCCGGCGCGACGCTCCTGTGGCAGCCAGCGCTGTTCGCCCGCGGTCGGTTGCATTATGTCAAGGCCGGCTGGGGTGTGGACTATTGGCGGGAGTATGTGCTGATCCGGGCGATCAAACCGGATACATCGGCCGACGATATTTGGGAACGAGCCGAGATCGTGCAGTGGCGTCCTGAATTTGAAGGGGCCGCGGACGATGGGGCTACCTTTGCACCGGTTCCCGAGATTCTGCACTCGGCAAAGCACTACAAAAACTGGCAACGCGAGGTGCGGGATTATCTTTTCCGCTCGCAGCCATTGGTGATCTTGGAATGCGCCGAACTGAAGCTCGTTTCGACTCCGGGCGAGAGCGAGTCCGATTTCAAAATTCGTTTGGAATTGGCTGCCAGCGAGCGACGCGATGTGGAGACGGAGCGGCTGCGTCAGAAGTTCGGACCGAAGCTGCAGACACTTCAAGACCGAAAGCGACGCGCGGAGGAAAAGGTAGCGCGCGAGAAAGACCGGCTCAAACAAAACCGATTGACATCGATTCTGTCCACGGGTCAGTCACTATTGGGCGCTTTGCTGGGCCGCAAAAAGCTCACCGCAGCCAACGTCGGGCGGGCTTCGACTGCGGTCAAGTCCATCGGACGAGCAACCAGCAAGCAATCCGACGTAGCCCGCGCGGAAGAATCCGTGGAAGACATCCAGGCCCGCATCGATGAAATGGAGGAAGAGTTCCGCCAAGCGGTCGATGCGATGCGCGACAAGTTGCAGGTCAATGAATTGGATTTAACCGAAGAAGAGATCGCCCCCAGAAAGGCGGATATCTCGGTGGATGACTTCGGTTTGCTATGGCTCCCCTATCGTGTGGATGAATCGGGCAATGCACAATCGGCATTTGCCTTTCCACCATCGGCGGACTGAAACATTGGTTATGACGAGCCGTTCTTCATTGGCGTGGATCGAGGAAGAAACCAAGCGCCGCCAGGCCAAAGGATTGTGGCGGACTTTGCGCAAACGCCACAGCCCGCATGTCGGCGGCCTGATCCAGGTGGATGGTCGAACCTGCCTTGATTTCAGCGCCAATGATTACCTTTCCTTGGCGGCCGATCCACGCCTGATCGACACCGTTCGGCGCGTTGCCGGAGCGTGCGGTTGGGGGAGCGGCGCCAGTCCGCTCGTCAGCGGTTACGGCGTGTGGCACGAACGCCTCGAACGGGAACTGGCGGCATTCGAGCAAACTGAGGCGGCGCTCCTGTTCCCCAGCGGATACGCCGCCAATATCGCTGCCGTTACCGCCCTCGTCGAGCGCGGAGATCTGATTCTGAGTGACGAACTCAACCATGCCAGTATTGTCGATGGTTGCCGTTTGTCGCGGGCGGAGGTGCTCGTCTATCGCCACGGCGACGTCGCGCATGCGCGCGAGCTGATTGCCGGTCGGCGAAATGCTTTTCGCCGCGCAATCCTTGTCACCGACTCGGTTTTCAGTATGGACGGCGATAGCGCTCCGCTCAGCGAATTGGCGCAATTGGCCGAAGAGTTTGATGCGATGCTGGTCGTGGACGAGGCCCATGCCACTGGCGTGTTCGGCTCGACCGGTCGCGGCGTAGTGGAGCAGCTTCAGCTTCACGACCGTATGGCTGTGCGCGTTGGAACCTTGAGCAAGGCTTTGGGCTCGATTGGCGGTTTTATTTGCGGGTCGCGAACATTGGTCGAATGGATTCGCAACCGGGGCCGAACACAGTTCTACTCGACGGCTATGCCCGAGGCAGCCGCAGCCGCAGGCGTCGAGGCCTTGCGCATTGTCGGCACGGAGCCTCAGCGCCGGCAACGGCTCTGGGAGAATATCAACGGCTTCGCCGACTTGCTTTCATCGCGCGGGCTGCCTGTCCGGAATCCGAGTCCGATTGTGCCGATCGTCATTGGTGACAGCCAGCGTGCCCTACAGGTCGCCGAGTCATTGCTCAACCTGGGCATCTTGGTTCCCGCCATTCGCGAGCCAACGGTCCCGGCCGGAACGGCGCGCCTGCGAATTAGTCTTTGCCACGATCACACGCGCGATCAACTGCAGTCGTTGGCCGATGCTTTGGCTGCATTGTGCACTGACGGCCTTCTCACCGTTTGAAGAAAAACGGAACCTCCAGTGATCGAGGCCTGTTCTGACCAAGCGATCACTGGCGTACGCGAGATTTCCATAGACGGAGTACATATCTCGTCGTGCGACATTGCCTGACCGCATTATCCCTAGATCAGAATCGGGGGTTAGCGTTGGCGTTCCAAGTCCAGAAACGTGGATCCATTTGTAGGGAACAGCATTTGGGTGGTTTTTGCCGGGCTGCGAACTATGATGAAAATGGACAGGTGATTGAATGGCACGCACTCCGGCTCGAACCGCCAAGACCGCACGCAAACGCTCCCCGATCGGCGCAACCATCCGGGCGGATAACGGATTTGAATTGCACATCCCGGCCGGGTCGGATTTGCAACGGTTTGCCGTCCGCTGGTCGTATCTGATTCGCAATCGTGCCCATTGGCGCACGGAAATCGGTGCGGAGATGCGCGATTTGCTCCGCCAGGAGATTCGCGGGCTGGGCTATTCGACCGAGTTACTCAAACCTCTTGGTTCCGCTGCGTTGGTCGAGGTCGAAGTTCCGTTTCGCACCGAAGGCGAGAATTGGGAATCGCGAATCATGCCCTGGGAATTCATCCTGACTCGGGTGATTCCCTTGGCACCGAACCAACCGGTTCCGCTGGTGGTTCGGCGATTGAGACAGACGCGCCGTCCGGCGAAACCCAAAACGGACGCGGGGCAACCGCTGGTTATGGTCGAGTCGGCGCCTGGCGCATTGAGCAAGTACTACACATTTGATCGCGAACGCCGCATCGTACCGGAGAACTTATCGGGTCCCCAATGGAAAGGCCCGACCTACAATATCATCAATCCTTCGTTGACCGAACTCAAACAGAATCTGCGGCAACGACGGCCGCTGGTCGTTCATATCACGGGTGTGGACAACCATCAGGGGGCCGAGCTGTTGAGGCACTTGGACGACCAGTTCGACGACGGCATGTATTTGCGTGCGCCCGTGGCATCGCAAGGGGCGGTTCCTGTTTCGGCGGCAGAGTTGGGTCAGGCCATTGGTGCAGCGCGGCCGGCGTTGGTGGGATTAAACCTCTACCATTCCGCCGCGAGGATTGCACCGTTATGCGTGGCCGAGGGCGCCGCCTGTGCCGTGGCCTTTCAAGATTCGATCGATGATGCGCTGGCGGAATTGTTCTTCGCCGAGTTCTATCGGCAATGGGGCCAGTCGGGGAGTTGCCGCCAGGCGTTCCCGCAGGCCCTAGCGAATATCATGCGCGGCGACTTGCCCTTGGCCGGGTCAGGCATTGTCTTGTGGAGCGCCGAATCGCTGTTGCCCCACCCTAAAACCCCAAGCCGCCGCGCGGGAAAAGACCAGTTGCCGTTGGCCATCGATCGAGGGCCGCTGCCCCAGATGACGCCGGACGAAGTGTCGGCCTTGCCCGATTGGAAAGATATGCTGTCGGTCGAAGTGGCAGTGTTTGAAACAATCAATTATTCGTTGCTGCACAATGGCCGCAGTTTGTTCAAAAGTTTTTACCTTCGCAACCACACGGATCGAAGGATCGACGGTATCCAGATACGCGCTGTCCTGTCGTTAGGCGATAAGGATCTGACGCAATCGCTGACCGTTCATTTGACTGGCGCTGGCCAAAAGTTCACAAAAGATTTACCCTTTTCGTTGGTCAGCAGCCATCTGCGCCTTCATCGCGAAACCGTGGTGACGACATTGAAAGTCTCGGTGGAGTGGCAAGGCCACTCGCTGTACGACAAGAACTTTGTCGTGCGGATTCTGCCAATGAACGAATGGACCGACACGGACGACGACCGCCATTGGTTGCCTTCGTTTGTTCAACCGCGCGATCCGGCAGTGACGCGCATCAAGGATCGAGCGAAACGACTACTACAGTTGATTGCCCGCGATCGCGCGGCCGGCTTCGACGGCTATCAACAAGTCGTCCACCGCCAACGCGACACGTGGGATTATGCTACGTATCAAGTGGAGGCCATCTGGCACGCCTTGGCAGATGAATTGCCGATCACTTACACCAATCCGCCGCCCAGCTACACCGAAGGTTCCCAGCGGATTCGGACTCCCAGCGAGATTTTGGAAACGGGTACAGGGACCTGCCTGGATTTGGCCGTGTTGCTGGCGGCTTGTTTAGAGGAAATCGACATTTATCCAGTCCTGTTTCTGCTCAAGGGCCATGCGTTTCCTGGCTATTGGCAAACACCGAAAGCGCACGAAGATTTTTGGGGCGGATGGGAATCGGCGTCGCACAGTCAACCCACCGGACCGTTGACTTCCAGTTTTCGCTCCGATGACATGGATCAACGAAACTCAGACGATCGATGGGTGCTGAAGCCGACGGGGTTCCACCGCATGCTGAAAGCCATTGATCGAGGACTCTTGGTCCCCGTGGAGAGCGTAATGGTGACAGCGGCCCAATCGTTGGATGAAGCGATTGAGGTCGGCGGCGAGAACCTGGCCGATCGAAACGAATTCGAATGCCTGCTGGACATCGTCCTCGCTCGGAGCCGCGGCGTCCTTCCTTTGCCGGAGAATCGATGATGGTCAAACAATCCCCATCGGGACCGGGAGATGCCTCGCGCTGGGAGTCGCTGCGCACACGGATGGTCAAGGCTGGCGCCGTCGCCGGGATCTCGCCGACGGTTTCCGAGCCGACCTGGTCCAATCGCCGCCGCAAATCGACGGCCCTGCTGCGCGCCAAACGCCTATTGCGGCGCGACGAAGGCGAAGCGCTTATGACGCTGGCGGTCGATCCGCAAGGCGTTCTCCGCTGGCATCCCGGCGCAGTGGGAACCTCCCAATTGGCCGGGAAACGGCGCGGAGCGCGGCGCGGTCCAACTCCGGAAACTTTGGAGATCATCGACCAGTACTCGTTCGAGACCGTGGGGCTATCCGATGTCCACAAGTTTCTGTCGCATGTCGATGGGAAATTGACACCGCGGCCGGGTGTGTGGCACTATCGCGATGGCGGATTGAAAGAACTCTCTCAACCAATCGTCGCCGGCGAGCGCATCTTGTTGGTGATTCACGGCACGTTCAGCAACAGCGAGAACTTCGTCGCTTCTTCGTCGCTTGTTTGCGCGAAACAGTCACAGGCGCGACCCAGTCGTTTCTCGACTGGGCGCAGAACAAATATGCTGCCGTTCTCTTTTTCAGCCATCCGACCCTGTCGCGCAGTCCATTGCTGAATGCACTCGAACTCTGCGCGCGGCTACCGACCGGTGTGACCTACGATATTCTCTGCCACAGCCGCGGTGGACTGGTCGCCCGGTGGTGGTATGAGGTTCTCAATAGAGCGGCGGGCGAACGGGGCAAGGTCGTTTTCGTCGGATCGCCGCTGGCAGGCACCAGTTTGGCGGCGCCTGATCGCGTGCGCGCGACAATCGACTATCTGACTAACGTTGGAAACATCGTCAATCACGCTATAGGCGCGGCGGCAAATCTCGTCCCTTTCCTGTCGGTGGCTCAAGTCCTGATGTCACTGGTCTGTTCGGCGATGTCGTTGGCGGCCAAGACGCCCGTAGCTGACGCGGTGATCGCGCTGGTTCCCGGACTTGATGCCCAGTCGCGCGTGCAGAATGCCCCCGAATTGACGGCGCTCCGCGCGCGGGCCCTCGCCAACGTCGCGGACAACTATTTTGCGGTGGTCTCCAGTTTCAGGCCGACCGATCCCGGTTGGGCATTTTGGCGGTACTTTACGGAAGCGGGCAAACGATTGAAAGCGGCCGCGGCCGATATCGTGTTTCCCGGTCCGCATGATCTGGTCGTCGATCGCTCGTCGATGGGCGACCTTGGTCACCTACTCACCATCCCCAAAGCGCACTGCCTGGACTTCGGCACCAACGACTCCGTCCACCATAACAATTACTTGGACTTCAAAAGAACCGTCGATTTCATTGTCCGGACGTTAACCTAAGGCTAGCTTCGCCCGCAACCCAACATGCGCGAGACGCGCGCATCCGATGATGTAGGATTCTTAAGGGACTGCGTCAAGTCAACGGATTCCCATCGATGTTTGTCCGACTTATCCCGTTGTTTTTCATCAAGGTTACACCCAGTCGGTAACAAGACCATTGGCGAACAACAAATCGAGATCGTGGGCGACTGAGAAGTACGGTAACGATTTCTGTTTGTTGTCGCTTGACCAGAAGCCGGCATCCGCGTGGACGATTGCCCCGTCAATGACGTCCGTCGTGGTTAATTGGGCAGAAGGCTCGCTAAGGGGCAAGGCCTCGCGCGTCCGCGGTTGATACCCCATTCGGTCTTTTACGGATATCCGTGGGCCGTTGCCAGACGGCAAGAAGAACATGTTTGGTATGGGCCCGAGTGATTTGTCTCGAGTGGATATGTCCCACTCCGGCGATTCTGGGCTAGACTGTGGGCTGTTGGACGGTGCGAAATTGCTCAATCGCCACAACTCCTTACCTTGACTGCCATTGTTGGCCTTAAAAAAAAGCGTATGATCGCCGATCGGCCTCAATTGCGAGGGAAAAGAACCTGCCTCGCCTGGAGCAATATCTGCCACCATCTTCACTGTATTGGAAAAGACCCCAGCAGTCCACAATTCGGTCCCATGTTGCCCGTTGTTGGCTGTGAAGAATAACGAACCATTGAGGACAGTGAAATTGTCGGGAAACGAAGAGTCGGGACCGGGATGAATGTCCTTGACCATTACCGTGCCTACCTGCTTTCCATTGCTACGCCATAACTCGGACCCTGCCTCAGGTGTATGCGCCGCGAACATCAGCGTGCCGTTCAAATTGGTCAAACCTGATGGCAAGCCGCTTACTATGCCCGGCACAATGTCTTTCACCAGCACCGTGCCCGCTTCAGCACCATTGGTGCGCCAAAGTTCACGACCATGGTCCGGATGATAGGCGTGAAAGAACAGGTTCCCTTTGACGTTTGTCATGCCACCCGGCGTTGACCAGCCGGCACCAAAATAAATGTCCTTGACGATGAGGGTGCCTGCGGCATTCCCGCTTGATTTCCAAAGTTCCCGCCCCTGCGTCGATGACAGTGCGGAAAAGTAGAGCCGACCATTGACTTCCGTTAACGACGATGGGAACGAACTATTGGCACCGGGGTTCACATCCTTCACCATTACGGATCCTAAGCCATTCGACCTCCAGAGTTCGGTGCCGTGAACTCCATCGTTCGCGGTGAAGTAGAGTATGCCGCGCACATTGATCAGATTACTAGGAAGACTTGATAATGGGCCTGGCATGATATCGCCGACTAGTTTGGTGCCAGCGGCGGTTCCATCGCTGACAAATAGTTCATTCCCGTGAACGGAATCGCCGGCCACAAAAAAGAGGCGCCCACTGACATTGGTCAACTTGCTCGGGGACGACGAACCCGCGCCAGGTTCAATATCCTTGACCTGCTCGGTGCCCGCCTCAGTACCATCCGATTTCCATAACTCGATGCCAGTCACGCCATCATTGGCGCGAAAGTACAGAGTTCCGTTGACATTGAGGAGATATTCCGGGTTCGACCAAGCCGCACCGGGAAAAAGGTCTTTGACCAGGTACGTTCCCGCCGGAGTACCATCCGTCCGCCACAGTTCGCGCCCCTGCGACGCAGTTTCAGCGGTAAAAAATGTAATGCCGTTCACATTAGTAAACTCCAACGGATCGGAACCCGCGATGCCCTGCATGATGTCTATCGTTGAAAGCTGTGCAGGCTTGGTCGGCGGTTTAACTCCTACGCCCGCCACGCCCATGCCAGGGACTGACGACGACACGGGATTGAAGGCAACGCCAAGTCCTGAAACACCCGGCGATATCGCCCCTTCAATAGGCACAGTTGCCTCGCCACCTCCGTCCATGATCCAGGGTTCCGCGCCTGCCGTACCATTGTTTGCGTGAAAGATGAGATGCCCATTGACGTTCGTGAGAAAACTTGGAGATGACCCTGCCGCGCCAGGACCCAGGTCCTTGACGATCACAGTTCCCGCAGCACTCCCATCGGTTTTCCACAATTCCGTGCCGCTGGCACCCGTTGTTGCGCCGAAGAACAAAGTGCCGCCAACATTGGTCAAACTAAATGGCGAACTATCCCCGGAACCTGGTTGTAGATCTCGAACCAATACAGTACCGGCATTGGTCCCATTCGACTTCCACAACTCCCTTCCGTTAGTTCCGTCCGTCGCTACGAAGAACAAGGTGCCGTTAACATTCGTCAGAAGCTGGGGGGAAGAACTTGGCGAACCACTACTGATATCCTTGACCAGCACGGTACCCGCCGAGGTACCATTGCTTTTCCATAACTCCGTGCCGGAGACGCCATTGTTTGCTCGGAAAAACAGAGTGCCATTAATGTTCGCCATGCCCTCCGGATTCGAATGCCCGGACTGGTTGATATCCTTGACGAGGAACGTGCCCAGTTGCGTGCCGTCGCTGCGGAATAACTCTCTCCCTGATTCTTGCGCTGCGGCCGCAAAGAAGAGCATTCCATTGACGTTCACTAAGGAATCTGGGCCAGAACTTCCCGATCCACTCCAAATATCTTTGACCAACACCGTAGTCCCGTTAGATCCACCCGACCGCCAAATTTCGGCACCGTGGTCAGAATCATTCGCTGCAAAAAATAGAACGCCATTGACGTTAGTCAAGCGGCGCGGATAGGAACTCGTGGGGCCCGAGTAGATATCTCTTACCATAAACGTACCGTCCAATTTGCCATTGCTCCTCCACAACTCTTTGCCCGAATCATTGGTCAAAGCGGAAAAGAATAACGTACCGCTGACGTTCGTCATTTCGGTTATGGCGGAAGTCGAGGCCCCGGCGTAAATATCCATAATCATATAGGTTCCCGCCGCCGTCCCGTCGCTGCGCCATAGCTCCGCTCCATGTACGCCATTGTCGGCACTGAAGAACAGGAAACCATTGACATTGATGAGATTGCTGGGGAGGGAGCTGTCGGCGCCGGGGCGGATATTCTTGACCAGGACTGTTCCGTCCTTGGTCCCATCGGTCTTCCACAACTCGTTTCCGTGTTCCGGTGTGGTGGCCGCGAAGAACACGGTGTTATTGACATTCGTGAATTGCGAAGGATTCGACGCTCCGGCACCGACCACGATGTCAATCAATTGCGGTAACCCGGCAAACAACTGCCGCGGTTCCAGTGCAGCGAACGTCAGGGCACCTGCCGATTGGGAGCGATCGCGGCGAGCGATTCCGCGACGGGGAGATACGTTTAAACCGAATTTGGGACGATTTCCGATCATGTGCGATACTCCATTGGAGGTCAATAACATGCCCAATCACACAGCAGATGCCAGCCGAACAACGTTTTGCTACAGAAAATATACCGAGTGAGGTTTTCGGGGAGTTTGTTCCTCCTAGCGGCCGCGCGGGACTGTCGGCCGAGACCATCCTTTTTATGAAAGTTCGGGGTAAGTAGTCGGGCTGGCCTCTGCCAAGAACGTCGACTCTTAGTCGATGCGGAAGCCGTTTGGATGGGACGGTGGTCCCATCTTTTGTGGCAATCACATCCAATCGGCGGCGATGCCGGCATTCTGCAGGCGCTGGCGGAGGCGGGTCCAGCGGACGCGGGTGGCGACAGGATGCAAACCGATCAATTCGCCGATCTCTTGCCAGGTGTGGCCTTCGAGGCGCAACGACAGCATTTGCTTCTCGAGGTCATTCATTTGGCTGCACACGCGTTGCACTTGATCGTTAAACTCCGCGACTTTTTCCGGCGCTGCTTCCGGGCTGGACAAAGCGCTCAAGGTGTGCGCCAGATCGCCCTGTTCCTGGCTCTCGGCCCCCAGCGAGATTTGGCGGCGCGTGCGGCGCCATTTGCGCGCGACCTTCCGCCGCACGATCGTGCTGGCCAACGCCACCAGCTTTTGCGGCGACGAAATGTCAAACTTCTGATCGCGGAGGCCAACCAACAAACTGCGATGCACCGATTGCACGAGATCCAGCGAATCAAAATGCGCGCGGAGGGCCGGCCCCATCATCACGCGGGCGATGATGCGAACTTTCGGCTCATAATGCTCGCAAATCCAGGTTTGGGCGGCTGTGTCGCCTTGCCCGGCCCGCTCCATCAAGGCGGCAAAATCGGCCAATTCCACGGAACTCGATTCGGTTTGCGACTGTTCCACGCGGGGACTCTCAGAGCTGTAACATTTTGGACTCATTATGGCATTGGTTACGGTAAAGTACAATTGGAATGGACCACCGGGTTTACGTCGGCCTAGCAACATGGGTTGCCGCCGTGCGCGTAATGACCAACGCGTGCGCCATATCCGGGAGGTCCTTGTCGTTTCACTGTCAGCCGCAGGCGTACGCGCTCAAGTGACCTCAGAAACTTCATCTCCGAACAAGCCCGCGCCAGGAAAACAGACCCCGCGCGAAGTCCTGCGGGAAGCGTTGTCCGAGTTGGAAATGCGGTTGCGGCGGGGCGAAGCCAAGTCGTTGGAGAGGGTCTTGGCCGTTTACCCATCGCTCGTTTCCGACAAGGAGTTGGTCCTGGAAATGGTTTACACCGAGTATGTCGTGCGGCAGGAGATGGGACACGACATGCCCTTGGATGAGTGGATCCGACGTTTTCCCCAATGGGAACAAGATCTGCGTGAGTTGTTTCAGGTTCATGAATACTTGAGCAGCGCAGCGGTCGGAACGCAATCCTCGATGGAGCAACCTATTGGGGAGACTTTTCAGGATTGGCGCGATCTTCCCGCAGCCGCAAGTCGGACGAGTAATCGGCTGGGAAAGTTCGAGCTGCTGGAGCCCATCGGCCGTGGTGGCATGGGGGTCGTGTATCGCGCGCGACAAATCGGCCTCGACCGCATCGTGGCGCTGAAGACGATTCGCTCCCTGGGCGAAGTCCACCACGACGTCTTGCGACGATTCCGCGCCGAAGTGGACACGGTAGCTTCGTTGCAACACCCAAACATCGTGCCGATCTTTGATGTCGGACTTGATGAGGGCATTCCGTACTTTGCGATGGAGTACGTACCTGGTGGCAGTCTAGCGGCGTTGATTCGCAGCCATCCCTTGCCCCCGCGCGCTGCCGCCCAATTGGCCAAATCTCTGGCTAAGGCTGTCCACTACGCACATGAACAAGGTGTCATCCATCGCGACTTGAAGCCGGCAAACGTATTGTTGGCCCCCAGCGCACAACCGGACGCCGTGGAGTTGATCGTGCCGGCGGATCCGGCGACGGTTGGACCGCTCAAGCAGTTATATCAACCTAAGATCACGGATTTTGGATTGGCTAGGCGGCGACATGACGACTCGCGGGGGACATTGCCTGGAGCCGCGTTGGGGACCCCTAGTTACATGGCACCGGAACAAGCTGTTGAGGGGGGCGCGGCGGCTGGTCCAGCGGCCGACGTGTACTCGTTGGGAGCGATCCTCTACGACATGTTGGTTGGCCGACCGCCATTCTTGGCGGCCAGTCCCTTGGAAACATTAGAGCGCGTCAAGCACGATGAACCCGTTTCCATTCGCAGTGTGCAACCGGACACGCCGCGCGATCTGGAATTGATATGTTTGAAGTGCTTGCACAAGGATCCCCAACGACGCTATGTGACAGCCGATGCCCTGGCCGACGACTTGAATCGTTTCCTGACGGGGCGTCCTATTCTGGCGCGATCCGCAAGTTTATGGGAACGCGCTGTTAAATGGTCGCGCCGCCACTCTGCACTGACGGGGTTGATTGCGACGTTGATCGTGGGCGTCCTCGCGGTGTTGTCGCAATGGATCCGCGCCGAACGCAATCGCTCCCTGGCAGAAAAACAAACGGATGTGGCGCGGCAAGCACAGGACGTAGAACGTCGCGAACGACTGCGTGCCGAGTCGATGCTCTACGCGCGCGATGTCTCGTTAGCCTACAGCGAGTTTTCCGCCAACAATACGACGCGTGCCCGCCAATTACTCGATGGCTGCCCGATGTCCTTTCGCGACTGGGAATGGGATTATCTCAACCATATTTGCCGCCAGGAAGTTTGGGATTTCCCGGATTTAGGCCAGTCCGTGTGGTGCACTGCGGTGACGCTTGATGGTCGATTCGTGGCCGGTGGTACGGGGGCCTGGGGGACCAATCGCCGCGACTTAATAAAAGTCTGGAACATCGAAACCGGTCACGTGCAATGGACGTTGAATTGCCACCCCAGCTCCATTATGCAGTTAAGTTTCAGTCCGGATGGCCGCAGCTTGGCTTCGGCGGGTGTCCATTGGCAGAGGATGATGCCGTTGGGAGGCGTCAAGATCTGGTCGATGGAAACCGGCGCGGAGATAGCCGCGATTCCCGAGGTCAATGCGTTTTCCGTCGAGTACAGCCCGGATGGCAAATGGTTGGCCGTCGGATCCGATAATGGAACGCTGATTTTGTGGGACGTTGTCGGAAAGCGCGTGGTTTGGTCGCTCCGGGTCCATTCGCAGATGGTGCTGGATTTGGCCTGGCATCCTGATGCGCAAGTCCTGGCTAGTTGCAGTCGCGATGGAACCGTGAAACTGCATGACTTGGAAGGCCAACCGCTTGACGGTTTGTCCGGATTGGGAGACACGCGCCGGATCGATTTCTCGCCGTCCGGCTTGGAGATCGCTGTCGGCGGTTATTCGGGTTTGGTTCGCCTGTATGCGCTTCGCAACGGGCGCCTTGTCGAATTGAACCGCTTTTCCAATCACGACTATTTGTTGGCCATGCGCTTTGCACCAGACGGACAAGCGGTCGCGGTTTCCTCTCAGTTCGCAGGAATACGATTGGTGGACCCGCTGACCGGTTACGTTCAACGCGAATTCCACGGCCACAATGGCGTGGCCCGTGACTTTGCCTTCGACCGAACGGGAATGCTGTTGGCCACTGTCGGCGACGACGGCAACGTCAAGGTTTGGGATACGTCGCGCCTCTCTCAACCCGCCACTATGCGATTCCCTGGCGGGCATATGATTGCCGCGCAATTTGTTGACGACAATCGGGTAGCCATTGGCATGGGACAGAATATCGACCGCCCCGGAGTTCGCTTCGACGGCGATATGATTCGTATTTGGGATTCGCGTGCCGGGAAAGTCGTCGCGCATTTTTCCGGCCACCGCGATTGGCTCACGGATCTCGCACTAGACCGCTCGCGGCGCAGGATACTGACATCGAGTCTCGATCGCACTGTCGCTCTCTGGGACGCAGACAACGGACAGCGATTGGGAGAATTGGCGCAATTCGCCGCGACGCCGCAGCGCGTCGATTTTTTGGACAATGACCAGTGGGCGGTGTGTTTATCCGATGACGGTCAGATGCAGGCTTGGGAAGTGGGTTCCGCATCGGCAGCCTCGGGCATGGTTTCGACTGCCAGCTCCCACCAGAATTCGAGGGTGCCGACTACGAAGTTAATTGCGGCTCCCATTCGCGCGACGATGATCGCGGGTTCCCCGATGCGACCGTATGTGATTGCTGCCAATAGGTCCGGACAAATCGCCGCCGTGTCTCTTTCGGAACCGGAACGCGCCATCGTGCGCGAAGTCGATGAACAGCTTCGCTGTTTGACCATCAGTCCCGATGAGCAATGGTTAGCAGTCGGTTGTGTTTCCGGCAAGATTTTGCTTTGGCGATTGGACCAATCGGCGCTGCAGATTGCGGCCGCGCCCGACCAAGTAATTGCCGCACATACCGGGTCGGTGGAATCGATCGCGTTCAGCCCGAACGGCAAACGATTGGTGACCCTGAGTCTTGACACGTCGTTGCGGATCTGGGACCTGCAATCGAGGCAACAAGTCTTACTGCTCGAGGGGCCTCTCAATGACGTCTGTCAGTTGGCCATCAGTCCGGAATTCCGCACGATCGTGATGACCAATCGGACGTTGGTTAGTCAATGGGTGCGGCAGGGGAGTGAGCGCATGTCGGTGATTGAGTTGCAGCGCGACGGCGAACATCGGCGCCGCTGGTGTCAAGATCAAATGGCGTCGGCACAAACCAATCAAGCGCATTTCGCCACCTTGTTTTACGCCGAGCTATTGAGCGAAATGGGGGTGGAGCCCGCTGTTTGGCAAACGGCGCGCGCCACCGCCTTGGCCGGCATGGGGCGCCGCGCCGAGGCCATTGCTAGTTTCGAAAGTGCGCCGCCGGAATCGCGTTCCGCGGCGGACGAGGCACAATTGGCACTCTTGTATTTGGCTCAAGCGGACGTCAACCGATATCAGAACGTTTGTCAACGGCTGACGGCCCGAATGAGTCCTGGGACTAATCCCGCTGAAATGAACCGCGCCTTGTGGCCGTTGGCATTTGCGCGCTTCGACAGCGGCGTCCCAACCGATGTGTTGCCGTTCGTCGAGATCATGTTGGCGCGCGGCAGGACGGCCGATGCATTAAATACTGCGGGCGCTATCTACTTCCGCGCCGGCCAGGTGGAACGGGCGATTGAGTTGCTGTCGGAAGCCCAGCGGCGGCGAACGGGTGCCGAGGTCGTCTTTGACCAGGTTTTTATCGCGTTGGCCTACCACCGATTGGGCCAAACCGAATACGCCGGCCGATTGATAAAAGACGTCCGCGAATGGGTGGAGAACCAACAGCGCCTGATCGAGTATGGTCGCGCACCTCATGCCATATTTCATTGGCTCACACAACTCGAGCTGGAATTGCTGCTGGACGAGGCCGCGAATCTGCTCCATTAAGCGGCGAATTGCATTGACAAAGCGTCGCCACGCGCCGGCGTCCTCTCACTAGCGTGACAGCTATTGTGCGGGCTGCCGATCACTGAACTCCCCGGATTCGTGATATTTCGGTATAACGCCATGATCCAATGGTGTGGTTGTCTATCGAAGTGGTTTCCTCCGAGTTTGCGCATGGCAGATTTCCGAAAATGGGCCAACTGGGGATCGCAATTTTTGGTTCGCTCTCAAGAACGACTCTGGTGGTGCAGTCTTCTGGTTATGGTCCTGGTGCGGATGAGCATCACTGCTTATGACGAGATCGTACCCATCCGGGATGATTCCAGTAACTATGCGCGGTACACCCTCTACTATTTGGATTCCCGCGCGGAATTAGGATTGCCGCCGCAAGCGCCGGGATTGCCCATGGTTGCCGCAGTGGGCCGATCGCTGGGTGTGCCTTACAAGTTGTGGTTGGATGGATTGTTTGTGGCGGCTGCTTGGTGGGTGGCCCATACTTTTCGGGGCTGGCTGAACTCGCGCGTCGGCGGATTAGCGTTGTTCGCCAGCTTGCTATTCAATCCCTGGTTCATCAACCATTCGACCTTGTTCATGTCCGAGCCGTTGACCGCACTCTTGGTTTTGCTGATAGCGGTCAGCGCAGCGCCATTTGCGGCGGAACCGGTGCGCCGTTGGCGCATCGGTGTTGCCCTTACGGCGGGCGCCTTTTCCGCGATGTATGTGGTGATTCGGCCGGAACTGATCGTGGCCGTCGCGTTTTGGGTTTTGATGGCAATTGTCGTCGCCCTACGGAACTGGGACGAGGTGCGCGGGCTGTGGCGCGGCCGAAGTACCTGGCGTCTCGCCTTGGTTGGCGTGCCGCTCGCGATGATGTTCCTGAGCGTCTGGACGATCCAGCGCGTGCATTGGGCGAAATATGGTGTGCCCGCTTTGTGCGCGTCGGAATCGCCCGCCTTGCGCGCATTGCTCCATGCGCTGTACAGCATTCGTCCAGAAGAGAAGGTGCGCTTCGCGCCGGTAACTTATCAGAGTTTGACGGCCGCTTGCGAGGTCTGCCCGACGTTAGGTGCACGCCGCAACACCCTTTTGAATCGTGATGGATCAGCGTATGCATCGGCAACCAGCCGTTTGCAATTAGAGGGTGAGTTCGGCACCTGGCTCAATTGGTTGTTGGTCAGTGCCTTTCAGGGAGTGAATCCTGCGTCGGAACAGGCGATGCTGCAGGCAGTTGACGAGATTCGGGCCGCCCAGCAATCGGGAGTCCTTGGAACCCGGCGGGCGATGTTTCCGATCGATCCCTTGTGGCGGCTGTGGTTGCCCGAACTGCCCAGCACACTGTACGAATCGCTGACAATGGCCATTTCTCCCAGCTTTTACGCCCTCTCCTCGCTGGACAATTTGCAGAAACGACGCGCTCGGGATTTCGTAGAGTTGGGCCTGTTTGACGATGCGCTGCTGCGACGCCAGGGTACTGCCGCCGAGTCAACCATCCGTATCAGTGGCGTTTTTCGACATGCCCCCTCGCGATTCCATGAAGTCCGGTTCGCTCTTCGAGGAGAGGTCGTGGCCGCGTCCCCGATCGTCATGGCGGGAGACACGCGCCAAGAATTCACCATGACGATCGTGCGATCACCCGTGCGATCGCTCAACCATGGCAAGCTACTATTCGTCGGTCAAACCGAACAAGCCGAAATCCCCTTGAAGCACTATATGCAAGAAGAACGCGTGATTTTGGTAGGCACGCCACTGGATGAATTCCTAAATGAATCTTTCGCGCGCGAGTCATGGATCATATCTGCCGCCAGCGCCGCACTGGATTTGCCCCTATGGAAACAGAATCGGCGCTTGTGGGTAATGCGTTGGCAAATCATCTTCTGCGCCTCGCTGATCGCCATTTTTTGTATAGCGATCGTGACACCCGTGCCGCGACGCGCGCTCGTCGGGATGCGATGGTTCCTGTTGATCGCCGCCGGTTGGTTCTGCGGGCGACTCCTGCTGTTTTCGCTGATTGAAGTCTGGCTGCAATGGGGGTTGCACCGCTATGCAGAGACGAACCACCTGCTGTCAATTCTCTTGTGCGCAGTTTTGGCAGCATGGAGCGGGTTCGAACTGCGCAGGCTATTCAATCGGTTGGTTCTCCGGCGACGGTTGGCCCCGGTTTCGGCCTGGGGCGAATAGCAAAAGCCCCACTTTCCCCACCGAAAAAAGGCAAAGCCAAAAGGACAGGCATTATTGTTTCCTGGTCGGCTAGCCAACCCAGTCTTCGCTTTTATCCCAAACAGCCCAAATTAACAGCCGGGTTTTGGGTACATGGTTATGCCTGTCCTTTTTTCATGGTTATGCCTGTCCTTTTTTGTCCTAAATGGTTCTGGGGGGAAATCGGGCCATATTTGAAAAATCGTGTCACAAACTTCTGCCCCCAAAATACTGGAAATGTCCGGTCGAAACGGGAAACCCACGGGGGGTGATACCGCTGATTTTGTCAAACGCCATTACAGGAATCCAAACACAGGAGTTTAATCATGAAACGCATCGTCGCCACTTGGATCGCCACCCTCACATTGACTTCGGCTCAGTTCGCCAACGCACAGTATTTTTCCGATATCACCGCTTGGTACGACCAACAGGTCCAACAGCAAAATCAGCAGTTCCAGAGGATGGAACAACAACTAACGAATCAAAACATGCAGAATCCGCAAGTGCAGATGATGTATCAACAGTATCGGCAACAAGGGGGCCAAATGAGCTTCGAGCAGTACGCCTACGGCTATGCAGCCACGGGTGGTTATACGGCTCAGGGCATCCAGTACTACAATCAAGTGATGAATCAGATCAACCGCCAAGACGCCGAAGCTCTGCGGAACTACCACAACCATGTGAACCAGCTTTGGGCCGACACCAACGCTTATCGCAACGATGTCTATAATCGCATGGCTTACCACAGGGGCGAACTGTTGAGCGGCAACGGGACGTACGTCAACCCGCACACTGGTTACAGCTACCAACTGCCATACACATCTGGAACAGGAACGACGTACACCGATTATTACGGAAACATGTACCAGATCGACAACCAGGGGAATTACTGGTCAAGCAACGGGAATGGTTATTGGCAACCGATGTACCGCTGGTAACAGAGACCAGCATCGATCGACATATTCAGACGAACGACGATGAGACTGGTTGGCCCACACGGGTCAACCAGTTTTCTTGCCGGAGGCAGGCGATTGTAACATCGATCGCCCGATGGAGTGGATTCCCCATTTTTCCGATCAGACTCCATCCCGAATCCACTCCAACAACCCCAGATCGGCCAGTTCTTGTTGCACGCGATCTTCGCTTTCGTCGTCCAACGAAGCGCGAATCTCGTCCAGCAGGTGGGCCGCAAATCGCGCGCGTGCCCGCTTCAGCATTTGTCGGCAATTGTCCGGTTTGATGGTTTGGTTGAGACGTTTACCCAAGGCTTCGGCCAACGCTTCAGACGAGGCATCGGGCATCTGCACGCGCAGTTTTAACAATCGGAATCCGGCACTCGGCTGACCTTCATCCTCGGCCAACATTCGCGACCAGGTTTGCTCGATGACGGTTCGCTGCCAAGCAGCCGTCCAGTCTTGATCTTGTTTTTCGTTGAAATCGTCCTGCAATAGGCTCAGGTCGGCGTCGGCGGGGCGGCGTCGATTGGCTTTCTGCCAATGGGTGCGAATCATGTTGCGAATAGCCGTTTTTAACAAATCGCGAAACCGACCGCGCTCTGGATCGGCACCGGCGAAATCGCCTTTCATCAGTCGCACCACAAAATCTTGGGCCAAGTCCTCAGCTTGATCCGAACTGCCCAGAATTGCCCCCACGTAGCGCCGCACGGCGGGAGCATAGCGCATTACCAACTCGCGACGGGCTTCTTCGGCAGTCAAAGCGTCGCCACTCTGATGAGCGTGGCGAATCAGCGTCCACCGTGTTTTGATTGCATCGATCCGTTCGGATTCCATGGTCATCGCCCTTTCGGAAACGGCATTCTACTACTTGCGCCGCAGGCTGAGAATACTGAGGAAAAAACTCGCCAGTCCAATCTGAATACCCAACGACAACAAGAGCACGGACGCGATGGCCACGCGCATGGCGCGACGTGGATCGAGTTCGCCAAAGCCCGCGCGCCACCATTCCCCGATAGCCCAACCCGTTCCAGCTAAACCCAGAACCAGCAAGACTCCGCTGGCGATTAATCCTTTTTCCAGGTTGATCCAACGCATTGCGCGATCCAGGCGCCGGTCGCTGGGAAGCAGTCCTTCCTGGATCGCAAATCGTTTGGTAAATACCGCAAAGGTGACCGCCTGAAATCCGACTATCACCATGGCCGCGGCATACAACATGGTATGGATATCGAGTTCCACGCCGGCTATGCGCCAAGGTCCCCAGGCCAAACTAACCGCCAAGGCTAACCCCAAAACCATCAACGCGAAACCGGGATATAGGAACAGCCAGCGCGGGCTGTACATCAGCAAAAAGCGCAAATGTCGCCAACCGTCGCGCCAGCTGCGGAGGTGGGGCGGACGGCTGCGCCCGTCGGGAGAAAGCGTGGTCGGAACTTCGGCGATTCGCAGTCCCAACAGGGATGCCTTCACCACCATTTCGCTGGCAAACTCCATCCCCGTCGTCTGCAAATCCATCCGTTCCGCGGCTTGTTTAGAAAACCCGCGAAGACCGCAATGAAAGTCGCCGATCGAACTGCGAAAAAACAGGCGCCCGATAAAACTCAAAACGGGGTTGCCTAAGTATCGGTGCAACGGGGGCATGGCGCCCGGTGCGATACCGCCGCGGAAGCGATTCCCCATAACCAGGTCATGACCCTCACGAAGTTTCTCCACAAAAGCTTCCAATCGCGAAAAGTCGTAGCTGTCATCGGCATCGCCCATGATGATCCATCGTCCGCGCGCCGCGGCAATCCCGGCCTGCAACGCGGCGCCGTAACCTCGCATTGGCACATCAACCACCCGCGCCCCGGATTGCCGCGCGATGTCTTGCGAACCATCGGTGCTGCCGTTATCAGCAATTACGACTTCGGCGACCAACCCCAAACGCGCGATCGAGTGTTGCGCCTTTTGAATGCAAGTGGCCACCGTCTCGGCTTCATTGAGACAAGGCATCAAGACCGTTAGCTCGACGGCGGCAGGGTCAAACGGACCTTGAGCAGTCACGAAGCCTCCCCGAATTCTCTTAACATGGCAATGCCGCAATCTGACAGAGGGTGGAAACTTGTTCCGCCCGACGATCAGGGGCGTACATGTTATACCGCGAGAACAAACGCGACTCAATTCGCATTCTGTGCGTCGAATGATTCGTTCAATCGCGGTGGGGCGGCGTGCCGATTAACCGCCTCCGCGGCGGAAGGGATCGGAGTCATCCCGCTGTTCTTGTCCGCCACGACGGAAGCGATCATCCAAACCTCGGAAGGGGTCGTCTTCCTCAATAGGCGCTGCGTTATCTCCGCCGTCGTCGCCGCTTTGCCGCGCGCGGTGGAAGCTGCGAGCCTCGTCCACATGATAAATTGGATTGACATTGGCAATCTCGCGCAAGCACTGGATTGCCCCGCCGGCATGGCAAATATACAGGCGATCTGTCAGATGGTTGTTCAGGGTTTTCAACGTTCCTCGGTAACCGATGGCCCCCAATCGGCTTCCTGATTGCTGGTCGATCATGACCAAATCTCCCACGCCGTCTTGCACAAAGATATGGTTGTCACTGGCACCGACAAAACGGTAGATATTGGTCGGCGGCGAGTGCCAGCCCTCGGCAACCGCGCCCGTACGGACAGCAAGCTTGAATAGTTTCCCCACATTGGTGAACACGAAAATATTCTCACCGACGACGACCGGAGACGTGGAAACGGTTTCTCCCAAGCCCGATGACCACATGAGCTTTTGACGCCGCGTGTCAATGGCATAAACATGACCGTTCAACGTTGCCAGAAAGAAATGGCCATAGCGATAGATGGCCGAGCCTACGACGCGACTGTCCATCCGCAGGCGGAACAGCAAACGCAGGTCTTCCTCAACATCGGCCACATTGAACGTGCCGAGGTCCGTGGACCAACCCAAGTCGTTGCCGGCCAACGTGGCCGCATACAATGGGACTCCGCGCGACGTCAAATAGCGATGTCCTCGTCCATTATTGTCTAATGGAAAGGCCTGCAAATGCCCGTCCCACAAAGGTACAAAAACATAATTGTCGCTAAAAGTTGGGTTGGCAGTGACCGCGTGGCTGCATCGTTGTTGCCAAAGGACCTTTCCGGTTTTTGCATCCAAGCAATAAACGGAGGAAGCGAGGACAACCGCCACGAATCGCGGACTCGCGGCCAGGCCCACCACGTCGAAATACAACTCGCCGACACTGGCGCGCCATAGTTGTCTCCCTGTTTCCGCATCAAATGCTTGGACAGCACCCGTGCGGGTGGCGACATAAACCGTCGTCCGCGGCAAAGTCATTTCTTGCAACGCGACGGTTTCTTCGATTCCACGAGCATTCAGTTCCGTCTGCAGCATCTCGCGGCGCAATTCGGCGTAGGCACGGGCCTGAGCCAATCCTTCAGCGCCTGTTCCAAACGGCCGACCGTTGGGGGCGATATCGCGTTGCGATACGACTTCGCGAACGCGTCCTCCGGTGATCTCGAAGAAAGTCGTCGCGTCGTTCTCATCCACAGCCAATACCGCCGCTACGACATCGTTCAGGTTGGATGCCTCGACTTGACTGGTCCAGTGCACGGACAGGCCGATCCGATTCGCTTGCGCTTCGGAAATGATCCCCACGTCGCGCGCAGCAGCGGCGGAGCACCACCAAGCAGCCGTCGCCAGTGCCGCACAACAAACCGCACTGAATCGTTGATCTCGAATATGGAACATGGTTTTGCCTTGTTGGAACAACACAGTTGGTAGAACCTGGCCGCCTTGAAACGCGCCTAATCCCCGGAAATTCTAGTTTACTTGAAACGCAGATGCAAAAAAGCCTCGAAAATTGGAACTTGATCAGCGCCCGGAAAATGCCGGTATTTGCGCGGTATTCGCCTTGGGATCCGCGACTGTCGTTGCCGGTTGCCCGGCGCAACTCCTAGACAGCATCGGCTGAATTTTTAGGATAAGCAGCAGGAGTCGAACAATTGTTCCTTGGGTATCCTCCCGTCCCTTGTCCGAGGGGATGTTTTGGCCGGTTTTCTCGGCAGGGACTGGCTTGACGACCGGGACATGAAACTCAGCAGACGAGGCGATTCGGCCGTGCCGGAAACTGAAAAAGCCCTGGGATATTTGAATTTCGGCAGCGGCCACCATGATCCGGCCTTCTTTTGCCACCTCAATCATGTGTATCGCCGCTTGGCACACAGGGACGGTTCTGAGCCGTCGCCGGATAGTGTTGGCCAATTCCTCATCGACGAATTAAATCGATTGCAACGCGAAAAGGAGTCGTTTGCCGATTGCGAACAAGCGCGTACGGCGATCGACATCTGTTTTCACCATCTGTTGCCGGCTTTTCGCGAATTCCATCGGGAGGTGCTGGTACACCAAACCGACGCATTCATCTTCAATGCTTTTTTTGTCGGACGCGCCTTTCAAGTCATTTTGGCGCAAATGGCGACCGGGATGCCCAGCGACGAATTGACACGGCATGCCTTGCGCAAGTTGAACGATTATTGCGGGCATCGCCCGTTGCCAACGTTGGAAGCGCACAAGGCCGAACCTTATGCCCATGAATGGATTCGTCCCGTGCCGTTGTATATCCAAGGCGCCGGCGTGGCGTATGGTCCCTATTGTGAATTGGTGACTGGGGCCATGGACATTCTCCGCGAGACGTGCCCGACGCTGCTGTGGAACGCGGAATTCGACTTGGACCGCATGCACGAGTTGGCCGTCGATCCTCGGCCGTTGGATTTCGACCATCCCGTGAATCGGCGGCCGAATCACCACTTCGGGCAATGGGATGAGCATTCTGTTACCTTGCGAGGCGATTACAGTCGGTTTATCGTTCATCGCGTCACGCTGGATGCGTTGTTGGATCGTGTAGCCCGCGACCACCATTTGCCCCGCGAAGAATTGATGCGCGAAGCGAGCGCTGTGTTGGCTTGTACTATATTGATGAGTTCCGGTATCAGTGGTCGCGGGCCGGGCGCTCACGATTCCAGCATTTCATTGGCCAAGCTGGTCCCCATCGTCGTGAAGTACCGCGATCAGTTTTACGATGACTTGCTGGAGCGATTGCCGGCCGAGCATCGCCAGCGTTTACAGGCCGAGGCCCGCCAACGCCACCAACCTTTCGGCGCTGCGCGGCAAGACATCAATCACACGTTGGCGATGCAGCGCGAACGGCAGTTGATCCGCTGTCGCTTGTCGGCCCTGTACGCGCGGATGGGTTACGACCAGAAGGCGTTGGAGCAAGCGGATTCCGTGGCGGTAGCTTCCGCGCGCATCCATACGCACATCGATTGCCGTTTGAGTGCCTTGCGGCGCGCGATCAACGGCGGTCAATTGGAACAGGCGATTCCGCTGGTTTCCGAGGTGTTCCAATTGCTGCAGCGCGGAATCGAATGCGGCGCCATCGTCGATCCCTGGAATATTCTCGGTTTTGACGGCAACTACCCGCTCACACCCCATCCCGAAGACAGTATTCGCGACCACCGGATCGACGATCTGGTGGACATGATGAATTATATTTTCTCGCGCTGCGCCCGGATGTGGGCCGACGCGGCGGCTGCCGATCGCACGGATTTATGTGCTGCGATTCGCGAGAAGTTTTTAGAGATCGCTCAATGGTGGCGTCAGTTCGCGGCGCACGAGGTCTTGTCGGTGGAAGCCTTGGATCCACTGGAGGCCTACGATTCCGCGGAACTTGTCGCGCGGGCGCTGCAACTCTGGCATCGTGGCGGTGCAGCGGCCGGGAGCATCGAGTTTTGGGCCCAACACGCAGAGTTGTTTAGCTCGCCCAGCGCTTATTGGCTGGTCACCCAAGCGCTGTTGGACCGAGGCGACTTTGTCACGTCGCAAGCGCTGTTGATCCACTGGTTGAGCCAGGGTGATTCGATTCCCTTGGCGCAACCCGATGCGTCGTTTCACGAATTGGTTCGCCGCTGGGTAGTCGAACAACGAAAAACGATCACTGCCGAGAATCCTCAAGCAGCCATCGAAATCTGGCGGCGCATTCGTAAATTCTACGACTTCCTGGAGGTCAATGCCGGGAACTATTGGTTGGTCCCCTTATTCGTCTTGGGCCGGCAGGCGCAGGTAGAGGAGATCGTCGATGAGGACGAGTCATGGGACGACGACGAGGACCAAAGCTCGGATTCCTTGCTCGACGCGGCCTACGATGAAATGATTTTTCAATCGGAGTCCGATGACGGGTTCGAGGGTTCCGTGTTTGAACCCGACTCCCAGTTGGACGCTGAATTGACGGCCGAAGGGGATCGGATTCTCGATCGGCTGCAATTTCTGGATTGTCTTTCCGCCTTGTGGGAAGTGGCCGCCACGTTTCCGCTGCCGACGCCCACCGCGCGGCGCAAACTCCCGGCCAAAACGGCGGCGACTTGGCGGACATTGCTCGACGATCGACTCACGGCCATGTCGGCATGGCTCGATCAAGGTTTGACGATTCGCGATGGATTGCGCGACTTGTTGCGCTCGATCAACGCCTATGAAGTTCCCAATACGGGTGTCGATAGCGAATCGCTAGAACAGTACGATCGCCATCGGTTGTTCAAGGAAACATTGGTTCAGAACGTGATCGAGTCTTGCGAACGCTGCGAGAATGCTGTCCGCGCTCTGCAGGCCAGCCGCCAGGCAATCGGCTATTTGTTAAGCCAACAACCGATCGACCGGGCCGACGACAGGCTGGCGGACGACAAGCCGATGTTGTCTGTGTATGCGGCGATTCTGTTGCGGTCGCCGAAGTTAATCGCCGAGCGTTTTCCGAGTCTGATCGATCATTTGCTGTACCGCCGGCTGCTGTACGTTCCCTTGGCACGGGGCGGCGATCCCGAAGACATCGTGCAATTTCGCGCGACACAAGCAGCGCTGCGGGAATTGCTCCATACCTTGCCGAGTCTCGGCTTGTTGGTGGAAACGTGCGAACTCACGCAAACAGCAATGGCCATGGAACGCAATTCGCCGTTCTCGCAGGGAGCCATTACGGAATTCGACGATTTGTTCGAAGTGGCCTATACGTCCTTGGTGACCGCTGTGATTCGCGCGGCGCAACTGGCTAATTCTCACCAATCGGACGATGAGACCACACCATCGCGCGGTAGCAGGAAACAAAAACCGGCCAAGGCCAAACCGGACCTTTTATTCGATTGCATCGAAGGTTTGACACAATCCCTGTTGGTTTTGTGGCTGGACCACAGTCGCACGCTGCGGTTGAGCGTGCTGGAAGCCGCCTCCGACCGCCGCGCATGGGCCATGTTGGTCAAGTTTATTCAATCCTACGGCGGCGATTTGTTCACGCAGTTGTTCTTGCGGTTAGCGAACGTCCGCGCCATCCTTCACCAAGGGGTTGAGTCGTGGTTGTTCCAAATGCAAAAAGCTGATTTGGATAACCCGCCGAAGTTGCTGGACGATATTGACCGGTCGGTTCCGCATCGCCAGGCCGTCAGTTGGCTCACCCTGATTTTGGAAGCGATCATCGAGAACTATGGACGATATCAAGAATACAATACGACCACGACCCAATCCGATCGCGGTGAGTTATTGTATGTGTTGCTCGATTTTCTGCGGTTGGAAAAGCAATATGACCGTGTGTGTTGGCATTTGAAACCAGTCATCTGGGCGCACCAGGTGATGGTGCGCATGCAAGAAAATGGCGTAGCCAAGGCCTGGCGCCGCTCGCTGATGGAACGCGTGGGGCCGGAGGCCGACGCGTATCTTCAGAAATTGAGAAAACTTCGCGAGAAGTACTCCGTACAATTGCCGGCCTTGGGTTATCACCTGGAAGGCCGTTTCGTACAACCAATGTACGTCGATCGCCTGGTGGCGTTAGTGGCTACCGCCATGCATGATCCGACGTCGCGCAAATCGAACTCGGCGTTTGATATCATCGCGCACGAATGTCAAACGCTGCTCGACGCCTCGTCGGGGGTGGGGATAAAAGTCCCCGAGTGGTTGGCCGCGTTAGAAGCTGAAGTCGAGCAGATTATGTTCCCCGAACGGCAGGACGACCCCTCGCAACATTGGGTCCCGATGGTGGCACCGTTGTCCATTTCACTGGAACATGTGTTCGAGCAACTGGCCAAGTTACCCAAACACAAGCTGGAGAATTTGTAGCGTGATCCAGAAACAACGGCTTCCGCCGACGCGCGCTTCGGCCGCGTTGACTCAACATCACCGGGAGTGGGTGGCTTGGAGCTTGGTCATGCTTGGGGTTTGGCCGCTGGTCGGTTGTTCGGGATTTCCCGCGTCTCCCATCCAATGCCAGGTCGAAGGCCGTGTCACGCGACGCGAACAGCCTGTGGTCGATGCTTGGGTGGTGTTCGTCCCCCTGTTGCCAGAGATTAGCGATGGCGTGTTGCTGCCGATTGCCACGGGAAAAACCGACGAATCAGGACATTATCGCCTGCTGACTACCGAGAACTCGATGGGTTTGGCTCCGGGCCGTTACCGGGTGTTGATCAGCCAGCGTTTCCCAACGAGCGAAACACCAGAATCGCCGGATAACATCCAGTCGAGATCCGAGTCATTACCGAGCCGATTCCACGAAGAGTCCGAATTGTACGCCGACGTGCCGGCCGAGGCGCGAACTACGATCGACTGGTGTCTTGACGATCCATTTCGCTAAGACATCAACGCGTCGTCGCCAAATGCTCGGAATCACGCAATAAGCCAAAATCGTTCAACGAGTCGCCTGCCGGAAATTCCAATTCCGACTGGAACGCATTTGGATGATCAATCCACCAAATCGCAAAATGGTTGGACTGCCGGTCGGCCAGTCGAAGACATGTTCTGCATCAAAACTATGAGATACCAAGTTGCAACTGCGAACTATGTCCCGGACGGGTCTGCTTTTGCTATCTGATCCACGTCGGATAAACCGGGTTTTTCTGTCGCGCGTTCACCCGATTCCAGTTTGCCGGTCGACTTGGGGTTCTTCGAACGGAATGCGAAACCCACTTCAATCGCTGCCACGTCCTCCAGTGTGATCGCACCGGTCAAGGCCCACGAATCAGCCAATTGCGCTGGGACAACCGGCGGCATGGCCACCGTATGCATTCCGAAACCGATGGAAGGGAGCGATGGATTCAACGATAGGGCGTACGAAGCGGCCACCGAATGGAACGTCTGGCCGCCAGGCGCCGGATTTCCAAAACCTGCTTCCAGGTTAGCAGTCGCTTCGCCGCGAGGTTCCAGGAAACTAAAATCAGAGGTGTACTCCCATTCGACTACGCCGTCGCCGTCCTCATCGATGGCATAGTGAATGGCGAGCAAGTTGCCGTCGTCGTCATACTCGTGCGTTCCCACGGAGCGGTAATCGATGAACCCGTCGCCGTCATGGTCCTGCTCCTCCGTGGTTGTCGCAATCAGCGAATCTTCGCGGTAGGCATAGAAGTTCGTATCGACCTGATCCCACACACCGTCCTGGTCGAAATCAAAGCGCGTGGTGAGGCGGATCAACCGGTCGAAGTCGTCATACTCTTCACTGACCTCGACCTGGCCGACGTCCCCAGGATCGCCGCCGTCATCGAAATCGTCGATGTACCAATAGTCAAACGTTCCATCGCCGTCTTCATCGACGTCGGTCCGGAGGGAGATCCATTCACCGCCTGCTCCATATTCGAACGTTTGCAACGAGCGGAAATCCACTTGGCCGTCAGCGTCGTAATCCCAGATGGACAGCAACGATTGCGTGCGCCCTTCGGCATCCGTCACTGACTCGCTAGTAAAGATCCAATCGATCGTTCCGTCCGCGCCATCGTCGTATTCTTCCGTATCCACGAGCGTCGTCCATCCGTTGTCCTCGGAGTACGCGTAATGGTTTATTGTCCGCGCATCGGCTAGGCCGTCCTCGTCGAAATCCATCGTCGTGGACTCCCAAACGACGCGACCCCAGCTATCGTGTTCGAACTCATACGCCAGGATGCTGCCGTTGGCCACTGACGCTCCATCCCCGGCCAACATGCGTCGTAGTTCGAGCGGCTGATAAACGTAACCTGGAAGAATCCTCGCCACGGGCCGCCGAGCGAGACTGCGCACAGAAGATTGCATACATGCCTCAAAGATGACCAGACCCCACACACTGATTGAGAGTGTACATGGTTCTTAGTTTTGTCGCAATCGTTCACGGGTTTGGTAGGCTTCCGGGACGTCTTTTTAAAGTAACCGCCCTGACCCACCTCGTCGAGTATGAGAGTCGCCATCGGGTCGGTCAAGCATTTTACCCCCCCAATGTCAAGACTTTCGAAAACATCGAGCGTTGATCTTCGAGGCTGGAGAAATGGAAGTGCGTTGGTTTGGGATTGTTGATGCTGTCTGGGCATGCACAGTCGGGACGCACTCATCGAAGAACGTCGCGTAATCATCGTCAAACAGGCGGCGCAGATCGAGCGCCTGACGCGGCGCGTTACCGGATTGGCTGGCTAAAATCGA
>JACTND010000237.1 GCA_014584305.1 Planctomycetota bacterium | reverse complement strand
GGCCCGTTCCTCTTATCCCTGCTGCGTACGGTATCGTATCGGAATGAACTGCGTACCGTCCCATCGTGGCCCGACACCCCTCACGGCGAGCGCGCGACTATCCGTTGCCAATGCCGAGGGCCGCCTGGTAATGACACGTGCCAAAAACGCCAGGCCAGAGCGGAGCGTTTAGATTTGCAACAGCACGTGTTGCGCAAACAAAGAATGATCGACGGCGCATTCCGCCGCGCGGCGATCGAAAACTCGGGGCCAGGCCGCGCCGTGTTCCGGCAACGAATACTGACCAAATCCGGCGCCGATCAAGCTGGGCCGCTGATGATCCAGCAACATGACTGCTAAGGGCGCCACCGTACCCAAGTTGGCCGCGTCGGTCTCCCCAGGATTCTCCATTGAGCTAAAGGCACAGTCCGCTGGCTGAGGCGCCAACGAGAAATTTCCGCAGACGTTGCCGCAACTCGCGGTTGTCAGTTCGTCGTCTAGTTTATGGAATCCATCCCACCGCGCTGTAGTCGGGCTGGTTTCCATCGCCGACGCACCGGCCAGAGATACGGCCAGAATGACGGCCAGGCCTTGAATCAGATCGTCGATGAATCGTTTCGGAGACACAATCTTGTGCCATCGTGCTGACTGCGTGGGCCCATCAGAAAATCTCGCAACTCCGGTTGCGCATGTGGGACTTGGTCCTTGGCAGTCTTTCAATACTGTACGCTGCGCCTTCGGTTTAGGATAGCGCAGCTGCCAAATAATTTCGACGAAAACCGGTGCCCAAGATCAACTTCATCGCAAAATAGTGTAAAAATGAGGAGCTACTGGGGCTGGGAACGGCCATTGTACGCCCTTGCGGTGCGTCCATCGGTTCCGTTTGCGGCATTATTTTTTCGGGAGAGAGATATGCGACTACACGATTTCATTTGGGGTCGAACGTGCGCCGTCGTGCTGGGAATTGTCGGCGCAATGGAAATAAGCGGAGTATTTGTGGAGGAAACGATGCCAGACAGCAACGAGTCAATGACAGCCACAATTGAGGAGTGCGAGGCGAGTCGGCAGGCGCTGCCGGGTTGGAATGAGGATAACCCGTTCTTTGCACCCAGCACGCTGCCGTTCCAAGCGCCCGATTTCACGCAAATCAAAGTCGAGCATTTTTTGCCGGCGTTTGAAGGAGGCATGGCCGAACACTTGCAACAGATCGAGGCAATCGCCAACCAAGAAGCACCGCCCACATTTGAGAACACCTTGACGGCCATGGAGATGGCCGGCGCTACATTGACCCGCGTGCAGCGCGTGTTTTTCAACTTGACCGCGGCCCACACGAATCCCGACATTCAGAAAATACAGGCTGAAGTCGCGCCCCGCCTGGCCGCCCACACCGACAATATCTTGCTGAACCCCAAATTGTTTGCGCGAGTCCAAGTGCTCAATGAACACCGCGCGGATCCGATGTTCGACGCCGAACAACGCCGTTTGATCAAGGAAACGTACGAGCGGTTCGTTCGCGCGGGCGCGCTGCTCACTCCAGAACAGCAAGCGCGGGTTCGCGAGATCAACCATACGTTGTCCTCACTGGGAACAGCATTCGACAAGAACCTCCTCGAGATCACGAAAGAGCGTTCCGTCATCGTGACCGACCGCGACGAATTGGCTGGATTAACAGAGGCACAAATCGCGGCTGCAGCGGAGTTGGCCAAGCAGCGCGGTCATGAAGGCCAATACGTGCTGTCGATCACCAATACCACTCGGCAGCCCGTGTTGGTCTCGTTGCACAATCGCGCGTTGCGACAACGGGTCTGGGAAGCCTCGGCGTATCGTGGTTTAGGTCGCGATGGTGGACTCGACAACCGGCCGCTCGTGCTGCAAATGGCTCGGTTGCGCGCGGAAAAGGCGGCGATACTCGGCTATCCCAACCACGCCGCTTACGCCCTCGAGCCCCAAATGGCCAAACAGCCAGAGGCCGCCTTGGCCATGCTGATCAACATGGTCCCAGACGTCGTCGAGAAAGTGCATCGCGAAGCTGATGACATCCGCGCGCTGCTCCGCGCGGACGGCATCGAGGATGACGTTCAGCCGTGGGATTGGGAATACTATGCCGAGAAAGTTCGCGCGGACCGCTACGCGATCGATCAAGCGGTGGTTAAGCCCTATTTGGAGCTGAACAATGTGCTGCACAACGGCGTGTTCTACACCATGAACAAACTGTTCGGCATTCAGTTTGTCGAGCGGCACGATATTCCGGTCTATCACCCCGAGGTGCGTGTGTTCGACGTGTTGGAGTCCGATGGCACTCCCATCGGGTTGTTTTACGCCGACTATTTCGCGCGGGACTCGAAACGCGGCGGAGCGTGGATGAATTCTTTCGTGGTCCAATCGCATTTGCTGGACCAGCGGCCGGTGATTGTCAATGTCCTGAACGTGCCACCGCCCGCTGCTGGCCAGCCGGCGCTGTTGACGTTCGACGAAGCGGTCACGATGTTCCATGAAATGGGGCACGCGGTGCATGGTTTGTTTTCCGACGTCCGCTACCCGCTCTTGGCCGGAACTTCCGTGCCGCGGGACTTTGTCGAGTTTCCTTCGACGTTCCAGGAAGATTGGGCGATTCATCCGCAAGTCTTGCGCAACTTTGCCCGCCACTGCGAAACGGGCGAGGTCCTGCCGCAAGAGTTGCTGGAACGGTTGTTGGAGGCCAAAACGTTCAATCAAGGGTTCGATACTCTGGAGTACCTGTCGGCAGCACTGTTGGACTTGGCCTGGCATTCCTTGTCGGTCGATGAGATTCCGGATGACGTCGAGAGTTTTGAAGCGCAATCGTTACATCATTTCGGTGTCGATTTGGCGATGGTCCCACCGCGATACCGCACAGCCTATTTTGCCCACGTCTGGCCGGGCGGTTATTCGGCCAGCTATTATGCGTATATGTGGAGTGAAGTGTTGGCTGCCGATGGATTCCAACACGTGCAGCACAGCGGGGGCTTGAGTTCCGTGAATGGCGATGCGTTTCGCCGCACAGTATTGTCGCGCGGCGGCAGCGCCGAGCCGATGGAGTTGTACATCGAGTTTGCCGGTCGGCCGCCGCAAGTCGATGCGCTGTTGATTCGTCGCGGCCTGAAAGCAAAACCGGAGTGAAAACGGATATGAAAAAAAGTCCCGTTCGATTGTTGGTAGCCCTCTCGATTGTTTGGTTCGCGCCGTGCGTGCGCGCGCAGTACGCCGGCAGTGTCGATGCCCCGGAATCGGTCCAGATCGGGTTGGATTCCATCACCGCCGAGCAATCGCGAGAGTGGTTGTCGCTGTTGGCTGGTCCGACGTTTGGGGGCCGCGGTACTGGCGAAGTGGGTTATACCAAAGCGGCCCATTGGGTGGCCGGAAAATGCGCCGAATGGAATTTGACACCGATGGGTGACGGCAACACCTATTTCCAATTGTTACCAATGAAGCGGCTGACACTCGATCCGAGCCAATCGAAATTGGTCGGGCCTAAAGGGCTATCGATTGAGGCTGACGGCAATTTGGGATTGGAGCGATTCGCCGACCAGTCGTCGGTTGCGGGACCCGTGGTCTTCTTGCGATTGTCCGGGGAAGTGACTCAGCTGGATGAGAGCTTAGTGTTGCGCGACAAAGTCGTCATCTATGTCGCTGACGACGCGGCCCAACGGCGGGCGCCATTCTTGATTTCTCGCCAAGGCCCGGCGGCGGCCCTGCGGGTAATTGACGAGCGGCCGCAGTCGAGCAGTCAAGTCTTGCGGAACGAAGGCCGCCAACGTTCGACGAGCATCTCGGGGACCATTTCCCGTTCGGCGGCGGACGCGATCGTCGCGGCCCTGGATGGCGATGCGCAGTGGTTAACGATCCCCGGCGAAGCGGGCCAGGCGGCGCATGAAGTGCCAGGCGAAGTGACCTTCCAATTGCTGTTCCGCGAACAGTCGGCTGGCGTGCCGAATGTAGTGGCCTGGTTGGAAGGCAGCGATCCGGAACTGAGGCATGAGTATATCGTGATCGGTGCGCACTTGGACCATTTAGGGTCGCGCGGCGGGACGATGTTTCCCGGAGCGGACGACAACGGGTCCGGCTCAACTGCCGTTCTCAATATCGCCCGCGCGTTGTCCTTGAATCCCGTGAAACCGAAACGGAGCGTCCTTTTTATTTGGTTCGCCGCCGAAGAGATCGGCTTGGTCGGCTCGCGGCACTTCGTCAACAACCCGACGCTTCCCCTAGAAAACATGATCTGCATGTTGAATATCGACATGGTCGGTCGCAATGAGGAAAAGCCTGGCGAGTCGGCCGATGAGAATATCGATACGATCCATCTGATCGGCAGCAAGCGGGGCGATCCGGCACTGCACGATGTGATTATGGAAGCGAACAAGTCGGTGAATTTCGTTTTTGAGTACGACGAGGAAGGGGTTTTCGGCCGGAGCGACCAAGCGAATTTTTATGCGCAAGGGACGTCGGTGGCGTTTTTGTTCGGCGGCTTTCATCCCGACTACCATCAGCCGGGCGATCTGCCGGAGAAAATCAACTACGACAAAATCGCGTCGGCGGCCAGAA
>JACTND010000027.1 GCA_014584305.1 Planctomycetota bacterium | reverse complement strand
CATGGTTGCTTCCGGAAGAGCGAGAGCAACCCGTTCGGAACGGAAAATCTCGTGTCGTGACCGGTATCTCCACAAACCGTTGCAAATACTGGCCCGAAATGCAAAAAGCCGAGAGTGTTGGCCCTCGGCTTCGTGCGTTAACTGGTTACCTGGCCAGTTTCGAGGCCAAAATATCAGCTCCCCCGGTAGGACTCGAACCTACGACCCAGCGGTTAACAGCCGCTTGCTCTACCGACTGAGCTACAGGGGATCAATTCCACTCAATTCGGGCAAAAACCCGGTCCTAGTTTAGAAAAACCGCCTGCTGACGGCAAGGCCGCAGGATGCGGCTGGTGCCTGCTTGCGATACGGCACTTTGGACGCGCGGAATGCGCCGAATGTTCACCACGGTACAATCGAACCTTTGCCCGGCATCGCATGGGCGGAATCGACGGAACCAAGGAAACATGGGCGATGACGAAATCGATCGGTTATCTCGGGATCGACGCGGGAACACAAGGCTTGTCGGTGATCGCGACCGACGAAGAACTCCGTGTGGTGGCGACAGGCGAAGCGGGCTACTCGATGATTCCAGGACTGGACGACGGTTGCTACGAACAACGGCCGCACGATTGGGAAGAGGCGCTGCGACAAGCGATGGCGGACCTTAGGAATCGGCTGCCCGCGGATCGGCTGTGGGATGACTGGGAACTTGCCGGCATCGGTATCTCCGGGCAAATGCACGGTGAAGTGTTGTGCGACGAGGCGGGCAACCCGCTGGCGGCGGCGCGCTTGTGGTGCGATGCGCGGAATGAAGCAGAAGGGGACGAACTGACCGCGCGGTTGGGTGTGAAGATGCCCAAACGAATCACCGCCGCGCGGTGGTTGTGGACGGTGCGCCATCGGCTGGAACTGGCGCAGCGCGTGGCGCGAATCACGACGCCCGCGGGTTGGTTGGCATTTCGCTTGACCGGTGAGTGGAACCTGGGGATCGGCGATGCCTCGGGAATGTTTCCGATCGATCAGGGAACGCTGGATTATGATGTGCGGCGGTTGCAATTATTTGACGAGTTGACGGCAGGTGCGGGAGTGAGATCGCTGCGGGAACTGTTACCGCGCGTGCGACGGGCGGGCCAAGATGGCGGCACGCTCTCGGCAAGGGGTGCGAATCTGCTGGGGCTCCCTGTCGGTATCTCCGTGGCGCCTGCGGAAGGAGACCAACCGGCGGCGCTGGCGGGCTCGCTGATCGCGGAAGCGGGGATGGTGTCGATGAGTTTTGGCACGTCGGTTTGCGCCAACGCGGTGGGCGACCGCCCGTTCCGCGGCGTGCATCGCGCCATCGATCATTTCTGCGCGGTCGATGGCAAGCCGATCAACATGGTGTTCTTGCGGAACGGAACGACGTTCATGAACTGCGTGATCGGGATGTTCGGCATGGCCGGCGGCGGATCGCGGGCTAACGGCTTTGCCTCGGTCATGCCACGCGTGTTGACAGCGCCTCCCGATTGTGAGGGGATTCTGGCATTGCCGTTTATGGATGATGAACCGGGTTTAGGCGTCGCACGGGGAGGGCAGGCGGCGCTATTCGGTCTCAACGAAAGGAATGCCACGCCGGGCAACGTGGCCAAGGCGGCCCTGTTGGCGACGATTTTCAATTTGCGTCTCGGAGCGGAAACTCTGGACGAGCAAGCCTATCCGCGAAACGAAATCGTCTTGTCCGGCGGGTTGACCAAGACGCCGGAACTCGGCCAGATCGTGGCAGACGTCTTCCGCACACCGGTGACGATATTGGAAAGCGGCAGCGAAGGGACCGCCTGGGGCGCGGCGCTACTTGCCAAGTACCGACGACAACATGTGGACGGTTCCTCGCTAAGCTGGTCGGAGTTTGTCGAACCATTTGGCGTTGGCGATCGCAGGCGATTTCAACCAGCTCGTAGTAATGCCTATGATGAGGCGTTCGCTCGTTATCGCCAGTGGCTGAGTGAACAGTTGGGAATCGACGGCGTTCGCGGCAGATGACTGGCAATGAAATCATCAATCGTGCCGAAGCGGGTGATGGCCTCCCGTGAGCGATAACAAACCGATCAACAAAAGACTCCCCCAGTCGATCTGGATCTTGAGCTGGGTCTCGTTTTTCGCCGACGTGTCGAGCGAGATGATTTACCCGCTGCTGCCGCTGTTTCTGGTGGCGGTGTTGGGCGCGACGAAGACGCAACTGGGCTTCATGGAAGGAGCGGCCATATTGATCGTTTCGGGTTTGGCTGCTTGGTCGGGTTGGCGCAGCGACCGTTCCCGTCGGCGGGTCCCGTGGATGAAGTGGGGCTATGGTCTGCCGGTGCTGGGCAAGGCATTGATCGCGGTGGCCACGGTTTGGCCCTGGGCGTTGGCCGGTCGTTGGTTAGACCGGGTGGGAAAAGGGATGCGCGGCGCGCCGCGGGATGCATTGATTGCCGATCTTGTGGATCTTGGTCACCGCGGCCAAGCATTTGGTTTGCACCGCGCGTTCGATACGGCCGGCGCCTTGGTCGGAGTCTTGTTCGCGGCCCTGTTGCTGTGGTGGTTCCGTGGTTCACCGACGGGACCGGCGGATGAATCGACAGCGACTCCCGCGGTTTCGGCGAACGTCTACCGCGTGGTGATCGGCGTTGGTGCTGTCCTGGGTCTGATTTCGTGGATGCTGACGTGGTTGGTGAAGGATGTCGCGGATAGCTCGGAGCGGACGAGTACTCGTAGAGAAGTCGCTCCGCGCGTTTCGCACCCGGGCGCAGGTGCGTTGGGATTGTCGCATCGTTATTGGAGAGTGTTGGGAGTATTGGCATTGTTCGGTGTGGCGAACAGCAGTGACGCATTCTTGTTGCTCCGCGCCAGCGAATTGGGCTTTTCACCGTGGGGAGTGGTGCTGGCGTTCGCCGTATTCAATTGTTCGTATGCGCTGTTTTCCTATCCGGCTGGGGCGTGGAGCGATCACGTGGGTCGCTGGAGGGTGATCGGGACCGGCTGGCTGATTTACGTGGCCGTGTATGCGGGGATGGCCGGGCTAAGCGCCTCAAGTTCGGGCTGGGTATGGGTGTTGATGGGTTTTTATGGTCTGTATATGGCATTGACCGAAGGGGTGGGCAAGGCGCTCATCGCCGACTGTGCGCCGGCCCAGGCGCGGGGCAGGGCGCTGGGCATTTTCCAGGCGACGATGGGACTTTGCGGGTTGCTGGCCAGCGTTGTCGTCGGCCTGCTTTGGGATTCGTGGAACAGTTCCGTGGCATTGATGTTCAGCGCCCTGGTCGCTGCAGTGGCAATGTTCGCAATCGTAGTTTTAGTTGTGTTCGAACCGCGGCGCGCGTGAGTCGAGTTCGACAGCCGCCTGCGTCGGCAAGCGTTCAACATGTTAAATCCGTTTTGGTGTAGGGAATTCCAGCGTGAACTGTGTCCCGCGGCCGACTTCGCTGTTGACGTTGATGCGGCCACCGTGGGCTTCGATGATTTTCTTGGCCATGGGCAAACCTAGTCCGGAACCGCCAGGTTTGTTGGTGTAAAACGTTTTGAACATATTCAAAATCGTTGTCGAAGACATACCGCAGCCGGTGTCGATTAAGTCCACCGCCACGCCTTGCCGGGTAATACGTGTCCGGACCAGAAGCTGCCCACCGTTGGGCATCGCTTCCAGCGCGTTCTTGATGAGATTGACCAAGGCGGCTTGCAGCGATTGCGGGTCGAGCCGCACGCGCGGCAGGTCGCCAGCCAAATAGCGCAGCACTTCGACGCCTTGCCGCTCGGCCTGCGGCGCGAAAAGATCTAGGACTTGACCGAGCTGGTCGTTCAAATTCCCCGGGCGCAGTTCCAGATTCTGTTGCCGGGCGAAGCGGAGAAAATCGTCGAGCAAGTTTTCCAGCCGCACGCATTGGCGATTGATCGTTTCGATTCGTTCCCGGGCGCGGCGAATCTGTGGCGAGTCCATCTGCTGAAAGTCTTCGTTCAGCAGTTCCATGTTCATGCGGATCACGGCCAACGGGTTCTTGATTTCGTGAGCCAGCGAGCCGGCCAGCGCGGCCAGCTCGTCATACTGATCGCGCAACAGTTTTTCGTCGTGCAAGGTCTTCCAGATGGGGCTTTCGAATTTGTCGTCGTTGTCCAGGTTCATTGTGGGCCCGATGGTCGTTTGTTCTTTCGTATCATGTCGGCTTTTTATTCTATTCGCTGAAGCCTCACCGATTCGGGGAACATCGGCACCCACTTGGACCCGTATGATTCGCCGGCCGCCGTTGACCAATACCCCGAACCAAGTTTAGAATCACAGCGTCTTTTGAGAAAGCATGGTGGTCGTAGCTCAATTGGTTAGAGCATTGGATTGTGGCTCCAAAGGTTGAGGGTTCGATTCCCTTCGACCACCCTTAAGAACTGCCCAGCACCCACGCGCGACTCCCAATCGAACCGCCAAAGAATCGCAAACAGTCGCTTCGCCCCTAGGGGATGCAGGGCTTGGCTGGCCAAGCGTCCCTAGCCGCCCGTTGCTCGTTGGATCGCGCCATGTTTACGATTACTGCCGACCACGTTCTGCCGTCCACGATCACCGGGTCGTGGCCGCGCCCGAAATGGATGGACCTGAGCATGTGGGGACTGCCGCTCGATACGTGCCTGATGGATGTCCGGTTTCGCGAAAAGTTTCAAGACGCCTTGTCGGTCATCATCAGCGACCAGGAGCGGGCGGGGATCGATATCCTGACCCACGGCGATCTGCATTGCGATGAAGACTATGCCGGTCGCAGTTGGCACCATTACCCTCTGCAACGTTGGGGCGGGTTTGAAGGAGATCATTTGCAGTCCTGGCAGACGCGATCGCCGTGGTTGAAATACCCGGCGGGGACGATGCTCAACGAAATCTACACCGGTTGGCGCTGGCCGCGGGTTGTCGGCAAAATCGAATATCGCCCATTGGACTACCCCAAGATTTGGCGGATGGCCCAGGCCCGGACGGATCGCCCCATCAAGTTCGGCACTTGCTGCACGCAGGTGATGGGGCTGTTTCTCGACATTCATACGACTCACTACCAGGATAAACGCCAGGTGCTGTGGGACATGGCCGAAGCCATGAATCGCGAGCTGTTGGCCTTGCGCGATGCGGGTTGCCGCTGTATCCAGATCGAAGAGCCGTGTCTGCACTTCATGGCCAATACCTTCGGCAAGGATCACAGCGACGTGCGGTTCTATCTCGACTGCTACAACCGCGAAGTCCAGGGATTGGACGACGTCGAAATCTGGATTCACACCTGTTGGGGGAACCCCAATATGCAGCGGGTCATTGAAAACGACAGCTACGCCGCCTCGCTGGACATGTACATGAGCGAAGCCCGCGGCGACGTCTGGACGATCGAGACCAAAGACCGCGACCTGCGCGAGATCGAGCTGCTGGCACCATTCATGAAGAACGCGGGAAAGAAGGTCTGCATCGGGGCCGTCAGCCACCGGCGGTTACAAGTTGAGCAGCCGGAGGAGGTCGCCGCCACCATCCGGCAGACGATGCGATACGTCCCGGCCGAGCGGCTGATCATTTCGACGGATTGCGGTTTTGGGCGGCAGGGCTGCAATCGCGACATCGCCTTTTTCAAAACAACGTCGCTCGCGCAAGGTTGTAACCTCGTCCGTCACGAGTTGGGGCTGCCGACCACACGCATCCGGGCCGCCGAACCCATGTTGCAGACGGATATTGTTCCGGATCAACCCCCTCCGTAATCGAGAAAGTTCAAGGCGCTGCCGAAGCGCGGATCGTATTGGAGAACCAGCCACAGGCACGGCAACGAGTGCGATGTGGCGCGCCTTCGCTTGGCTTCGATTATTAACCACGTGGACTCGAAATACATAGAATGGAGTTGAATCGATCGGCGGCAATGCACCAACGCGTATTCAATCAATCCTTTGTGATCTTATGCGGCGCTTTGGTGTTGCCCACCGTAGTGACGTGGATCTACTTCGACTTGCTCCACGGCACGGCGGAAGGACTGCAACAAAGGGCGTATGCAATCCTAAAAAGTGTTCAATTTGCGATGCCGGTCGCGGCCGTGTGGTTCTGCGCCCGGCGTGAACTGTGGAATGTTCGGTTTCGTGGGCCAGGGTTGCTGTTGGGCGCCGCGTTTGGACTTGCGGTGGCTGTGTTGATCCACCTGGTATTCGGCATGTTCATCGAGGGGACACCATCGGGTGAGCGGTTGTGTGCGATGATCCTCGAAAAGGTCCAAGGGATGGGGCTGGCGTCGCACATCAAGTTCATCCTCTTGGGATGTTTCTACGCGATCGTTCACGCAGGGCTGGAAGAATACTATTGGCGATGGTTTGTCTTTCGCTGGGCGCGGCGGATGATGCCGATCTGGTCGGCAAATCTCGTCTCGAGTGCCGGATTCATGCTGCATCACATTTTGTTGCTGGGATTCTTTTTCGGATTTGGTCAATGGCCGACCTGGGTATTTTCGTTGGCCATTGCCGTTGGCGGAATTGTTTGGGCGTGGCTCTATCAGCGAACCAATAACTTGTCGGCAATTTGGCTGAGCCACGCCTTGGTCGATGCGGGAATTTTTTCGTTAGGCTACTTGGTAATTGCCCAGGCACTTACATAAACTCGACGGCTTGAACGCGGCTGTGACATCTGGGGGGCAACGATGGATCTGGGATTTGTCAGCGCGATCCTGGGCGATTTAACGCTGGAGGCAGTGTTCGAGTTTGCGGCGCGCACGGGGTACTCGTGCGTCGAAGTGATGTGCTGGCCGGTAGGCAGAGTGGAGCGCCGATATGCGGGCGTAACGCACTTGGATGTGACTCAATTCTCCGTTGACGAAGTGCGACGCGTCAAAGAATTGGAACAGCGCACGGGTGTGGCCGTGTGTGCATTGGGGTATTATCCCAACCCGCTGGCGCCCGATGCGCGCGAGGCTGCCGTGGCGGTCGAACATCTTCAACGCGTCATGACCGCGGCCGCTCAATTAGGTGTCGGCATAAACACGTTCATTGGCCGCGACCCCTGGAAGACGATCGACGACAATTGGCCGCGGATGCTCGAAACATGGCGTCCGCTCGTTCGCACGGCAGAGGACTTGGGCGTCCGGATTGGCATCGAGAATTGTCCCATGCTGTTCACTGCCGATGAGTGGCCGGGAGGAAAGAACTTGGCGACTTCGCCCGCTATCTGGCGCCGCTTGTTTACCGACATCCCCAGCAGCAATCTCGGATTGAACTACGATCCCTCGCATGTAGTGTGGCAACACATGGATTACTTGAGTCCCATCAACGAATTTGCTGACCGGATATTTCATATTCATGCCAAGGACGCGCGGATCGAACGGCAGCGGCTGGACGACGTGGGCATACTGGCGTACCCCAACGCCTTCCACACGCCGAGGATTCCCGGATTGGGTGACATCGATTGGGAGCAATTCTTTTCGCGGTTGACGGACGCGCATTACCGCGGCCCGGTGTGCGTCGAGGTGGAAGACCGCGCCTTCGAGGGAACTCTGGAAAATCGCCAACAGGCATTGCGCCAAAGCGCAGCTTTTCTGCGCCAATTCGTCGCCCCACAGGTTTAAAAGGCCGCCGGTCATCCAAGCGGCCGGTTTGCCGGCTTTGAAACGCAGACGCACAGAGAACGCAAAGTTCGTTTGATTGCTTCTCCTCCGCGCTCTCTGCGCCTTTGCGTTTTACCTTACTTGCATCTGGTGAAGTATTCAGTCCATCATGACATTTCTGTTGCGCTCCTTCGCTCACGGTGACGAGAGATTTTAATAGAAGTAGCGCAACAGATTTCTGATTCAAAAACAAGAGAACTGGGCAATTTAGACCTCGTTCTATCAGCCCACATTTGACCGCTGGCCGATCCACTCGGCACGATCCGCGACATCGCCTTAAAATTCTTGCTCC
>JACTND010000025.1 GCA_014584305.1 Planctomycetota bacterium | reverse complement strand
ATAAATGCGGCCACGACGCGCCGACAAGTGGACATCACCCAATATCGGGTCTGATTGCCGTGGTCGCGCAATAACAATCCCATTATGGGCTGGTGGGCGCGGTGTCGGGGACCGACTCGGTGCCGTTGGCATCCACCGAGAATTCATCGGCGGCTGCCGGCACGTCCAACGGTTCGCGCGGCGCTGGGGCATGAAAATTGTGGAATCGACGTTGACACCGATCGCGGAATTCCGCAAGCGCCGCTGCCCGCTCGTCAACTTGAGGAAACGCGCGCCCCAACAGCAAATCCAATTCGCGATGCGCCAACGATAACAGGGGCGTATCGGCTTGCAGCCGCTCGCGGATAAATGCGATATCGTTAGCGGCAACTTCCCCATCCCGAACGGAAACATTGGCCCGCACGTAACTCAAGTCGGGGAAAACGGAGGGGTACATCCGCTCCAAAGCCAGCGCGGCCTCATCAAAACGTTCAATCGGAAACAGGAACACCCGTCCCGTTGTCAGCGTTTGCTCAATGGGTTCCAAATTGTCGTGCGCCAGGCCGCCGTTCAGAAAACGGATCTGGCTGTTCGTTTGCGGATGCGCAAATCCTTCAACCAGCTCTAAATTGGCGAACTCGCGAAACGTCAATCGCTGTGCCAAACAAGCCACTTCTTCAAAATGGCGATGGAAGAAGTAGCGCGATACGAATCGCTCCACGGCATCGCGCACAAAGCATAGGGCATAGACGTCAGCCTCCGCGTGATCGTAGGGCAAATCCAGCGAAAACTTGTGATCCGAGATACAGGCGAACTGCGGATGACAGCGGATAATCTCGCTGACGTCTTCGCGGGTGTACTGTTTGGTTTCCAGGAGGGACGTCGAGTTGTAATACCGTTGGCCGAAATTGCGGTGCAACAGTTGCCTAAGCGTCGAGCCCCCCGCCTTGGGGACATGGACGTGCAACCACACAGCGCGGCGCTCCACCCCGGTTGTCGATTCCGTCGCTCGCGTCGTTTCGCTCATCGCGCTCAAATCGGTCAAATTTGGTAGTCCGGCGGTTGATCGAAGGCCGTCGGGGTCTGGTTGCGGAATCGCAGTTTTGGTTGCTCCATCACGACGGTCGTATGCGCCTGAATGCTGTGCGCCAACCAGACACTCGCGCCGATAATCGAATGGTGGCCGACCACGGTTTGGCCCCCCAACACCGTCGCGTTGGCGTAGATCACCACATGGTCCTCGATCGTCGGATGACGTTTCGTATCGCGCACCAGATTGCCGCTGTCATCGCGCGCAAAACTCAGCGCACCCAACGTTACCCCTTGATAAATCCGGACGTGATCGCCGACGACGCACGTCTCGCCAATCACCACACCGGTGCCGTGATCAATAAAAAAATGCCGCCCGATCTGGGCGCCCGGATGAATATCGATTCCCGTTTCGCTATGGACCCACTCGGACATCATTCGGGCCAAGATTCGGACATTTCTCCGGTAGATTTCATGAGCCAATCGGTGGACGGTGATTGCCAAAAAGCCGGGATAACAGATCAGCACCTCGTCAATTCCCGTACAGGCTGGATCGCCGGATAAAGCCGCTTGCGCGTCCTCCAACAAGGCCCGTTTCAAATCAGGCAAGCGGCGCATCAGTTCCAGCGCCAATTCTTCGGGCCGCGCCGAAACATCGTCCTGACGAAGCGCCCAACGAATTTCCGATGTCAACAGTTCCCGCAGTTCACACGTGCGGCGATGCAACCAGGCCAAATCGCGCTCCGCGCCCGGCTCGTCGCCAATCGCTGGAAACAACAACGTGCGGTACAGGGCCAAAGTCTCGCCGATTCGCGACCGCTTGGGTACCGGCGCGACGACGGGACGTGAGGGCGCAGAGTGATGGCCGTCGCACAAAGCCAATTGTTCGACAATATCGCTGAGTTCGTCCGTGGCGAGAGTCTTGCTCATCACGGTTAATGTAGCATGACTCCGACCTGGAGTCATTCCCGATGCCACCTCGTACCCGGAGTTTGTCGATTACATGGGCTTCGAGATGGACTGACTGGTATCGCATCATTGCCCCGGCAACCAGGGTGTGGACGAGCAATAGTCCACCGCTTATTCGTGCGTCGGCAGGTCCGCGGTCAGGCGATCGAGCGGGAGAATCTGTTCCCGGCCGGGAATCAGGCACGGTGGCAAGCCCCGTTCAGCGCATAACTGTTTGAACGTCGTGGCGGCCTCGATCTCGGCATGAACCAGCGCGATGCGGCGCACACGTCCCGCGCGACAAGTCGCAGTAACCCACTGCAACAACTCTTGCTGATCGGCATGGCCACTGGTACTTTCCAGCTTGTGCACACTGGCCCGCACCGGAAACTCCTTGCCAAAGATCTTTACCGTTTCATGGCCGTCCAGAATGTAACGGCCCAGCGTCTGTTCCGCTTGGTATCCAGTAAAGAGGATGGCATTCCGTTCCTGGGAAATGGCATGTTTCAAGTGATGGAGCACTCGGCCCGCTTCGCACATTCCCGAGGCGCTGATGATCACGCACGGTTCGTCGAAATCGTTCAGTTTTTTTGAATACAATTCGCTGCGAATGTAGTAGAGATCGCGGAAATTCAAGGGATCGCGATCCGGTTCATTGAGGATGTCGCGCATCAATTCCGGGCGCAAGCATAAGGGATGCGCGCGATACACATCCGTCGCATCGACCGCCAACGGACTATCGACAAAGACCTTAATGGACGGCAGGCGGCCCGCTTCATGCAATTGGTTCCATCGATAGACAATTTCCTGCGTGCGCCCCACGCTGAAGGCTGGGATAATCAATTTCCCTTTTTGCGCGATGATGCGCTGGACTAATTCAATCAAGGTGGCGGAATCGTCCGCGCCCTGCGGATGATTGCGGTTCCCGTAGGTGGCCTCCATGATCACGAACTCGGCGTCCGCCGCGATCTGCGGCGGCGGCAAGAGGGGCATTTCCGCGCGCCCGATATCGCCACTGAACAGCAACCGGGCCCGTTGACCATCGGGGGCCGTCAAGTCCAGCTCGACACTGGCTGCGCCCAACATATGACCAGCCACATGAAACCGGCACCGCACCCCGGGCGCTACATCAAACCATTGGCCGAATTCCGTCGTGCGAAACAGCCGCAATGTCGCCAAGGCATCCTCGGTTTCGTACAAAGGTTCAAACGGCGTCTGGTGCTCGGCGATGCGATGGCGATTGACATAGGCCACATCGCTTTCCTGAATCTTGGCCGAATCGAGCAACATGTAGTTCGCTAAATCGCGAGTCGCCGCTGTCGAGTAGATCGGACCGTCAAACCCGCGGCGCACCAGCGACGGCAGATTGCCACTGTGGTCAATGTGCGCATGCGAGAGAATCACGGCGTCGATGGCGTGGCCAGCGAACGGCAGTTCGCGGTTGCGTTGGAAAGCCTCTTTGCGGCGGCCTTGGTAGAGTCCGCAATCCAGCAGCACGCTGTGCGACCCCACCCGCACCAAATGCATGGAACCGGTTACCGTCCGCGCCGCGCCCCAAAATTGAACGTGCATCTAATTGCGCACCCGTTCGACGTATTCGCCAGTCCGCGTGTCGATGCGGATCACATCCCCTTCGTTGATGAAGATGGGACAGGGGAACTCGGCCCCAGTCTCGACCTTGACCGGCTTAGTGATGTTCGTCGCCGTGTCACCCTTGGCGGCCGGTTCGCAATACTCGACACGCAATTCCACATGGTTCGGCGGAGTCAGCGTGATCGGATTGCCATTGTACAAGATCATCGAACAGGCCATCCCCTCCTTCAAGTACTTCCAGTTGTCATCTACCTGTTCGGCCGTCAGTTCATATTGGTCGAACGTGGCGCTGTTCATAAATACAAACATATCTCCCTGGCGATAGAGAAACTGAACAGCCGTTTCTTCCACATCGGCCGATTCGAGGGTGTCTCCTCCTTTGTACGTCCGTTGCAAGACGGTGCCGCGAATCAGATTTTTCAACCGGCATTTGTACAAGGCGTTCCCCTTGCCGGGTTTGACGAACTGCATTTCGACCATCAGATAAGGCTCACCGTCAATTTGTACCTTTAAACCTTTGCGGAAGTCACTGGTTTTATACGTTGCCACGAAACGAATCCCCTTTGCTTGTATCGCTTGTCCGTTATCTTGATATGATGCGACGACCGGCCAGCGGTTGGCCCCCCTGTGGGACGCATCAGTGATTAGGCTGTTAGCCCGACGCAAGTTGCTGCGAAGATGCACATTCTAACCGTTCCCAACGACTTTGTCCGCGCCACATCCGACGATTGGCGCGACCAGATGCGAACGGCCATTCGCGACGTGGACCACTTGCGTCGCGCCTTGGATTTGCCCCCGGCCAACGAACCAGCAGTCCGGCGCGCCGAACAGCAGTTCGGGACGTTCGTGCCACTGGCTTTCCTCCAGCGAATGCAGCGCGGCAACGAACGAGATCCACTCTTGTTGCAAGTTCTGCCGGTGAGCGCTGAACACGAGGACCATCCCGGCTTTTCTCGCGATCCAGTTCGTGAGTTCGACCTGCCAGAACGTGACCACATACCGACGGTCCGTTCGCAGCGGCTGGCAGCTGACGGACCAACACCTGGCATCTTGCAAAAGT
>JACTND010000321.1 GCA_014584305.1 Planctomycetota bacterium | reverse complement strand
CGAGAACGCTGGAACTTTCTGTCTCAACTGCCGCGCACGCACCGCCAAAACGGCATCATGTTCGTCCACGGCTCGCCGCGAAATCCACTGAACGAATACGTATTTCCCGAAGACGTGTTCAATCAACGGAAAATGGATCGCATCTTTGGCTTGGTGCCGCAGTATTGCTTCCAAGGTCACACGCATGTCCCCGGCGTGTTCACCGAAAGCGGGCGATTCTTTTCTCCGGAGCAAATCGGGCAAGCATATGAACTCGCCGACCAGAAGCTCATGATCAACGTAGGGAGTGTGGGGCAACCGCGCGATCTCAACCCGCGCAGTTGCTACGTTGTGCTGCAGGGTCGGCGCATCCAGTTTCATCGGGTAAGCTACGATTGGAACACGACCCGCGACAAAATTCTGGCGATCCCGGAGTTGGACCCGTTTTCGGGTCACCGGTTGCTGGAAGGGAAATAAGGCCGATTCGCACAGTTTCATAGTTCAGGAGCAATGCATCATGCATCAGCGCAGCGAAAGAACAACACGGTGGATTTGCAGTTTGTGGTTATTGGGCTGGGCGGCTGCGGCATCGGCCTCGGCACAGGATGTGCCGGGCATCAGTCTGCGCGACATTGCCATGATGCGATTTGTGACTAGCGCGGTCGTGTCACCGGACGGCTCGTTGGTGGCTTACTTGTTAGCGGTTCCTCGCGATCCGTTCACCGAGGAAAATGGACCGGCTTGGAGCGAACTGCATGTGGTCGATTTGGCTGGACGTTCGCGACCGTTTGTGACGGGCAAGGTCAACATCAGCAATGTGACATGGACGCCGGATGGCGACTTCTTGGCGTTCACCACGCGGCGCGGCGACGACAAGCAAGCGCGACTTTACTTGTTGCCGATCGATGGCGGCGAAGCGCGGCCCTCGATTTCGCATCCCAGCGGCGTTGGGGCCTTTGAATTTAGCCCCGATGGAAAAGAAATTGCGTTTCTGGCAACGGACCCGCCAAGCAAGGCCGCCGAGGACTTGAAAAACAAAGGTTTCAACCAGGAAATTTACGAAGAAGACTGGCGACCGACCAAGATCTGGATCGCACCGTTAGACGGGAGTGCAGAGCCTCGCGCGCTGGATATTGCCGGTTCGGTCTCGGCGGTCAAGTGGCATCCGACGGAGCGCAAATTGGCTGTCGTCGTTGCGCCAACGGCGTTGGTGGATGATAGCTACATGTATAAGCGCGTCCAAATCGTCGATGCCGATTCTAGCGAAGTTCTCAAAAAAATCGAGAATCCGGGGAAGCTTGGCGACATCGGATGGAGTGCTACCGGAACCTATCTGGCTTTGATCTCCGCTGCCGACATTCATGACCCACAGGAGGGGCGGTTGATGATCGTCGATGCCGCCAGTGGCGAATGGATCGATGCGTTGCCGGACTATCAAGCCCATATAATTGACTTTTCCTGGTTGGACGATCAGCAACTGCTGTGGTTGGCCGATGACCATACCTCCACGCAAATGGGGATGGTTTCCGCCACGGGCGCCGATCACATGGCCTTTCCGCGCGGGGAGACAATCCTGACCGGATTTGACCGGGCGGCCAACGGAGATACGCTGAGCTTCGTGGGGAGCACTCCGCACCATCCCAATGAAGTCTTCATTTACGATTCCGCGCTCAATCAATTGCGGCGATTGACCAGCAGCAACGAATGGCTGGGCCAACGACGATTGGCGCGGCAAGAAGTGGTAAAACATACAGCGCGAGATGGTTTGGAGTTAGAGGGGATTCTCATCTATCCCTTAGATCATGAGCCGGGAAAACGCTATCCCCTGATTCTGTGCGTGCATGGGGGTCCGGAAGCGCACGTCCGCGATGGCTGGATTACGACGTATGGCAACCCGGGCCAATACGCGGCCTCGCGTGGCTTTGCCGTGTTTTATCCAAACTATCGCGGCAGCACCGGACGCGGCGTAGATTTCTCGAAATTAGGGCAAGAAGACGCGGCTGGGCGCGAGTTTGACGATCTAGTGGACGCCGTGGATCACCTGATCGAGATCGGATTGGTCGATGGTGATCGCGTGGGGATCACCGGAGGCAGTTACGGCGGTTATGCGTCCGCTTGGGGGGCCACGTATTATTCTCACCGCTTCGCTGCCAGCGTAATGTTTGTCGGTATCAGCAATAATATCTCGAAAGTTGGCACGACGGATATCCCTGACGAAATGTATTTGGTACATCACCGCAAGCGGTTGTGGGACGATTGGGATTATTTTGCCAAGTCCAGCCCCATCAAGTATGTCGATCGGCATCGGACACCCATTTTGATCATGCACGGCAAAGACGATCCGCGAGTTCATCCCTCGCAAAGTCTGGAGCTGTATCGCCACCTCAAGGTTTTGGGTCAAGCACCGGCGCGGATGGTGTTTTACCCCAACGAGGGTCACGGAAATCGCCGCGCTGCCGCGCGGTTCGATTACAGTCTGCGGTTGATGCAGTGGATGGAACATTATTTGGTGGGGCCGGGAGGTGATCCGCCCGCATTGGAACTGGACTACGACACGTATTGGAAGTAGCGTCCGTACGGCCTAGTTACCGCCGGTTGTGACTCGTGGCCCGGTTACTGCGCCGTGGGCTCCGAGGCAGCAAAGGCTTGTCGTGCAGCAGCGGCGGCACCCATCGCCGTAGCGCGATCGCCTAGTTCGGCCGGGACGATGCGGTACAGGTCGCGAAACGACGGCAAGACGTGTTTGCTTACGGTCTTCGAAACAGCGTCGAGGTACAACTCGGGCATCGCTTCTACTAGACCGCCCCCCAATACCACGATGTCGGGGGCCATCAGATGGATCAGCGTCACGACGCCCAGGGACATCACTCGAGCCGCGCGCTCGACAATATCGCGAATCGCGTCGTCACCGGCGCGAATCGCATCGGCCAATTGAGCGCTGCGAATTTTGGATATATCGGTCCCAGCGAGGTCTAACAAATGTTCGGCTTGGCCGCGAAACGCCGCTTGGGCCGCTTCGCCCGAGATGGCCAATCGCGACGCGCACGCCTCCAGCGAAGTCCAGCGGCCATCGCCGCTGAGTGCTGTTGCCGCGGGGAGCGGAATATGGCCGATTTCCATGCAAGTCGAATTGGCTCCCTGGATGAGCTTGCCTTCGTACACGCATCCGCCGCCAATCCCGGTGCCGGGAAAGATCCCCACGGCACAGCGCGCCCCGCGCGCGGCGCCGAAACAATATTCTCCAAACACTCCAAAATCGACGTCGTTCCCCACACGCACCGGAAAGCCAAATTCGGTGAATATGGACTTGGCCACCGGGACGTTGATCCAGCCTAAATTGGGCGCTTCGCGAATCTCGCCATTGGCTAGGTCGAGCGGGCCGGGACAGCCGATCCCCAGGCCGCTGATCTGATCCGGTTTGAGGTTGGCCTCGACCATGGCCGCTGCGATCGTGGCATGAATCCGCGCCATCCCGGATTTGGCGCCTTCATGCCCCTTCGTCTTTTTGCGGCTGGTACCCAGGACGCGAAATTTGTCGTCAAAGACGACCGCCATCATCTTCGTCCCACCGAGATCAAATCCAATCCAGTTTTTGTTTTCCATGTTACAAAGTCTTCGGAAACATTTCCCTATCGGTATGGGATAGCCCTCGATGTGAGGCTGCCCTCGCCGGGCTTGAATGTAGGCCAAATTCGGCGGCCTGCCAACTCATCCATTCTACTTGCCCCTGACTTGCGAAAGCGCTGCGGCGCGGGGTACACTGGTAGGAGTCCGACAAGTGATCGGCGCGGGGGCCTAATTCGCGAACACTCTTTTGAGGAAAAGTTGCCATGAGCCGCAAACAGAATCGACGTGATTTTATCAAGACAGGCGCCGCGGTTAGTGCGGGATTTTGGGCTGCTGGTGGCGTGCCCGTCCGAGCGAGTTCTTCCGCGCTAGAAGAGGTCCGTTTTGCTTGCATCGGCATCGGAGGCAAAGGCTCCAGTGATTCGGACGATGCCAATACGAATGGTCGAGTCATCGCCGTGTGCGATATCGATGCGACGGAGTTAGAAAAGGCCGGCCGCAAGTTTCCGGAAGCGAAACAATTCCAAGATTTCCGCGAGATGCTCGAATCCGTCGGAAATTCCATCGATGCCGTTACGGTCAGCACGCCGGACCATACCCACGCGGTTGCGGCTGCCATGGCGATGCGCATGGGTAAACATTGTTTTTGCCAAAAGCCGCTCACGCACTCGATTGAGGAAGCGCGGTTGCTAGGCACTTTGGCGCGAGAAGCTGGATTGGTTACGCAAATGGGCAACCAAGGAACCGCACTCAGCAGCCTGCGCTTATCAGCCGCATTGATTCGCCACGGAGTCATCGGCACGGTTCGGGAAGTCCACGTTTGGACCAACCGGCCTGTCTGGCCCCAGAGCTACGGTTTGAAAGTGAAGGAAGTAACACCGCCGCCGGAAACGGTGCGCTGGGACCTGTGGCTTGGCCCAGCGAAGCCGCGTCCGTTCAGTCCGGAAATCCATCCATTCAAGTGGCGCGGGTTCTGGGAATTCGGAACAGGCGCCCTGGGTGACATGGCCTGTCATACATTGAACATGGCATACATGGCCCTCGACCTGAAAAATCCTGTGTCGGTGACCGCCAACAACGAGGCCCACGACAACGTGATGTATCCGAA
>JACTND010000257.1 GCA_014584305.1 Planctomycetota bacterium | reverse complement strand
TTGATCGGGTCCGTTGGTCGATTGGCATCGCAAAAGGGTTGGGCCTTAATCCTGCCAGTCATGCGGCATTGGTTGACGACGATCAATGCACAATGGGTTGTCTTGGGAACTGGGCAGGCTGAATACGAGTCGGCTCTGCGACATCTGCAACGTACCTATCCGCACAAATTATCCGTGCAGCTTCAGTTTTCGGATGCGATGGCCCATCGGATTGAAGCCGGATCTGATATCTTTGTGATGCCCAGCCGTTACGAACCCTGTGGCTTGAACCAGATGTACAGCATGGCCTACGGGACTGTCCCGGTGGTGCGCCGCACCGGAGGCTTGGCGGATACGGTGGCGGAAGCCTCGCGCGAGAATGTGGCGCGTAACACTGCAACCGGTTTTCTCTTTGCCGATTACCGACCGGAGGCACTGGAACAAGCGTTGGCGCGGGCTGTCCATTGTTATTTGAATGACCCGCAATCGTGGGCGCAGTTGGTCGAGACCGGAATGTCGCGCGATTGGTCTTGGACAGGGAGTGCGCATCGATACCAACAAGTATACGCGCGGGCCAGCGTGCTGCGCCGCAGCGATTTGCAGCGAGCTTGATCGATTGGCGCCCGAACAGTGCAGTTTCTATGTCCGACATCAGATACGATCCCGTCTTCGACCAATGGGTCGTAATCGCTGAAAACCGTCGCGAACGTCCCATTGAATTTGTGCCCTTGGAACAGGTGCGAAAGCCATTGATTTGTCCATTTTGCGTGGGCAATGAAGAGGAAACACCAAGTGCCGTGTTGGTACTGGACGAGATCGGACGCGAGTTGCCATGTACCGAGTCAGACAACTGGCTGGTTCGCGTAATTCCCAACAAATTCCCAACCTACGATGGCCTGCCGCGTCACCGGCATCAGACTGTTGGACCATACGCATTTCAAACCGGTGCCGGATTGCAGGAAGTCGTCATTCCGTCACCGCGCCATGTTGTGAGTCTCGGCGAACTGCAAGAAATCGAGTTGTTGGTCGCTTTTCAAGCCGCTCAAATGCGGCTACGCGTGTTCTCGCTTTCGGGGACGATTCCCCACGGTATGTTCTTCAAGAACTGCCGATCCGAAGCAGGTGCATCGATTGAGCACGTCCACTTTCAGCTCATCGGATCACCGTTTGTCAGTCCGGCCTTGGCGCGACGAAGCCAACGATTTGCCGACCACTTTCAGCAATTCGGTTGCACACTCCTGGATTCGGTGGTGGCATTTGAACTCGCGCAACAAGCAAGAATGATTGGAGAATCCGAGCATTGGGTGGCATTTTGTCCCTTTGCCAGCCGCCAGGCCTTCCAGATCTGGATCGTGCCGCGTCGTCCACGTATTCCTTTCGATCAATGTTCGTCCGAGGCATTACAGGAGTTAGTGGAAATGACGCAGTGCTATATCAACCGAATTGAGTCGCTTTTCGGTCAGCCTGGCTATAATTGGATGCTCCATCAACTTCCGTTTGCCAACCAATCCGCTGACCATTGGTGGATCGAAATATTCCCACGTTTGGCAAAATCGGCGGGCTACGAACTCGGCACCGAAATCTGGATCAACGCTGTCTCCCCCGAACTAGCCGCCCGCCGCCTCCGCTAATCCAAAATCAAAAAGGACTCAAAAAGGACAGGCATTATTGTTACCTAGCATTTTGGCGGGGTTTTTGCGTATTTCGACGGGAAATGGGGCGGAATGCGTCCCCTATTGGAACCTGTCCAGTGCATCTCAATCCCTGGCCCTGCGAACCCCCGGAAGGGAAAAGGGACTACGAGTTACGGGACGCCTCTTAGTGTCCAGCTAGCACCCGATAACGGTGGGTGCGTGGAACCTCGGTAGGAGACTTGCACCAAGAATCCCAAGAATCAAAAAGGACAGGCATTATCATAACGACGCATTTTGGCGGGGCTTTTGTTTGATTCGCCGTAAGCGTCTGGCAGACATTTTGGTTGGGCGTCCCGAGCACTTGACGATAGCTCCTTGTTGGACCACGGCCTTGGGAACTGCGCCTGGGATCTAATCACCTGCTTTGGGCCGTCGTCGCAGTGCCAATTTGGCACTTGGCGGCGCGATTGTGGGGCTGTTGGTACGCCTATTTTGGCTTATGGGGGCGAATAGCCGATTTAATTCACCGGAATCTAGGGCAGACGTTCCAAATGGTGGGTGTCCCTTTTTGGGGGAAGTATGAAGAGATTGGGGTTGATGGTGATGTTGGCGGGGGTGGTGGTTGGCGGTTTGTGGACGTTGTACCACCGCGACCAAATACAAAGCCCAGCGGATGTCTTTCGGTTAGCCGCCAAGCAGTTGTCCGTTTGGAATGCGTCATTTGGTTGGACCAATGAGGCCCCTGAGAATAAACAAGACCGATCCGGTTTGCGCGTGGCAACATTCAATATTCGTGTCCCCCTTCGAGAACGGGCCAGTCTGCCCACAGCAGTTCAAACGATAGGTCATATAGTCCGTGAATTTGACGTAATCGCACTGCAGTTTGGCGGCGACGATTCCGTTTATTTAGAGGACATCATTGCTGCGGCCAACCAGGGGTATGGCGGTCGCTACGAATTTGTCACAGATGGATCGAAGGGCCGGGAACCAAACAGACAACGCGCCGCCTTTGTTTTTGACAGCGCGCGCGTGCAAATGGACTACGCTGTATCGTACGCGCTGTTAGATCCCGACACGGTAACATCCAATCCGCCGTTTGTGGGATGGTTTCGGGCAATGGAAGCCCCACCGGATCAAGCGTTTACGTTTTCGCTCGTGAATGTGCAGTTTAACGCGCAATCGCCGATGCTCGAGCTGGCCCACATCCGCGAGATATTTCGAGCGGTTAGACGCGACGGACGTGAGGAGGATGACGTCATTTTAGCCGGGGATTTTCACGTTGGAGACCAAGGATTTGCGCACTTGCGGCGCTACGGCTACCATTGGATTGCATCCCAGGTTCCAACGAACACGCGCTATACGGAACAATCAGCGAATTTGCTTTTTGACCCTCGTTCGACATCCGAATTCCGGGGTGCAGGGGGAGTGTTCAATTTTGTCAAGCACTTCAACTTGCCGCTTGCGGAGGCCTTGGCAGTAGCGGAATCGATGCCAGTCTGGGGTGAGTTTTCCATCTATGAGGGATACGAGATGGGGCAGGCCGCCGACTCGGACCCAACTGGAATATCCCTGCGTTGACCGCTGAGAAAATTTGTCGATTTGGCGTGCTGGGAATCCGAAAACTACAAGCGCCATGATTCAGTATTCGATCGTCGTCCCCTTCGCGGCAAGCATCATTGACTTTGAAGCGACGCTAGCGTCGGCGCTGCGGTATCGAAACGCTCAATGCCAAGTTGTGGCGGTGCATACCAGCGATTACGACGATCCCCACGGATTGGTTCCCGCCAATGAGATTAAGCTTGTTGACGCGGTGTCGCCCGACATTGGGAGTTTTTGGTCTGCCGCGTTGAATGTGTGCGTCGGCAAGTTCATCGTTTGGCTTTACCCAGGAACAGAGTTGCGCGGAGACGCTTGGTCTCTAATTGAAGATGCGTTCTCCGATCCGGACGTAGCGAGCGCGACGCCCTATGTTTTCAATCACGAACATTGGCCGAGTGATCCGGCGGCCGGAGTTTCTATTGACGATCGAGGCACCGGGATTTCCGTTCGTGTTCGTCGTCACACACAACAACCTATCGGTCGCATACTAGGGCCAACGCATTTGGCCGGCGCGTACCGGCAAGAAGCACTTGGTTGGCTGGAATTGACAGAGGTATTCCACAACGAGAACTTCTGGGACGTTGAACTAGGTTGCGCATTGCAGGCGTTAGGATACCGCACAGTTGCAATTCCAAATTGGCAAGTGGATTCCCGCCGACTCCATGCTTGTAATCAGCGATTCCGACGGGCGCATGGGGCCTTCGCTAACCGAATCGTTCGACGCTTTGGGGCTGGAATACCGAGTTTGTGGCGACAGATTGCAGCCGATATCAGTCGATCCTGCGTGGTGCCTTGGCGATTGAAGCACGCCTTCCAAAGGCTCCAAGGGACGCGACATCGAGACGAGGATGACGCATTTCACGCCGAAATGGTGCGATTGTCCGCAATGCGTCGATCACTTACCGCCAAACGTCAAATCTGGCAAACGCCATTGCCAACCCAACGAACCGAGCCGAGTCAACGCCGCGCAGCCTGACATCTGTGGCCCACGGCCCACATTGGATGGGCGATCTACGATAACTGAGCAAGGACATTTTCGGGTATATTTAGGTTCGACGAGACGTTTTGGACGTCATCGTGATCATCCAAGGCTTCCAAAAAGGCCACCACCGTTCGCGTCTCCTCCAGGTCCAGTTGCACGGTAGATTGTGGAATTCGGGCCACTTGTTTCGATTCGCAGCGTATTCCCACCGCTTCTAATGCTTCGGACACATTGGTTAACAATTCCGGTGGTGTCAAAATCTCAAACTTTTCATCCACAAAGCGGATATCTTCGGCGCCGATATCTCCGGCGATATCCAGCAGATTTTCCTCGTTCGCGGCCGAAGATGAGACGACGATCAACCCTTTTCGATCAATTCGGTTACGGTTATCGGTCATGACTTCGCATAACACGGCTACACCATGGGGCCCATAGCCTTCGTAAAGGATTTCATCGACGCTCGCGCCGTCCAATTCACCAGTCCCGCGCTTGATCGCGCGTTCGATGTTGTCTTTGGGCATGCTGACGGCTTTCGCATCGGCAATCGCCGTGCGTAACCGCGAATTGGCAGCGGGATCACCTCCCCCTAGCCGGGCCGCGACGATAATGGCTTTCGACAATTTCGTCCATAGTTTTCCGCGTTTGGCGTCCACCACGGCCTTCTTGTGTTTAATCCCGGCCCAATGCGAATGACCTGCCACAAATCCAATTCCTGTTTAGTTATCTGAAGTTTGCATGGTTTCGATTTCTGGAAGTATTATAGGTCATCCGGTGCGCGATGCGGAGGGGCGTTTGTGATCGGTTGATCCGTTGCGCCGATCAGCAGTCAGTAGGACCGCATCATCATTCGTGCGCTCGGATTTCCAAGATCGTGCTGACCCACCCCAGCCCAGGGACGTCATAAGTTGCCGCTGCTCGGCACGTTAGCGAACGCATCAGGCCGCGTTTTTCGGCTTGAGCGAGTTCCTCGCGCCAACGTGGGCCTTTTACTGCCAAGAGTCGGCCCAATACATCCCACTGTCCATGGAACCAACCGAGCATTCGGTCCAACGGTCCCACGGCGCGCGCCAGCGCTGAATCGAATCGAAAATCTTGCAACAGGGATTCGGCACGAGCGGCATAGACCTCGACATGCACTCCGGCCGATTCGGCCAGGCGTTCCAAAGCGCGCGCTTTTTTGGCAACTGAGTCCGTAAGCGTCACTTTTAAATCCGGCCGAAGAATCGCCAGCGTTAAACCAGGAATTCCGCCGCCAGAGCCG
>JACTND010000173.1 GCA_014584305.1 Planctomycetota bacterium | reverse complement strand
GCGGTCATGTAGGGCTCTGAGAATCTCGGTGCGGTAATGGTAGGCGGCCAAGATCGGTTCAACCACCATTTTCAAATCGTTGACAAAAGTACCGTAGTCGACATCGTTCAACGCAGCGAGGCGCAGGCTGATCCGCCACATTTCCCGGCCGACATAGTTGGGATCCTGGCTCAAATCAAAGGCTGCCTGAATATCGCTCTTGGTGTGCGCATTCGTCACAGCCAAGTAATCTTCAGCCAGCATCGCATCGTACTTTGTTTGCAGCTCGTCGTTAAACGAACGGCGGCGCACATCGTTCTCGAACTGCGTCCCCACCCATTGCAACGGCGCAAAAACATCGCTCGACATTCCCGCGCCGACTATGTTGAGTCCATCCGGTCCGAACACACGTTCCAATTGTGTGCGAACTCGATAGGACATTTCCATCCGCTCTAACAAGGAAAAGGTCAGGGCGTATTCCAAAGGATTCCTAACAACTAATTCGGCGCGCGTGGGGGGGGGGACATCCGTTTCATCGCCAGCAAGTTGCTGGGCGCGTTCAGCCACGTGTAATTCCCGCTGTTTTTCCAACCACGCTTCGCGTTTGCCGACCTGGTCCAAATTGACCACGACCTCCATCGGCACGAGTTTGCCCAAATGCGTTTCCATGTAGCGGTAATCTTGCAGGATCTTGGCGTTGGGGTCGAACAGCTTGAGCAACTGCACGGTTGTCTTGATTTCGGCCAACCCGAAGGCGAAAAAGACGATGAGAGCGACGCTGCAGAGCACGATGATGCGATGGCGGCGAATCACCCAATTGCCAATGCGCTCCCAAAATCGATGGATCGTCTCTTCTAACCCACCGACGGATTCACGTTCGTCATGCGGAACACGTTTCCATCCGGGCGGCCAAACGGTAAGCGCGGCAGGCAAAAATGAATACAACAGCAACAGCGTGGCCATCGTGCCGATCGCCGAAAACAAACCAAACTTATAAATTGGCGCAAGATTGCTGGTACACAGTGACGCCAACCCAATGGCCGTCGTAAAGGCCGCCAGTGCGCATGGAAACCAACCATGTGCGACGGCTACGTCCACGCCCCGTTTTGCTCCGACTTCACGGCAAGCGTCGCGGTAATAATTCACCAAATGAACAGCGCCAGAAATCGCTAATACGTAAATCAGCGATGGCATGGTCATCAGGATGGCATCCAAGCGGCTTCCTCCGTACCAAACGAAGGACAAACTCATGATGGCTGATAAACCGCCGACAAAGAAGAGCATCATCGTCACGCCCAGCTTCCGAAAGCTGTAATACGCCAGCACGATGCCGATCAATCCGGACAAGGACGCCAGTCGCATCAGCGACTTGGTCCCTTCCTCGTCAATGGCCACGTTGTCACTGGGGGGACCTCCAACATGGACGTTCTCTTGTGCCAGACCAACCTCGCCGGTGGCAATCTCCAACAGTCTCCCGCGCGGTTTGCCCATGATCGGATGACCGACAATCCGATCCAATTCCTGCAAAAATGGATCGTTGATCGTAATCACTAAGCACGTTTGTCGTGGCGGAGGTTCCAACCCCATCGCAAACCACATGCGGAACCAGGTTTCCAATCGCGTCCCTTCTGGCGCGCGGCGCAATTTGTCGAGATTCCCCTCGAAGTGGTCGCGCACCTGAACGGCCAAGAAGTTCTCCATATACTCCTGAAAAATCGGAGCGGCCTCCAATTTGGCAACTAGATTGTGCTCGCCATCCCGGCGGAGAACCTCCACGAGCGAACGAAAATCCCAGCGAAAATCGTCGGGCGGCGCCGGGCCGAAGAGGGCGCCAGTCAAGCGTCGATGCGATTCGATCCGCGCGTCCAACGTGGCCGCTTCCTGTTCGCCGAACTGGCCGATGCGCATGGTGCCACCTTCGCCAGCCATTTTCTCCAAGACTTGCGGACCGGATGTGACGCTTTTAAACGGGCGCGCACAAAGCAACAGCGGATTCTGATAGAAGGGGTTTTGAATCCCGCGCACGTCGTCCGGTGCTGGACCAAAGGTATCGACGTATTCACCATCAGCCTGATTGCGACCGTGCACCAACCGCTCCAGATAGCGATTGATCCCTTCCACGATATTGTTTTGACCTTTCCAACGATAGAGTTCTCCCTTGCGATTGATCCAGTACCACTGCCCGCCGCTTCCCTGTAACCACCGTTCTCGGTACTGCCCCCAATCTTCGTGGTAGTTGCCGGTAAACAACAATCCCAGCTCGTCGCCGACATGATGCGCGCGAATGCGCTCCAGCTCGTTTTGATTTCGGAGAATCGACTCATATTCGACGGACTCCTCAAACAACTTTCTCAGCAGGCGCGTGAAGCTGGGATTACCCTCCCGGCACCATGGTCCACTCATCACGACGAACTGATCGCCGACAAACCATTTGCGGAATTCCGCCAAGTCGCGGGTCTCGGCAAAGTGTTTGGGAAGCCAATCCGCGACGTTGTTCTGCATTTCCTCCACAGCCAATCGCGCGCCGCGCAGAGCAAAGGGAATGAGGACGAAAACCACGCACAAAATGAGCATGGCTGTGGTTTCAAAAACTGGGATGCGCCGCGAATAAATCCGTCTGGGCATGAAATCCTAACTCAACTCAAATCCAAGCATCAAAGGCATGCACCACTGCCGTACAATGTATCCGCGTGACGCGCAAATGTCCACACACATTGACGATCATCCCGATTTCCCACCAACCGGGAACATCGCTATCAAACGCTGTGACGATTGCGCAAACCCTAACGCGAGTCGGTGACTTCTTGAGTTCCCAAACGTGGAACGTGCATCGCTGGGAGCACGCGGCTTAGTTCGAAAGTCGTTGTCGTCCAATCCCGTGTGCCGACAGCTCAAATAACACATTGCGACGCGGGCACTGTTGCATTTCATCGGACGGCACGCACCTGGATGCTACGCCGTCATAAGCTGCTTGCGAAAGATGAAAAATGCCGCAGCCAGCAAACACAATCCAGCCCACAAATAGTCCCAGGTGACGCGCTCGCGCATATAGAACACCGCAAACGGTACGAACACGGACAGGGTGATCACTTCTTGCAGAATCTTCAACTGCGCCAGCGACATCACTTGATGGCCGATGCGATTCGCCGGAACCTGCAATAGGTATTCCAACAAGGCCACTCCCCAACTGAAGAGCGCCGCTACCAACCAGGGACGCGACTCCAAGTGTTTCAGGTGCGCGTACCAAGCAAACGTCATGAAAACATTGCTCAGTGCCAACAGCACGATCGTATGCAGATAGACCATACGCAGTTTCAGAATGAATTCATCATGGCATCTTCCGCCACTTCGTCCAAGCGATCCGAATCGTAGAACAGTCGGGCGAGATGATCGGTCAACCGCGCTAGATAGAACGCTTCAAACTGGCGATCGTTGGTTTGTATCGCCGGGCGACCGGTTTTGGGAAACACGTGGTCGATTGGACCAAAGGAATAGACGACTTGCCCTCCTGCTTCCATGTCGTACACCGTGGCCGACACCGTGGATTGCCCTTTGTACAAGGTCTGACCATCGTGAATGGTGTAATCCCGGATTTCGACGACCAACAGCATCTCTGCGCCGACACCTCGCCCCAAAGCGGTCAGTTCCTTGCCAGTCCAACCATTCAAGTCCATCCAGTTCTCGATCTTTCCTTGCGGAATCACCTGAATCTTCTTGACTGACGACGACAACTTGGCCGCCATAGCGCGGGCTATGGTGTGGGTCAACCGGTCGGAACCATATGCTGCCGAATCGGATATACATATCACGGCGACTTTCTTGCCCTCGAGTTTGCTGCACTCGGCCTTAACCTTGTGCCCTTTGATCACGTACAACATTTGGGCCAAGTATCCGCAGCCCGGCGCGGCGCACATCAGAAAACATGTTACGACCGCAGCCACCCAACCTTTTGCCGTCATCCGCCTCATGGCGTCACCATCCTTGGTTACGTACTATTTCATCCGTACAGTCTTTGCAGCCAACTCGCAAACGCCAACAACGCGGCCGACCCGACCAAGCCCGCCATAATCCAGGCTTGTGGAAAACCGATCCACCACCGCCCGCGGATTCCGGAGAGCAACAACCAGGGCGCACCCACGATGGCGTATATTCCCAACGCGAGACCGCCGATATTGGCCTGCGCGGCCCGCACCAAGTTCCCTCGCACCAACCAGCACCACGATGTTGTCATACCACACGACGGACAAGCCCCGCCCCACAGGAACCGACCGGAACACGGCGGTAAGCCCAGTTGTTGGTGCGTGCCGAATCCGCGCTCATCCGGGGTCAAGGTCCATGCCAACGCCAACGCTAGTCCGATGGCCAAACTGGACAAAATCAACGCCCATCTGGCAATCCAATGCGTCGGATGAACAACGTTGCCTTCCGCTACCAGCAAGGTCCGTCGCCAACTCATGGCCTACATCGCCTCGCCGGCTTTCGCTCGCCAACGTCCGCACGTAATGCCGTCGCGGCGCCGAATGGGCGGAAAACTAGACATTTCTTGCAACTTACGCAATATCATCAGCCAGACCGTCTTGAACACTGCCAGGGGCGTGGGCCATTTACCTGTTCTGCTACCGCTTCGCTACATCTACAAGTTGACGTTGCCTTGTTTGCCAACCTGTGGGGTCGCGTCCATTGCGCGACCGCTAGCGTCGAA
>JACTND010000279.1 GCA_014584305.1 Planctomycetota bacterium | reverse complement strand
GTGGGAGCGATTTTCAGTTGGATTGTAGCCCCAGATTATGGAGTTGGAGCCGTCGCCACCGATTCCGCCGGAACCGCTCCCCCCGTCGCCGGAGCCCCCTTGGCTGCCGCCGGAGCCCTTATTGGCGACGATGCCAAACGCCTGCGCGGGCCCCCGTTTCGCCGAAAACCTCGATTTTTTCCCCGCACTTAGCCCAATATATGGGTGGCACCTATTACCCCAATATATGGGTGGCACCTATTACCCTCGGCCTCCCGCATGCTTTCCATGATGCGCTCATTGGCGCGTTGATTTTCCAGGATCCGTTGAAACGATTCCTGCATGCGCTCCATTTGTTGCATTTGTAGGGTACGGAAGTCCTGCATTATCTGTTGACGACGCTGCCCATCGTCACACCCCGCCACCAGCAGCGTCGCCACCGCGATGAGCGCAATTCCCATCAACGTTTTCATGGACCACCTCTGAATCTTCATACTTCCGTCCCTCCGCAACGCCGACTCACCGCGATTGCCGTTTATAGTGCGCTTATTCACGACAATTCCCAACGGTTTTCTAAAAAACGATAACGATGGTACGTAACATCTGGCTGGCCGCTACAGAGGCCCAGCTTGTATTAGGGACGGGCGTAGCCACTGGTACGATCACGACGGCTACAAAAAGCGAGTTCCAGGAAACACCGCGAGCAGCGATCATTGTGATGTTGCGATTCGATGCCACTATCCACACGAACCGTTGCGTTTGTGACGGTATCATGCATCCGCTGGTCATCGGGGATTCGCTCGCCCCTACTGGACTCATCCGAAATCCGGGCTGCCAGCCGACAGCCGATCGGCGGAATTTCGCGCGGCAACAGACTTGGAGATTAGCTTGTGTAGCGAGCCGGTTGGTTCTACGTCGGCAGCATCCGCGATCCACCGCGGAACGGTCGATTCCCAAGCAGCAACGCGTAACAGGCTGTCCCCAAGCGGTCAACAGTCCGGAAAAAACGTGGCGGTGGTCGCTTTGCATCGCGGAAAAACACCGAAAACTCAATTGGGTGGTAGGTTCGCAGTATGTCAGCGAAGGAATGTCATTGTGATTGCGTAGCTGGGTATCCAACAATCGAAGTTTACATAGTTCGTTAAATTCACTTGAACTAACTCCTGCCACAAACTAGGCAGACTTCCGTGGAGAGATCAGCGAAATACGTTACTCATGCCCGCGTTCTCACTCCATTGCAGATCGAAAACCTGGTGGCGGGACCAATCGTGACGACGGTGAGGTCGGAAAATATTGACAGGCGCGCTACCGGGCGGTACGGATCCTCGACGAGATAGCCCGGTTGGCGGCGCCGTGCCAACGTCAAAGGCTGTGTGCCGTTGCCAACGGCTGCTGAATTGGATCTGTTGGACTGGAAAGCTCGTGCGCTGCGCAGGGGCAAACGGGGTACGACGCCCGGGGGTGCGTTACCGCTGTTCGAGCGGTTGGGGATCGATGCCGAGTCGTGGTGCGAGTTGACGCGAGATGTTGGTCGGTTGTTTAGTACAGTGGCGGTTTGACCGACGGTGATCGACAGTACGCGCAGCCGTGGTCGGGAGCAGCATTACAACATGCCGACTCGCGCGCGGCAGTTACTGCCGACTTGGATGAAACACAATCAATGGCTTCTAACTTCCTGCTGAGACTAGGGTCTGATGTTCTGATCGGAGAATGGTTTCTGGCTATTTGCTGAGCATCTTTCCGCGTACGGTTCTGATGCCATCAATTGTCGGAGGCGAGTGATCGCTCCGGCGAGTACTGGCGGGACCGACTGCCAGAGCTGACTCTGGAATTCAAAATCGCTGGCGATGAACTCAAGTAATGACCGATTGGCAGTTTGGTCAATCTAACCATTTGCCCATCTCCCAACAAGCGACGAACATATCTAGGTAACACGCCCCCCAATTCAAATCATGGTGTGTCCCCAAGGGCAAGGAATGGCTACGCAAGCGAACGCATTGCCCTAAGTGCCGCACGGCATCGTTGTAGCGGGCCAGATTGCGATAGCTCACGCCGATCATCCACCGCAACTCGGATTCGATGCGCGGGTCCGTTCCATTGGCGATATCCAGCTTTTGCGCGGCGCGGTCCAGCAAATGTCCCACGCTAATATGGGGACTCAGCAATACGTCCGCCTCGCCATACTGGGGCCAACCCATTTGGTAAAAAGGCAAGAAAGCTGGTTGCTGGGAACGGTCGGTGTCGCCGAACATCGTCGATTCGTTGTCCAATTTGGAAAGATTGAATCTGGCCAGCCCACGTATCACAAAAGGTAACGATCTTGTTGTCGGCGGAGATGGCCGCATTGCTGTCAAGCGATAATCGGAAGCCGCTGGCATTGTGCCGACCAAATGAGACTTATCCGATGGATAGATTTGCCCGCCAGCGCACGTCGAACGCGTCGCGTTCTAGGCGAGTTGGGCCGTGAAACGGGCCGCGCAAGTAAGCGAGGGTGTGGCTGCCGCGTCAATCGTGGTCCTGGCCTACGCTGCTTGGCGTGGGTGGTTGCGCAACGGAAATTTGTTCCTTTCCTTGTGGCGCTATCGCAAGGGAGATGCCTGTGCAATGACCCGTGTTGGCTGCAGTTGTTCGACTGAGCGAAGAGTAATCGGCTTCAATTCGGTTCTCGTCCAGATATGCCGTGCCACTGACCGGGGGGCGGTCAGTTTCATTGCCGTGGAATGTTAAAATGAGCTGCATCTCAAATTACCATCCAACTTGATTTTCGAGGGTGGTGTGATACGATGGCCTCGAGCTGGGCGACGAGATGATCGCTGGAAACATCGCGATCATTCCGCCTTCGCAAGACGTTTCTATAGGTTTGATTATGTCAACGGCACCGATGTTCCTTGCGTCCGAGGCGGCACAGCGATTTGTCGAATCGATTGACAAAGGAAAATATGATCGCCAGATCACGGCGGGCATTGACCGATTTGTCGGCCAAGACGTTGACCCCGAGATGCGGGGATTTTATACCGATGAGGAACTGCGCGCGCTGGCTGCGCTTAAAGGAACGGAGCGAGATGTTGAAGCTCGCATGCCGGTCAAAATCACGCGCCACTATTTCCAGCAGGCCAGGAACAGTAAGGCACTCCAACAATTGATCAAGGCCAATCCCGCCGAGACGTTAGACTTGGCCGGTTCTCAAGACCCGGGCAGGCAGATGGATTATAGTCCGGTGGAAGGCCTGTTGCACAAATACGAGATCGGATTGATTTATGTGGCCTCGACCTGTTCCGCCCACTGCCGATTTTGCTATCGAGAAGAATTGATTGCCAAGAAGGAGATTTCGCGGCGCGATGGCTCGTTAGCACCCAAGGGACTGGCCGTCGTAGAGGACGTGTGCGCCTATATTGTTGAGCACAATCGTTTGGTGGAAGCCAACGGTGGCGAACATCCAGAAACCGGTCGGCCAAAACTTCGCGAGATTCTGATGTCGGGCGGAGACCCAATGGTGTTGAGCAACCGGATCATCGGCAACTGGTGGGCATGCCTGGCCGAGGCCGGCATCGAGAACATTCGTATAGGTACCAAAGACCTGGCTTTTTTCCCCGATCGGTTCGATAGTGCCTTTCTCGACATGCTTGATGGTTTTCATCGGAGCTATCCCAACACCAGCCTTCGATTCGTCGTGCACTTCAACCATCCCGATGAGTTTTTGAAGAAAGACGCCGAGGGGAATTATATCTCCAATCCCACCGGTGGCTTTGCGTGGTTGGACAACACGTTGCGATCGTTACGGCAATTGCGCAGTCGTTATTGGGTGACGGTGGACAACCAGTCGCCGATTATCAAGGGGATCAACGATGACGCCCACGCGCTACGTATTCTACAAACGGAATTAAAACGCAACGGCATTGAGAATTCCCGCTTCTACTGTGGTCGCGACATCGTGGGGCATCGAGCGTTCAATGTGCCGATCGAAGAAGCGTGGCGGTTGCTCAATGAATCGCAACGCGGATTGTCCGGTATCGAGTCCCATGCCAAACTTTCGATCACGCATTACAAAGGGAAGACGGAAGTCTGTGCCGTGACGAACGAGCCCCTGGCTATGCCCGGCGGAGAAAACGGAGTGGTGATTATGAAACTGTATCGCAACGCCGCGAACGCGGCGGACAAGGGCAAAGTGACCATCCTGGGTCGCAATCCCCGAGCCATCTGGTTCAATGACTACGAAGATCGCGTCCTCTTTGACGAAGCCGGTTTGTTCACGAAACGAAATTATTGAGGCTGCGAGCGTGATAATACCGCGGGCTTCAGCCGGACTATCGATAATCATAATACAGCGACCACTACACGTTTTTTGTTTGGGTGAAGGAGTTTGACAGCTAAAGATAAATTCCGCCCAATATCCTATTTCTCACGCCGCCGAACGCGGCGTGAGAAATAGGTGGCAAGTTCCGTATATAGTCCACAAACGTCGCGGCCCCGAAAACCATTGGTGCGGTGCCAAGGATGCAAGGTATCTGTACATCCTTGATCGCTTGGCGGCAGACCGACTAAAACTGGTGAAACATTTTTCGTCCATTGAAACAGGACCCGATGTCGCACGCACAAACAATTTCCAAAAGCGACTTGCTGTACGAAGAAGCCTTGCAGGTGCTGCCCGGTGGCTTTAGCCGCAACACAATCGCCCGCAAGCCGCACCCGGACTACGCGGCATCGGCTTCCGGCAGCCGGATCACGGATGTCGATGGCCGCGTTCGCATCGATTTCGCCAACAATATGGCTTCGCTGATACATGGTCATGCGTTTCCTCCCATCGTCGAAGCGGTGACGGAGCAGCTCGCTCGCGGCACAGCGTTCACGATGGCTACCGAAGCGGAACTGCGCCATGCGCAGCATATTTGTGCGCGCAACAAGCAGTTCGAGAAGATTCGCTTTATGAACTCGGGTACTGAGGCGGTCATGGCCGGGATCAAAGCTGCCCGCGCCTTCACGGGCAAACCCAAACTGGCCAAGGCCGAGGGTGCCTACCACGGCACTTACGATTTTGCCGAGATCAGCCAGACGTCGAAACCTGCTGATTGGGGGGAAGTTTCCAGTCCACGCAGCAACGCGCTGGTCGCGGGAACGCCGCAGAACGTACTCCGAGACGTTGTCATTTACCCGTTCAATGAAGTCGATCGCACACTTGAGATTCTGGACCGTCATCGTGACGAACTGGCTTGCGTATTGATCGACCCTCTCCCCCACCGCGCCGGTTTGGTTCCCGCGACTCCCCAGTTCATGGCCGCGGTTCGAAAATGGACTCGCGACAATCACGTCGTGCTCCTGATGGACGAAGTTATTACCTTTCGAATGAACTACGGCGGCGCGCAGGAGTGGTATCCGGGGTGCGAACCGGATTTGACTGCCTTGGGGAAGATTATCGGCGGTGGCTTTCCCGTGGGTGGTTTGGCGGGAAGAAATGAATTCATGGCCGTCTTTGATCCGAATCGGGAGCAAGTTCCATTTCCTCTTTCTGGAACTTTTTCCGCCAACCCGATTACGATGACGGCCGGTCGCGTCGCCCTGGAGTATTTCGATCGCGAGGCGGTTGGTCGGCTAAATCAACTCGGCGATTATGCGCGTCAGCAAGTGGCCAGCGCCATTCTGGCTTCCGGATTTCCCGCCAGTGTCACTGGAGCGGGTTCGATGTTCCGCCTCCATTGCAAAGCGGCGGCGCCCACCAGCTACCGTTCTGCCTACCAGGACCCGCACGAACTCAAACAAATGGCATTCCTAGTGGATTATCTATACGAACGGGGTTTCATACTGTTTAACACGTGTTCCGCGGCCTTATCTACGGTCCAAACCCCATCGGAAATCGATCAATTGGCCGAGGCGCTGGAAGCCGGTTTGGTAGAGTTGAAAAGGCGTTAGGTTCGCTTGCTTCGCGAAACAGTGATTGAGAAACGTCCTGCGTATGTCGGCGTCGGGCATGAACATTTACAATGTAGCGATCGATCAGTGGTGAGTGAGTGATCAGCGCCAACCAGGGAGAGGCTATGTTTCGATTGTTATTTATTGCCTGTATCTGTATTCAGTCCGATTCAGCGCAAATCGATGTGGGCGTATTTGCCAAGGCACTCTGGTTCTTGCACGCTTATGGCAACGTGGAATGTTCGTCGGCCAGAAATGACTTGCTGATCAAACAAAGGTTGGCGACTGCATTGGCTCAGGATCGCGACCTAACACTGAAATCCATCGACGGTTTGATCCAACCTGAAGTATTTCAAAGACTCGCGGGGGGCGACCAGCGGATTACGTTTTCCGAACTGTCGGCGGCCTTGGATTCGAGTGTCCCCAGCGCCCGAGAACGGTTGCTGCCGGAGCTTCGCGATCATGCCGCATGGCTGTCGACAACCTACGATATGATTGAGCCCGACAAGTACGGTCCGATGGAGCAATTGTCGAACTGGATCGCGGACAATTGGCAGGCCGACACGTCGCTGCATGTGATCGTTACCTGCACGGGAAATTCCCGACGCAGCATTCTCAGTGCGACCATGGGCAATGTGGCCGCGGCTTACTATGGATTGGACAACATTCGGTTTCATTCGGGAGGGACGACGCCTTCCGCCTTCAATCCGCGAACGGTGTCGGCACTGCGCGCGATCGGATTTCAGATCGAGCTGACCGGAGAGGAAGGCCCCCGTGGGGATGTGCAGCTTCCCAACCCAATCTATCGCGTTCAATGGGGGGAAGGTCTGGAGGCACTGGAGTTTTCCAAGCACTACAAAGATGAATCCAATCCTCAATCCGACTTTGCCGCGGTCCTCGTTTGCGCGGAAGCAGACGACGATTGCCCGATCATCGAGGGTGCGACTCTGAGAATTGGCATGCGATTTCTCGACCCGAAGGTGTATGACGATGGCCGTTTCGAAAGTCGAAAATATGCCGAACGACGCGACGATATCGGGCGCACGTTTCTGGCAGTAATGGCGTATGCCAGTCGCAAAATTCAAGAGAAAGAACCAGCGGCGTCGCATGTGCGTTAACCGCCGACACGACGCAGCACCGGTAACGACTATCTGCCGTCGCCGGTTTCGACCGGATAGTTCTTCAACGACGCGTATTCTTTCCAGGAGCCTTCGTACAGCCGCACCTTTGGGTATCCGGCGACATGGGACAAATAGAATCGCAACAGACTCCCCTCGCGAGATGTGCCGCAATAGACGATGATCTCTTTGTCACGGGTCACGCCAGCCTGTTGCAGCTTTTCCAGCGCATCCTTCGGCGCGATAAACTTGTGTGTGTTGTTCGGTTCCGTTAGCCGGGCCCAGTGAAAACTCATCGCGCCCGGAATGTGGCCTTTCCGCAACCAGATATCGTCATTTCCGACGAACTCGTTATGCGGCCGCGCATCGACGAGCAACACGTCGGGTCGGTCCTTGATGGCCATCAAGCCCTCAAGATCAATGGCGATCGCTTCGTTCATATCGTCGGGCAGTGCGCCAGGCGAGTTGCCAAAATATTCTTGCGTCGTGGGAAATCCGAGCCGCTGCCACTCGGCAAGACCGCCGTCCAACAGGCGGATGTCTCGAATACCAAACTTCTCCAGAACATAGGCGACCATCGTTGCGCTAAGGATCTCATCGTTGGGTAGCTCCTGGCCAGTCGCATACAGGATATGCGTGCGATGCCGATCCACACCCGCCCGTATTAAGAGCGCGCGAGTCAAATCGTCGGGTAAGTACTGCACCGGAATTCCCGCATCCGTTCCGCGCAAAGTATCAAAATTGAGATGGTGCGCGAACGGCAGGTGGCCGCGAAAATAGTCCTTGTATCCTCCCCGCGTGTCGATCACGATCGGACGTTCGGCCGCATTCGGCTGTTCGAGCAGCGCTTTCGCTTCAGCGCACGAGATCAAGGCGATCTGCGCGGTTGCGGTGGAGCTGGCGCAAATCATCAAAATAAGATATGCGGCGATTAGTGCAATTGTTTTCACAGCGGACTCCAACGGGTTTAGACGACAATTCCAGTGCTTGATTGATTCAACCAGCACGCAAACCATTAATCATTCAATTATCCAATTTGGCCACCCCGACGCAACGGATGGTCTGTTTCGCTGCAATCCAAGGCTCGGGTAAATGGGTTGCCCAAAATCTTCTGCGCTGAATTCGTTCCGCCGGCGCTCTCGTCATCACGTCAAGTCGTGAATCCGTTGTCCAGCCGCTCGAGCCTGCCGTAGCCTCTACCAGATGAAAACGTGTCAACGTTTCATTGGTTGATTCTTATCGTGATACCGCACACGCGGTGACAAGGAGCAAGCACGTGCTGATAGAATGAATCCAAAGGAGATGTGTTCAGGTTTGGATACAACGGCGCTCGAAAGTGGGATCAAAATACGTGAACTTGGACGCTGCGTACGTCTCATTCCATCAGTGCGGCAATGTCGGTTTGGCATAGGCATAGCCGAACATGCCCAGTAGTGCTCCGGCCAGAGTGAACCACGCCATCCAAGCGCCGGCGCCGATCTGGGCATATATCGGACCTGGACAGGCACCCGTGACGGCCCAACCAGCGCCAAACAGAATGCCGCCAATAATCACCCCTTTGTGAAATGGTTTCGGTTTATAGACGATCGGTTGTCCATCGATCGTCGTGATCCCCAGGCGTTTGATGATTTGCATCAAAACGGCCGCCACGGCAATTCCTGTCGCGATGATCAAGTACATCTGTGCTTCGCGCAACAGGAACATGTCATGAACCCGTTGCCAGCGAACGACCTCCGACTTGACCAACACGATTCCAAAAAAAACGCCAATCAACAGCACGCGCATGTACATGGCCAAACGCGGGCCGAAAAATGATGCCTTCCGTTGCGTCGATTCACCCGATGCTTGTGTGCTGGTTGCCATGGTACCTGTGCATCCAATCTTGGTAATTGTCACTCTCGATTCCAACTCATTCGCTGAACAACCAGCGTCCTAATCCCCAGGTCACCGCCAGTCCACCCACAAAGAAGAAGATGGTTGCGACCAGGCTGGGCCAACTCAGGTTGGCAATACCCGTAATCGAGTGGCCGGACGTACAACCTCCGGCATAACGGGCGCCAAACCCAATCAGAAAACCTCCGATCAACAGTCGCACGACGCCGCCGAAGCTTTGGTACGATTCGGGCAAAAATGCGATTGGTTCCGCCGACAACCAATGCGCACCGATGTAACCGCCCAGTCCGATCCCCACGACGAAAACAAGGAGCCACATACCATCCCGCCAATCGTAAGTGCGCAAATAGGCGGCCTTGCAACCAGGCGCGCACATCGCGCCGATTTGCTGCAAGCTGGTCGAGATTCCAAAGGGTCTACCCGCCAACAGAAACAAAAGGGGAATGGTCAGTCCGATCAAGACACCGGAAAACCACCACGGCCAGGGTTGCATCAAAAAATCGAACATTGTTTAACTCTCTCGGTCAAGGCGCCCGGGCGTGCATATTTAACCGACAGGACACATCCCGTTCCAGAATACCGCTTGGCTTTGCCGCGATGTTTCGTGATCACAGGCGGTGGAGTTCGGACCACAACTCATTCCGTGTTCAACGACTGGCAATCCGGCACTGGCCCAGGCGTTTATTCCTCCTTGGAGATTGAGAACCTTCTTCACACCGGCCGCCTGGGCAATGCTGGCGGCGATGGCCGAGCGTCCACCGCTGCGGCACTGGAAAGCTAAGGTGCAGTCGCCCTGGAACTTGGCCACCATCTCGGGCAGTTTTCCCAGGAAACAGCGTTGGGCTTGCTCGATGTGCAACTCCTTCCATTCAGACTCGCCGCGCACATCGATCAAGATGATTTTGCCATCCTGCACTTGGGAAGCGATTTCCATTGGTGTCACTTCGGCAAAGCTCTCGGTTCGCAGCCCCGCATCGACGACCTCTTGCCAGTCAAAATATCCCGCAATGCGGTCGATGCCAATTTTGCGTAGAATCCGTACTGCCTCGGGCACGTCTTTCGCGCTGGCAATCAGGCTGACAGGTTTATCGTAATCCACCAACCACCCCGCCCATGCAGCCAGATATCTCAAGGGAATATTGATCGAACCCTTCACGTGTCCCGCGGCAAAGGCGGTGCTGGTGCCGATGTCGATGACCATCTGTAGTCCAATAGCCTGCTCGATTTGCGCCGGCTCCGTTTTCGTCGGCAAACGACGTTGACCGATCACTTCGGGCCCAACTTTGTTGACGCGCTTCATGACGGCAAAGTATTTGGGCGCTTCGGGCTGATCGGCCAGTATGTAATCCACGAACGCTTGTTCGTCGTCGAACTGCAAACCGGGATTGAACATTTTCTCGTAGCCAACTGTGCTGGAAGGGATCGCCCCCAAGCCCTTCCCGCAGGCACTCCCAGCACCGTGGGCCGGCCAGATTTGCAAATAATCGGGGAGTGTTTTGAATAGCTGGACGGAACGAAAGAGCGCGCGCGCTCCCGCTTCGGCAGTGCCCGCCATCGCCGCGGCCTTCTCCAGCAAATCCGGACGCCCGATCGAGCCGACGAACACGAAGTCGCCCGTAAAAATCCCCATCGGCTTGTCTGCCCCACCGCCGCGGTCGGTTATCATGAAGCTGATACTTTCCGGCGTGTGACCCGGCGTGTGTATGGCCTGAAATTCGATATTGCCAATTCGAAACGTATCCCCATCCTTCAACAATTGATGCGGATAGCGCGGTGCGTATTCATATTTCCAAGCAGCGGGGCCCTCGTCGGAAACGTACAACTTGGCGCCGTGCTGGTCCGCCAATTCGCGTGCGCCAGAAACATAGTCCGCGTGGATATGCGTCTCGGCCACGGCGACAACGCGCATTCCTTCCGAGCGGGCAGCGTCTAAATACGGTTGCACGTCGCGCCCCGCGTCCACCACCACCGCCTCGCCCGTGCGCTGGCAGCCTACCAAGTAAGAAGCGTGCGCCAGAGCCGGATCGTAAAAATACTTGAGCATCATGGTTTCACTCCTTAATCTCTTGGTTGTGAATATCGATTGTTGTATCGAACCTGTCAGATTCCGGTTGTTGACATTCCTGAGTCGAACTCGACCCGCATTTGCCGCTCATTCACGTGGGGACCCCAAGCTTGGGCAACAACCACAACTGCAGTAGCAACCAAATCCCGACAATCAATACGATGGGCCAAATCTCGTACACCCTGCCTCTCACTTTCGAAATGTGTTGTTCAACATCCATCAGAATAGAATTCGCATTGGAAAAAGTTCTCGTACCTCAGTATACCATTACGATGATCCACGACTGGATCGATGGTTACAAACAATGTGACTATTTCTGAGAAGGCGCCGCCGACCGACGTCGCAATCCGAGACTAATTGCGGTACCAAGCCGCCGATCCATACCATCGTGAAAAACAAGCGAGTGCTATCCGCGGACTCCGAATTTCTCCTGCCAGCGTTGGCGCAGTGCGGCCTGCATTCGGTCCTGAAATTCAATCAGCAGCGGGAATGGCTGACCCGCCCGAAACAATTGAATCGTGCCGCGGATATTGTCCACAACGATCTGACAGGGATTGCAGCCCGCCAAATGCGCAGCGTATTGCGCGCACTCGGCTTGAGTCAAGTCGAGCGTTCCGTCCACATAATCGTTGAGCGCTTTCAGCAATTCGTCACAGGTCATCGGGCCGTCCTCAAAGTAGGCCATTATTAATCATGATCCACCAGGGGGCCAATCCGTTACAAGAAACTTTATTCATGCTGATGATCCGGAAAAACACGCGTCGTTTCGTCTCCAAATACCTTCGTCAGGCGCTCGCGCAGCATCAGCCGGGCGCGCAATAGGGAAATTTTCACGTTCGATTCTGAAATCCCCAAGGCTTCCGCTGTGTCCCGTACCGACCAATCCTCGAGATCGCGCAAGAAAAAAACCGACCGATAACTGTCCTCGAGTTGGTCCAGAGCGGCATCGATCTGCTGGCGCACATCCGCGCGCTGAGCCAATAATTCCGGCGTCTCTTTCCATTGGGCAATATAATGGGGATGCGGCAGGGGGCCATCATGTTCGTCTGCTGACGAAACATCACAGGAAACGGTGGCTAAGTCTTTGCGCTTCCTCAAGAGCTTTAGCGCATGGTTGGTCGCAATGCGCAAAATCCAAGCCGCTGCCGACGATTCCCCACGAAAACTCGCCAAGTTTTCGATCAGACTTAAAGACGTCTGCTGTGTCACATCCTCGGCATCGGCCCGATTCCGAGTAATCCGCAGCGCAGTGGCAAATACCCGATCTTGGATGCGGCTGATTAGCTCCTGAAAGGCCTCGTAATCGCCGAGCACCGCGACCGCAATCAAACGCTCGTCAGACTGTTGCTCGAGCAAATTCATGTCGCCTTCATCAGGTCAATTCCAGTTCGACCAACTCGGCCACTTGCTGCGCATCGATCACTGCTTATCGAGAAACAAGAGTCGCTTTTCGCCCTTCAGTCCGTGTGGAACAGACGCAAATCTATACTTCGAATGACGCCAGTACATCATGAATCCGCTGGATTGAGGACAAGTACAATGGACAGGCATCACCTGGCCACTGAGGAGACATGAAGTCCTAGTTCCTGGTCAACGTGTGTACCCGCGCTGCCGGAACACAAACTGAAACGTGATCTCCTCTGCCGGGAGGAGTGCTAACCAATGATTTGGGAAGGCAAATCTCGATGGCAACCGAAGTCCGGTCGCTCAGCCATGCGCAATGCAGCTGCCAATCGGCTCCTACCTGCCGGCATTCCACGACACGGAGCCTCATCAGGTTTGATTGCAACTGGTTCGGCCGATGCGGCTCGTCGGGGTATAGAGTCGCGTCCCAACTGAAAAAACCAACCGACTGCGGTGGGGGATGGCTATCCGCCAAGCGGGCCGCATACAGCGTCCAGCCGCCCACGTCGCACTTCCACTCCGTCCCCTGCGGGCTGCATGATCGGACGTCGTAAATATTGCGCATTCCCAACAGTTCAGCAACCGCCACTGTTGCCGGGCGCCGATATAACTCATCAGGTGTTCCGATTTGATGGAGTCCACCCCCCTGCAGAATGACAAGACGCTCGGCTAGCAAACAGGCTTCGTGCAGGTCATGTGTCACAACCAACGTAGTGGTGGCTGTCAGCTCCTGCAACTGGTGAAATTGATTCGCCAACCGCCGACGCAACGGCGTGTCGAGCGATCCAAAACACTCATCGAGCAGCAACACTTTTGGCGGAACAGCCAATGCTCTGGCCAACGCCACTCGTTGGGCTTCGCCACCGGAAAGCGAACTCACGTTCGCGCGATCCAATAAGGCGCTGATGTTCAAGATTTCGTACACTTTGTCCAGATGCTGGCGGTCCAATGGAATTCGACGGATCCGCGCCGGAAATTCAATGTTCCGCCGAACAGACAGGTGAGGAAACAGCGCTACATCTTGCGGCAGATAGGCAACGCCGCGCCGTTCGGGAGCCCAGTCGGTAACGTCCTGGCCGTCGATCCAAACGCGTCCCGCGTCGGCGCGACGCAGGCCGGCGATAACTTCCATGCAGGTTGTCTTGCCCGCACCCGATGCGCCTACGAGAGCCAACGCGCTCCCGGCGACGCAATCAAAACTCACCGACTGCAAACGGAACGAACCTTGGCGAACGGACAAAGATTCCACACGCAGCGTCATTGGCGACTGGCTCCTACCCAGCGCAACAATAGCAAGGCGGACAGCGCGAACAATGTCAACAACAATGTCAGTACCACGGAATGTTCAATCCTCAACGATGCCAGGCCCAAATAAATGGCTACCGGAACGGTTTCCGTTTTACCCGGCACGGCGCCGGCAACCATGACCGTGGCGCCGAAATCCCCTATCGCTCGCGCCCAACCGAGGACCAAAGCCGCAATCAACCCGGGACGGGCGAGCGGCAGCGTGACATGGAAAAAGGCCCTGCCCGGCGAACACCCCATGCAACGGGCCACTTGCTCCAATCGCGGACTGATTTCCTCAAAAGTAGCTTTCAGAACTCGTATCTCCAACGCCAACGCCAGAATAAATTGGGCCAAGACAATCCCCGGTACCTCAAACACGAATCGCAATACGTGCGACTCGACGAACTTCCCGGGTGCCGTCCGAAAAACTAGCAGCAAGGCCAAACCGAGTGCAATCGGCGACATGATTACCGGTACGTCGAGTAGAGCATCGACGACGAAGCGTCCGGGAAATCGGTGCCGGGCCAGAAAGTAGGCTGTCGGAACCGCGATCGTCAAAGCCAAACAGGCCGCGATGGTGGAAGTCACCAAACTGAGAAATACGGCGTTGCGAACCTGTCCCGAAGAGATCGCTCCCACAACGGAATCCCTATCGACAAACGCGAGTTGGCTTACCAACAAGGCTAGAACGACGGAGGTTGACAAACCCAGACTGATGACCAACGCTGCACGGAATAGGCCTGCGTGCATTACCAGCCCTCGGGTAACGGCCAGTATCCCCCGACCGGAGTTTCCGGAGTTGCAAAAGCGCGCGCCTCCGCCTCGCTGGTCAAATAATGCCATTTGCGAAACACCGCCTGGCCGGAATCGCTACGCAAAAACTCGATAAACTGTTGCGCTAATTCCTTGTCGTTAGCAAACGGCGTCATGGCGATTGGAATGTATCCGATGCGGCTGATCTGTTCCGGCGGCAGCAGGATAGTCTCGATTTTCTCGGGATCCCAATATTGAAATACGCGCCATCCGATGACCGCATCCACGGAACCGAGGGCCACGAGTTGCGCAGTTTTCTCGCACGATTCGGCTTGAGTCACGATTTGAGGACGCACCTGTTCCGCCAATCCGGCTTTGTCAAGGACTTCAACCGCATAAAGTCCGACGCAGACCGCATCAGGTCGGGCAATTCCTACGCGCACTCCCGGTCGGGAGAGATCAGCCAGTGTTTTTATCCCTTGCGGATTTCCCTTGGGCACGTTGATCGCCGGAATCAAGTACACAATGCGTTCCTCAGTTTCGGCGACTGCCAGACCCTCGCGACACGCCAGCTCCATATAATCCGAAGACCCCGGAAAATACAGGTCGCCACGGTGTGTCAAACGGATTTGCGACAACATCTGACCCGAACCGCCGAAATGCAGTACAACTTGAGCGCCAGTGCGCTCTTCAAAGAGCTTGGCCGCTTCTTCGGTCGCTGGTTTGGAGGCCGATCCGACAAATACTTCGATGCTGCGACCGGCGAAAGGCAACGGTTGCCGATCAACCGCCCGCGATGCTTCGGCCAACTCCCCCTGTTTGCTATTGCATCCAGCCGAAGCAACAATCGCGACAGCGCAGAACAGGATTGCGGATCGCAACAGTCTTGTCTTTCTTTTCACATAGTCCCGCATCTAATTTTCTCGCCAATTTGCAGCGTGCTAAGAATTGGTGTCTCGAGGAAACACCAATTGCCAAACCCGCGCGCTGGGTTCGGAAACGAAAGCCGATTATATCATATCGAGCTGCGCGATGAACGGAGCTTCAGTTGCCGGTCGAAAGTTCCAAAAAACGATCGGTTCCAAGTAGTAGAGCCTTGAGGAATCGCCCCGCAATTTGCCAGCGCTTTGCAGGTGCTTGGTTACCACTTGGTTGTAGGCTTGTTCGTCAGGTTTCTGCGATGGGCTCGTACTCGTACTGTGCGCCAGGCAAAGCTTGGCGGTTCTTATTAACTGAAAGGTGTTAATCATGGTAAGTGCTCGTTCACCATGGTGCTGCTGGAGCGGCGTTAGGAGCAATCCTGCCGCCGAAGCCTCCTGACAGCAAAGATGTCAGCCGTAATGCGACAGCGTGAACCCAATCCGGCCTCGTTAAGTATCTCCGAGTGGCTAGCCTACAGTACATGGTGAAGCCTACACGAAACGTGAAGAAACGAGTAATTGCAGCGTTTCGACTCGGCGGGGTGGTAGGGGACAGCGGGCATCGACAGAACCTTCAGGAACCTGGGAGACCCTTCATGGCTCGATCCCAACCGAAACGACCTCCAGGAATTCATAACTGGACATCTAGGCCATGCGGGGAGTCGGACGGGCTCATAGTAGCGATGACGCCGGGTAATGCCGCACTAGCCAATGAGCCCGACAAAGGAAGTGCTTACCATCAACAATGAAAGTTGTTCACAACGGAGCTCCGCTTGACATGATGTCCACTACGGAAAACGAGTTTCCGGCCGACCCTTTGGGTCGAAACGGCCTACCTCCGAAAGTCTCACGTCTGAGATGGAAGCTGATCGAGAAGGCCAAGCAGGAAAAAGTTCGGAGCCTGTATGACCCCATGACCCGACCGCTGGGAGTCCTGTGGCTCAACCGGTTACCGCCGCCTGTGTCTCCCCCCTTGCAACAATTCCTTTGGTAATCCGGATGCGGGAAATCCGCACGTCCGGTTTGACGAGGGGGGAGGGCCGCCGCAAGCGGCGGCCCTCCTCTACTCTACCTTTTCAAGAACAGGACTTGGCGGCCGACAACAACGCCTGGCAACGCCAACTGGATTACGCCCGTCAAACGTTAACCTTGCAACCAAAGGTTCCGGAATATCGAGCGGCGCCAGCGCAAGCTTTGCGTAACTTGGCGACCTACGAATTAGCACAGAACCATTTGGATCAGGCAGAAGCCGTGTTGGACGAAGGGATCAAAGAGGTTCGCTGGGCTCAGGAACGAATGCCCCAAAACGTCCAGATCTATTCCAATTATCGCCAGCAGATTTCAAAGTACATGACCGTGAAATGTTTGCGGCATGATCAAGAGGGCGTTCTGGAATTGAGTGAGTTGTTGGTCTCACTAAGACCCGACGACGCGGAAGCCTTGGTGTACGCCACGGCGGCTCTGGCACGTTGCCAGCAAACGGTTGCGCAAAACGTGCATGGTCGGTTTTCGGCGGCCGAACATGTGATTGCAGGGGAAGTTACGGGCAACGCGCTCTGGATTTCCTGCTCCAAGCGAAGGTGCTCGGATTCGAAAAGTTTGCCCCCCTGCAGCTGAGCCCCGTATTCAGCCTGCTTGCGACTAAGCCGGAATTCAACGCGCTGGCCGAACCTGTTAACCGCAACGATAAATAGTACCGAATTCTTTGGCTGATCCGGATGAAGTCCACTCCCCAACGACTTTGCTCCCAGATCTCCCTACCACAAAACAAAGGCCGATTTCCGCATCAAAAGCCCGCCGCTCGTTTACCCCCGTCAAATCTCTGGACGTTGGCGAATATTCAATAATGCCTGTCCTTTTGATGTCCTGTCCTAGTGATGTCCTTTTCACTTTTGGGCTGGAGGTTAGAAATCGCGGCCTTTGGAGAGGAGGTCAAAATCGTCGGTGCGGAATGGAGAGGCGGGGAGGCCCGCGCGATTGAACAGATTCGGCTGCGCGGTATCGCGCCAAGCAAATCGCACTGCTTTGGGTTCGGAAATCTCTGCATGCCATACAATTACATCGGGGCCATCAATAATGGCTTCGGCCGGAACAAACTTTTGATCATCGCCACAAATCGTGAACTCAACCAGGGCTCCGTCATCCTTGGAAACCAATTGATCCAGTGCATAATCAAAATGCAGTCGCAAGCGGCTCCCCTCGCGCGTCATCGCCCGGTACAACGGGCCGCTGGGGACGATTTCGTCACTATTGCCGTTGGCTGCCACGTGATCGCGGTAACAGTTGGCAAATGCCCACAAAGCCAGGCGACGCCCTACCTCTTGTTTGTTTGGTGGGTGGATGTCATTTAACTCAGTGATATCTGTGGTTACCGCCATGCCCGTTTCTGGCACGGACCGCAACGTCCGCAATTGCGCATCCCACACCTCGGGCAAGTCTTCCGGATCCCTGCCGCCGTAGCGGAACGGCGCCAATTGTACGAAGTAGAACGGGAAAGGCTCGCCGGCGGCCAATTCGCGGCGCCAATTCTCGATCAACAACGGAAACAGATGCGCGTACTGATTTCCGCGCCCGACATTCGATTCACCTTGATACCAAATCGCGCCACGGAATGAGAAACCTCGCAACGGAGCAATCATCGCGTTATACAAATTCGCCGGACGGTGGACGCTGTTGATATCCGTTTCCGCCTCCCAATGATTCAACAAGGGACGATACCGCTCGTCGCTTTCCAACGCGCTGCGCGATGTCCAAGCTTCCGCCCGCGTTCCGCCCAGCGATGTATTGATCAAACCAATGGGGACTTGCAATCGCTGCTGTAAATGCCTGCCGAAGATATACGCTACAGCCGAAAAACTGCCGACCGTGTCTGGGCCACACACATCCCAACCCCGCACCTTTGCGAACTCATCTTGCGGCGACGTATCGGCGCGCGGTTCGACAGTAAATAACCGAACCAAAGGAAATTCCTTGGACAACTCGATTTCGCGGTCGGCGTGGGCGGCGGCAGTAACCGGCCACTGCATATTCGATTGCCCGGAGCAAATCCAGACCTCCCCCACCAACACATCGGATAACACGACTTTTTTCTCACCGTCGGTAGTTCGGACCTCCAATTTATGGGGTCCTCCCGGTCCGCCAGTATTGATCGTCGCCGCCCATTGGCCCTCGGCGCCGACAACTGTTTCATATTGTTCGTCACGGAACAGAATGATTAACGTCGATTGCGGATCGCCCGTTCCCCAAATGCGCACCCGATCGTTCTGTTGCAATACCATGTGATCGCTGAACAGCTTTGCTAGGGTAATATCCCCTTGGGCAGTCGGCACGAGCCAGCCGAGTCCATGAACAACGGTCACGATAATCAAGACCCAATAGCGCAACATCATTCCGCTCTCAAACCAGGAAGTTACTCTTACTGCAGCGCACACGATTCAACTGGACGGCGGCGGATTCGTGCATCTCGTCGCAATCGGTCCGTTTACAATCCGCGAAACGAGCACCGAAAACCAAGTTCGTCCGCAGCCCTTCATTTGCGGACTAGTTTAGCACAGGCTGAAACGCTGAGAATCAGTCGGAGCCATTTCCAGGAAAACCCATGCGCGAGCCTAATTCAATTTCCGCTGAGACAGGCGAAGTTGCCGAGCAACCCGACGCGCGGACACGTTAAGAGGAAAAGTCTCCATTTCCTCGATTTTGACCCATTTAGCCGGAGAACTAGTCTTTATGCGGCCACGACAACGCGTGGATGCGACCGTAGTCAAATCGATTCGGTAACGTGTTACCGAATATTTAAATCGCCAAGGCAAGGAATGTAATTGCACGCTCAGGCCCAAGTCGGCACGAATCATCTCCGCTAACGCTGACTCCACATTGCGTTCCGGTCGCCGATAGCGCGGAAAATCCCACATCCCGGCCCAGCGCTCGTCGGGACCACAGCGCCGCAAGACTACACTCCGTTGCCGCTGAACGACGACGGCCACTTCCTGCTGAAACGTAACCTTTGCCCGAGGTGACTTGCGGGGGAAACGCTCGACTTGACGCAATTGCGCCGCGCGACACCATCTCGAAATCGGGCAGTTCTCGCAATTTGGGTCACGCCGTTTGCAAATTGTGCCACCTAGCTCCATGAGAGCCTGGTTGAAGTCGCCGGGGCGCGCCGCGGGGACGAGCTGTTCGGCCAAACTCCACAACGTGCGACGGCCGGACTCTTTGCCCACGTCGATAGCTACAGCAAACAACCGCGACAAGACGCGAATCGTGTTGGCCTCTACAACGGGGTGCCGCTGATTGAGCGCAATGGACAAAACTGCGCCTGCGGTATAGCGCCCAATCCCCGGCAACCGTCGGACCGCGTCGATGTCCTGTGGAAATTCTCCGCCATGATCGCGAACGATCATCTGCGCAGCCTGATGCAATTGCCGCGCACGGCGGTAGTAGCCAAGCCCTTCCCATGCGCGCAGGACCTGTTCCAAAGGTGCCTGCGCCAACGTGTGTGCATCGGGAAATTGCTCGACAAAACGCGAAAAGTAGGGTACGACTGTCGCAACCTGGGTTTGTTGCAACATGACTTCGCTGATCCACACGCGATACAGATTGCGATCGACACGCCACGGTAAAGGTCGCTGGTTGGAATCAAACCAGCGAAGCAACCTACCAACCAATGCGCGCCGTTGCGCCGAGGTCACTCTAGTTTGCGACAATGTTCACCAATCGATCGGGGATCACGACAACCTTGTGCACGGTTTTGCCGTTGAGCCACTCGGCGACCTTGGGCTCGGCCAAAGCCAGCGATTGCATTTCCGAATTGTCCAAGCCGCGGGGAACGACTAACTTCGCCCGCACCTTGCCTTGGATTTGAATGGGAACTTCCACCGTCGGGTCCGTCGCCAAGGCGTCATCGTGTTGCGGCCAAGGCTCGTAGGCCAGCGACACTTGATGTCCTAGCAATCGCCACAACTCTTCGGCCAAGTGCGGCGCGAAGGGCGACAACAGCAGCACGAAGGGCTCAAGGGCGGCGATTGGCCGGCGGTCCAGCTTAGTGAAATAGTTGACAAACTCCATCAATCGAGCGATGGCCGTATTGAAACTTAACGCCTCGATGTCCCGTGTCACGGCGCGGATCGTTTTGTGCAATACGCTGAGTGTTTCGGCAGTGGGTGGCTCGTTCGTCAGAGCTTCGTTAAGTACGGTCTGCTCGGCCCGCTCATCAACGAACATCCGCCACACGCGGTCCAGAAAGTTGCGCACACCGTTCACGCCGTTCATGCTCCAGGGCTTGGTCGCTTCGAGAGGTCCCATGAACATCTCATACAGACGCAGCGCGTCCGCGCCATGGTCGGCGACGATCTCATCGGGGTTGACGACATTCCCACGGGCTTTGGACATCTTGTGCGCGCGGCTGTCAATGCGGATCGAATCGTCCGAGGCCAAAACGAAAACATCTCCCCGCTTGATGACCTGTTCGGGGTCCAAACGGACGGCCTGGATCGGATGTTTGCCATCGACTGTTACAAACTGGTGATGTTCATTCTCTTCCACGTCCTCACTGCTGACCCAACGCTCATCAAAGCTTCGATAGCCTGTGAATTCCATTTCCCCCAGAATCATCCCCTGATTGACCAGTCGCCGAAACGGCTCATCAGTGGAAACGTAACCGCGGTCATATAGCACCTTGTGCCAAAACCGCGCGTACAACAGATGCAACACGGCGTGTTCCGCACCGCCGATATACAGGTCAACAGGCATCCATTGCCGCTCGAGTTCGGGATCGACAAACCGTTCGTCATTATGGGGGTCAATGAAACGCAGGTAGTACCAACACGAGCCTGCCCATTGCGGCATGGTGTTCGTCTCGCGCTTATAACGAACGCCGTCGATAACCGGATAAAGCCATTCCTCGGGTGCCTTCTCCAGGGGAGGTTCGGGACGGCCGTGGGGCCGAAAATCATCTAGTTTTGGCAAATCGACCGGTAATTCGTCTTCGCTCACGGTTCGCTTTAATCCCGTCGGCACGCCGCGGTCGTCCAGCTCATGCAACACGGGAAACGGCTCGCCCCAAAACCGTTGGCGACTGAACAGCCAATCGCGCAACTTGTAGTTGACAGCCGCGCGACCGATCCCGATCCGCGCTAAGTCGGCTGTGATGTGTTTGATTGCCTCCGCGCTCCCCAATCCGTCATACTTTCCGGAATTGCAGACCTGCCCCGATCCGGTATAGCAAGCTTCTCCTTGGGCCACGGCAGCGGCGTCAACCTCGACGCCCGCCGGAGGCACAACCACCGGCTGTATCGGCAATTGAAACTGCCGTGCGAATGCAAAGTCCCGCTCGTCATGGGCCGGCACCGCCATGATCGCGCCGGTTCCGTAACTAATCAGCACGTAATCGGCAATCCAGATCGGAATGGGACGTTCGGTCACAGGATTGATCGCATACGATCCGGTAAAGACGCCTGTTTTCGTCTTGCGTTCTTCCTGGCGTTCACGATCGCTGCGCGTGGCTGCATGTGCGAGGTAAGCGTTTACTTGTGGCCGCTGCGCATCGGTGGTCAACGACGCCACGGCGGGATGCTCGGGCGCAATCACCATGTAGGTTGCTCCGAACAAGGTATCGGGACGCGTGGTGTACACGCGCAACGTGTCGGGTTGCGATGCGCGAGGAAATCCGCGCGTTTGTCGCTCGTTGCGCCAGCCCGCATAGTTGTTTGGGTAGCCAATATAGAAATCGACCTCGGCGCCTTCACTTCGACCGATCCAGTCGCGCTGGAGTTTCTTTATCCCCTCCGGCCATTCCAGCCCATCGAGCGCGCGCTCTAAGCGGTCTGCGTAGGCCGTGATCCGAAGCATCCATTGCCGCAAGGGAATTCTCTGAACCGGATGATTGCCGCGTTCGCTTCGCCCATCGATTACTTCTTCATTCGCCAACACCGTCCCCAGCGCCGGGCACCAATTGACCAACGCGTCGGCTTGATAGGCCAGTCGGAATTGGTCCTGATGTAAGCGCACCGCGCGCTCCCCCTCCGCGAGGACTTCGGCCGGAATCGGAAGTTCGGAAATGGGTCGGCCGCGCTGAGTCGCTTCGTCATACCATGTGTCATACAGAACCAGGAAAATCCACTGAGTCCACCGCAAATACCCGACATCTGTGGTCGCCAGTTGGCGATCCCAATCGTAGCTGAACCCCAGCATCTTCAATTGGCGGCAAAAATTGGCGATGTTTCGCTCGGTCGAAATTCTCGGTGGTGTATTGGTCTTGATGGCGTGTTCCTCGGCTGGCAAGCCAAACGCATCAAACCCCATGGGGTGGAGGACGGACTTGCCGCGCATGCGGCTGAATCGGCACACAATGTCTGTGGCCGTGTATCCTTCGGGATGCCCCACGTGCAATCCGTCGCCGCTGGGATACGGAAACATGTCTAAGACATACAATTTTTCAGCGCCCGGCAGGTCAGGTGTGCGAAATGTCCTTGCCTTGTCCCAAAACCGTTGCCAGCGGGGTTCGATTTCCGCTGGATTATACCGAGGCATCGATCGTTTGCTCCATTATCGAAATCGTTACCATATCGGACAAAGAACGCTTTCGTACTCGCGCTGTGACTTCCATCCGCAACGGCTGAACGCGTCAGTCTATTCGGGGTTTAGTGTAGCAAATCGCCTTGAGTTCATGCAGACGGGCCGCAGTCGATCGCGGGAGAATTCGATCGGCAAATGCTCTGCTTGCCCACAGTAGCAAGGACCTGTTATTTTTCCGGACGGCAAGGTACATTGATTAGGTTGACGGTCTATAGCTGGCAATTAGAGCTTCGCCTCTCGATTGCCAAGGAGTTTTGGACCACTCAAGATATCCAGTTTCATTCACTTTCAATCCGAGCCCTTCGTGATTCGACGACGCTCCCGACTTCGATTAGTGGAATCCGAACGCGAGATGATGCGTGCGGCCGGGCGCTTCAATGCCCAGTTAATGGATTTCATTCGCCCCTACGTACAACCGGGCGTTCGCACGGACCGATTGGACCAGCTGGTCCATGAGTACACGCTGGACCACGGGCATAAACCTGCGTGCTTGGGTTATCGGGGCGACAAGGGCCCCTTCCCCAAGAGCTGTTGCGTCAGCGTCAACGACGTCGTTTGTCATGGAATTCCTGGGGACTACGTCCTCCGTGACGGGGATATCGTCAATCTTGATGTGACTACAAACGTTGACGGTTGGCATGGCGATCAGAGTGAGACGTTTGTGTTGCCGCCGGTTTCCGACGAGGCGCGTATGGTTGTTCAATGCGCTTTCGATGTGCTGTACGTAGCCATTGAAGCGCTGCGACCCGACTGCCAAGTGGCAGTCATCGGCGAATCGATAACGTCTTTTGTAAAGAAGAAATATGGATTTGGCGTTGTCGAAAAATACGTTGGCCATGGCATCGGAGCCAAATTTCACCAGCGGCCGAATATCCCCCACGTACCGAATCGTCAAGCCTATATTGACCGATTGCACCCGGGGATGTGCTTCACCATTGAGCCGATGATCAATGGTGGCACCTCGTTAACGGTGTTGGATAAAAATGACGGCTGGACCGTTCGCACGGCGGACAATCGCGTCTCCGCTCAATTTGAGCACACAATTCTAATGACCGAATCCGGCCCCGAGATCCTCACCCTCACCCGCCACGGCCCCACCCCCCCCCACCGCTTTTAGCAAACAACTAAGCTATAAGGACAGGCATAATTATATTGACATGGATTGGCGGA
>JACTND010000158.1 GCA_014584305.1 Planctomycetota bacterium | reverse complement strand
GGTTTTGGGATAGGCTCTTAGGAAAGACCTGACTGGCAACATTCCAGGCCTCCCTTAAAACATCTTGCGGTGATTTGCTCGTTGTACTCACGGGCCACCACTACGAAACATTTTCGCTCATGGTTCCCAGTTTTCATCATTTTTCTACAGAGCCAAACAGAACTGTTTTGAAACGCAGATGCCCGGAGAACGCAGAGTTCTTTGGATTGCTACTCCTCCGCGCTCTCTGCGCCTCTGCGTTTTACCTTACTTGCATCCGGTGAAGCATTCAGTCCATCATGCCATTTATGTTGCGCTCCTTCGACCACGGTGACGTGAAAAATGTTAATAGAAGTGCCGCAACAGATTACTGATTCAAAAGCAAGATGTACTGGGCAATTTAGACCTCGTTTTATCAGCCCACCCTCATCCCGTCGCCGGCAAATATGCCCGTGATGCCACCCGGGAGGTAAGTGTCCAGGAAAAGGACTAAAACAGCATTGTTGATCGCGGGACGCTCGGACGTTGGAAATGTTCCGCTGCCGCCGGGAGCGGATTGGCCTTTTCTCGCTATCTGCACGAGCGGAGCCCCCGTTCCCCGAAACATTCCGCGATTGTCAGTGAAACCTCCGTGGGTTCCTTGCAACGAGGCTGTGAATGCCGCTTGACCTACATCGTTCAAAACGACAACTCCGATATCGCTTAACGTTGCATTTCCGTCAGGCGCCGATTGGCCGGATAGAGCGACCGTAACATTTCGGCCCCATTGCGCCACGGCTTTCGATTCTCCGCCATTTATTGCCACCCACCCCAACGCAAAGCCAAACGCCCAGCACAGATAGCGGGTCGAAATCATTTTCGTCGCGATCATGCTGTTACGCTCATCAATAGTCACTCAACGCAATCTGCCGTCCAAAGCGTTTCTCGATTGAAATTGGCGGCGGCAAATCTGCGGAATGGGTTCAAGGAACATTAATAAGCCGTTACGGCAATCCCGCTCTTTATTTGGCGACAAGTGGGAAAGAAACGGGCCAAGAAATTTTGGAGATTATCCGACCGCGATGGGTGTTAGGTCGTGAGCCTGGAGCTGCGGTGTGAGAAATCAGGGCCACTTGATGGTGTGTTCGGATTCGCGAAATGTTCTGGCCAATTAACATCAGTCCATTGATTTCTAATGCCTGCTCAAACTCCACGCACCGAAGGCACGGATTTGGGATTTTTTCGGGCTCTTCCAGCCGCAACAACTTCGCCAAAAATGCTGCTCTCAGGCAAGAACAGCTTCACCGCGGCATTCAAATCCCTACATTTCTGGGGGCAATCCGCTGGAATCGTGGCCCACCTGTGGACAAAATGGCGCTATCGCGTGATGGGGAGGTCTTCACCCACATGAATGAATACGAGCTGTTTAATCTGCTGATCGAGGCGCCGCTGACTGAGCGCAGCGCGCTCCTCGAACAGCATTGCGCAGACAAGCCACGTCTGCGGAAGAAACTCGAAGCCCTGCTTTCTGCCGATCAATGTTGGTCGTGCTCGGCAGGGGACAGTGTCGATCGCGGCGGCGAGGATCTGGCCGAACGCGACCATTCTCATCCAGGTGAGGAACCGGAGGAACGACACGGGGCGCCTGGCCAAACGCGATCCGCAGACACAACGGCTCCAACCATGCCGGGGTCGGGCATGGTACTGGATGGGCGTTACAAACTGCTGGAACAGATTGGTGAAGGGGGGATGGGAACGGTATGGATGGCGGACCAACTGGCCCCCGTGCGGCGCCGTGTCGCCATCAAATTGATCCGGTCCGAACAATCGCATTCACGCAAGATCGTCCAGCGATTCGAGGTTGAGCGGCAGGCGGTGGCGTTGATGGATCATGCCAACGTCGCACGGCTCTTTGACGCGGGAACTACCGAGTTTGGTGCCCCCTTCTTCGCGATGGAACTGGTGCGCGGGATCCCCTTGACCAGCTTTTGCGATCAGCACCGATTGAGCATTGCCCAGCGGTTGGCACTGTTTATGGACGTTTGCTCCGCAGTGCAGCACGCCCACCAGAAAGGGGTGATTCACCGCGACTTGAAGCCCACGAATATCCTGGTGGAGGATGCCGATAACAGGCCCATACCCAAAGTAATCGATTTTGGTTTGGCCAAGGCCACGGGGGGCATTTGGCTCACCGAGAATTCGTTGTTTACAGGGTTTGGCACAATCATGGGAACGGTCGCCTACATGGCCCCGGAACAGGCGACGATGAAAGCACTGGATGTCGATACCCGAGCGGATATCTATTCACTGGGAGTCATCCTGTTCGAGTTGCTCACGGGAACCACGCCAATCGAGCGGGAAACGCTCCAGGGGCGAGCGCTCGACGAGACGATGCGGATGATTCGCGAGGAGGATGCTCCGCCTCCCAGTTCCCGGATCAGCATCGCGAAAGATGTCGGGCAGATCGCGTCCAACCGGCATACGGAACCGTTGCGGCTGCGGCGACTGGTGAAGAACGATCTCGATTGGATCGTACTCAAGGCACTTTCCAAGGAACGAGACCGGCGTTACCCGACGGCCATGGCGTTAGCCCACGATGTCGAGCGGTATCTGAGGGGCGAGGCGGTTCAAGCGGGGCCCCCCTCGGCGGTCTACCGATTGCGCAAGTTCTTGCGGCGACGTTGGCACCAATCGTTGGTGGCAGGTGTCGTCGCGATCGCCATGGTGATCGGAGTCGTTGGATTGGCGGCGGGCTACATCCGGTCCGAACAGTCGCGCCGCGCAGCAGTCTTGGCCTCCCAGCAGGAGCATCGCGCACGTGTGGAAGCCGACGCCCGCCGCCGCGAGGCGGACGAACAGCGCGCCCGCGCAGTCGCCGCCGCCGAACTGGAACAGGCCGCCAGGGAAGAAGAAGCTCGGCAGCGGCAGTTTGCTCAGGCCATCGCGGATTTCGTTCGCTTCGATCTGCTGGCCTTGACCAGCGTGCAAGGGCAACGGCACTTTGGAGAAGGGGTCGAATGTTTGACTCCCAATATGAACGTAGCACAACTGCTGGACCGCGCCGCTCAGAAGCTGGATGGTTCTCGTCGCTTGGCTCCCCACATCGAGGCCGAGTTGCGGTGGATGGTCGGCATCAGCTACCGCAATCAAGCCCGTTACGACGATGCCGTGCGACAGCTTGAGCAATGCGTTCGCCTGCGCAGCCAGGAACTCGGCCCAGAGCATGAGGAAACATTGTATGCGCGGATCGCGCTGGGGGTTGCCTATCGCATGAGCGGCCAATTGCATCAAGCGGTGGAGTACCACCAGAACACGTATCCCCTGTGCGTTAAGGTACTGGGCCCCGACGATCGCGAGACACTCAACTGTTTACATGCCTTGGCCACGGCGTGCCACTCGGCTGGAAAGCACGACGAAGCCATTAAGCTCCACGAAGAGTGCTTGGAGCGTTGCCAGGCTCTGTTTGGTGTAGCGGACACGTGGACGTTGAGTGCCATGAACAACCTGGCTTTGGCAAAAAAAAGTGCCGGCCATCTCGAGCCCGCCCGCGCACTGTATCAGCAAACATTCGAGTTGCAGCGAGAATTGTTCGGGGAACGCCATCACGATACGCTCCTCACCATGAACAATTTGGCGCAATGTTGGATGAACCTTGGTGACTACCAACGATCGCACGCGCTGTTCGAAGAAGCTTTGGCGATCGCCCGCGAGGAACTCGAAGAAGATCATCATACGACTTTGGTGCTGATGGGCAATTTGGCCAACAATCTTGTGTGTCTGCAGCAGTGGGAGGAGGGTCTGGCGATGTGCCAGGAAACCTACGATCGCATGCAAACCAAACTTGGACCTCGCCATTGGCACACGATACACAGCATGATGTGCCTGGCGCAGGCCTGCTGCAAGGCAGGGGAATTCGAGCGCGGCTCTGCCCTTTTCAAACAGGTCATCGAGGATCAGGCGGACGTGTTGGGAGAGGACCACCCAGCGTTTCTGACAACGCTTCACGAGTTTGCCTCCTGCTGCCGAGATGCCGGGAAGCTCGACCAGGCTTTGCCACTTTGGGTGCGCGCGGCGGAAGGCATCGAACGCAAACGATTTCGCCACGAACTTGCGCTGCGGATTATCAACCGCACCGTTGACACGTACGATCGCCTGGGGCATCTGGATCAGGCGGAGTCTTGGAAGCGCAAGTGGTTGGAGCATCTCCGCGTCCAAGGACAAGCGGAGACAGCGGATTACGCGGCGCACCTGGCCATCCTGGCCGATAACCTGATGCGGCAGGCCAAATGGCGAGAGGCAGAAGCGTCACTGCGTGAATGCCTGCCATTGCGTCAGCAGCTCGAACCCGACGAATGGACCACATTCAATACCATGTCCATGCTAGGAGAAGCACTCTTGGGACGGGCTTCCACTGCCGAAACGTCTGATTTACGAACCGAATTGCTCATTGAGGCGGAACGGTTGTTGCTGACCGGTTACGAAGGGCTCGTTCAGTATCAGTCGTTCATCCCCAAACAAGCTGAGTCTCGAATTCCCGAATCGCTCGATCGTTTGATTCAACTCTATATCGTTTTGAATCGTCCGGATGACGTGGCGACCTATCGACATCTTCGATCGCAGCACAAGTGAATGGCCCCGCAAGGTGGCCTGACGAATCGGATGAGCCAATCGAGACTGATGGCGAAGTTGTAACCCGAAGCGTCAGCGAGGGAAGTGCCCTATCCCTTCGCTGACGCTTTTTGAAGTTGCGCTTTTTGGCCGTCCTGATACGAAACGGTGTGTAAAGT
>JACTND010000253.1 GCA_014584305.1 Planctomycetota bacterium | reverse complement strand
TACCCCTCAAGACGTGCAACTGGAACTGCGTCTACTGCCAACTGGGGCGCAGTACGCCGGTGTTCAGCCGGCGAGCGACGTACGTACCGGTCATGGCGATCGTGGACGAGCTTGCGCAGGCGTTGAAGTTCATTCGCGACGACGAGATCGACTGGATCACTTTCGTCGGATCCGGCGAAGGGACGCTGCATCGAGAGATCGGCGTACTGTTGCAGGAAGCCCGCCGCATGAGCAAGGTTCCCGTGGCAGTAATCACAAATGGGTCGCTTCTGCATCTGCCCGATGTGCGTGACGGGCTTGCCATCGCGGACGCGGTATTACCGACACTGGACGCCGCCGACGAGCAGTTGTACCAGGCGATCAACCGCCCGCACCCGTCGCTGACGTTCCAGCAGCACGTCGCCGGCATCCGCGCCTTCGCGGCGATGCCTCGCCGCGCCCGACTGTGGATCGAGGTCATGCTGCTTCGCGGCCTGAATGACACGGAACCGTCGCTGCGCAGGCTGGCCGCCCTGATGGCCGAGATCCACCCTGACGAAGTGCACCTGACCACCCCGACACGTTGTCCTGCCGAAGCGTGGGTGCGTCCACCCGATGACGAGGCAATGATGCGGGCCCAGGCGATTCTTGGATCGGTGGCACGCTTCACCCCCGCCAGGATGCTCACCTTTCCGACGGGACCGGCCAGGGCTCTCGAAGAACAGATCACCGCCATCGTCTCGCGACACCCGCTGCGGCTGAGTGAACTCGAGAGAGCGGTCGGTCCCGCGATGCGGGATCGTCTGCACCAGGTCCTGAACGACGCCTGCCGGGAGAAGCGTCTCCAGGTGGTGGAGCGGTTTGGGGAGCGATTCATCTCCAGCGGGCACACCCGCTACGGGCCGCCGGGTTCGGGAGGAGCCACCTGAATGGGCGTGCCGCTCGTTGCCCGGCAGATGCTGCCTCGCGTATGCTGTAAGTGCTATTGACGGCCCGGGGTTCGAGCGTCGCTGCATCGCCGGCATTTCCGACCAGATTGCAGCCATTCGAGAGCACGAACATGAATGTCATTCGGATTGCCTGGCACAGCATCACCTATCGGCGGTTGGGATCGTTGTTGACGATCATCTCGATGGCACTGGGCGTCATGCTGGTCGTCGCCGTGTTGACAGTGTATGGGTTGATCAGTGAATTCTTCCGCAACAACTCCAGTTTCGGATACAACATCCTGTTAGGCGCGCGGGGCAGCCCATTGCAACTCGTACTGAACTCCGTCTTCTATTTGAGCAAGCCGATCGAGACCGTCCCCTATGAGTATTACCTGGCGTTTTGCGACCAACCCAAACGGGAACGGGAAATGCAAAACTCGATCGCTTATCAAAGTTTGCAGGAGCGGTTGCGAGCCGAGCAGTGGTTGGCAGGGTTGCAGCAAACTCCCGGCGGCGGTTGGGGAGCGGTGGCCCACGCCTTGGCTGCCGACAGCCTGCGCCAACAGCAACTCAGCTACATGCGCATCGCGAGGACGGGGATGTTCGCGCCCTACGTCGAGATGGCCGTCCCGATTTTAATGGGGGACTACTGGGTCGATCCGAGATCGAATGAAAACTATCGGGTCTGCGCGACGAATAGGGACTTTTTCGAGAAACTGATTCTCGACTTGGATACCGGTGAAGGATTTCAATTGACCGCCGGCAGGTTCTTTGACGATTTGGATGCCGACGTGGGTTATTTCGGTTGCGTGGTCGGCGGTGTTGTCGCCCGGCGCAGTGGATTGAAAGTTGGCGACCGCATCCAAATTACGCACGGAGTTCCCAGCGAATCATCCTCCCATATTCACCAGCAGCCCTTTGTGGTGGTCGGAATCTTGGAGTTGACCGGAACGCCGCACGACCGCGTCGTGTTCGCCAACATGGAAGGTTTTTATTTGATCGACGATCACATCAATCCCCTTTTCGAACCGTCGATGGCCGAAGCGGCGAATGTGCCGGGATTGATCACGCAACCGCGGCAAGCGTCCGAGGGAGCGGGCACTGCAGCGCTGCGCGATCCGGAATTGTTGAACCGGATTCCGTTGCCGATGGAGCATCGCGAGTTGACGGCGGTGTTGATCAAGGCGGGGGCCGGGCAGCAGGGGAACGACGTCGATCCGTTCGCCGCCGAGGTGTACGCCTATAGTATGCCTAAACAAATCGAGACGGCCGGTTTGGAGTCCTTGCGGCGGTGGTCTCCGTTCAATCCGGTGCGGGCACAGACTTCCGTTCAAGCTGTGAATCCGGTGATCGAAGTGACATCATTGTTGGCTACCATCGATCCGGCCCGCTGGTTGTTGTTGGGATTGACCTTCATGATTTGTGTGGTCTCCGGTGTGAGCATCTTAGTGGGGATGTACAATTCGATGACTCAGCGGCGGCACGAAATTGCGGTGATGCGGGCGCTTGGTGCGCGGCGGGGGCATGTGATGGCGATCATCTTGATGGAGTCCATTTTGCTAGCGATTGCCGGAGGGGGACTGGGCTGGGTGGCTGGCCATGCGATGAACGCCGGGTTGAGCCCCGTGATCGAAAGCTACGCGGGAATTCGCGTTGGCTTTTTTGATTTTGCTCCGCCGGAGCCCGTTTTCTATTGGTTACCCGGTAACCTTTTTCCGGCTTTTCTTCTACAATTACGGATGTCGCCGGAGTTGTTGGTCATTCCGGCGCTGATCGTATTGGCGATCGTCGTGGGAACTTTTCCGGCGATTTCTGCGTATCGCACGGACGTTTCTCAGTCGTTGGGTAAATAGTGGGCGGACCATGGTGCCCGGGGTAGGCGTGGGCGGAGCGCCCGATTGCAAACGCGCGAAGATGGGATGAACAGTATGCGACAGCTCACAATGTTTTTGACGTTGGTCTGGGGCTGGCTGGCCTGGGGGGCTGGAGCCGGTGCCGATACGCGCATGGCGACCTCGTGCCCCTTTTGTTCGGCGATGAATATGACCTTTACCGAACAGATCAAAAGTAACGATGTAGTGGTGATTGCGCGGTTGACTGGTCTGCCACGCGCCATGAGTGACATCGATACGGAATTGCCCAAAGCCAAATTGGAAATTGTGCAAGTCCTGAAAGGCGAGCGGTTCGTACAATCAGGTCTGCAGTTCGAGACGATCTTGGTAGGCAATTACGAATTGGGGCAGGATTTTTTGGTGATGGGCGTCGATCCGCCATTCATCGTCTGGTCCACCCCGATGAAGAGTTCTGAGCGATTGGTGCAGTACTTGAATGACATTCAGGATTTGCCGGCCAAGGGGGCCGATCGGTTGGCGTTTTTCCAACGGTACTTTGAAGACTCCGAGTCGGCATTGGCCTTCGACGCTTACGATGAATTCGCGACTTCGGCGTATGAGGACCTGATTGCGCTCAAAGACCGAATGAATCGCGCGCAGTTGCTGTCCTTCATCCAGAATCCGGATGTACCCACTAACCGCCGACGACTCTATTTCACGATGCTGGGTGTTTGTGGTCAAGCGGAAGACGTACCGGTGTTGGAACAGTTATTGACCGCCGAGGATCGGAACGCGCGGGCCGGTTTGGACGCGTTGGTCGCCTGCTATTTGTGTCTGACCAAGGCCGACGGGTTGCCCTTGATCGAAAAGCACTTCTTGGCCAACGATGAAGTCGATTTCGTCGATACCTTGGCGGCCGTTTCCGCAATTCGGTTTCATGGGACGGAAGCAACCCATATTCCCCGCGAGCGATTGGTCGCGTCGTTGCGTTTGATTTTGGATCGGCCGAAATTGGCGGACATGGTGATTCCCGATTTGGCGCGATGGGAAGATTGGTCGGTACTCGATCGGCTGGTGACGATGTTCAAGGAAGCCGATCCGACCAACAATTGGTTGCGCGTTCCGATCGTTCAGTACGTAATGGCTTGCCCGAAGCCGGAAGCGAAGGAAAAACTGGAGGAATTGCGGGCGATTGATCCCGATGCCGTGCGCCGCGCGTCGTTTTTCTCGGATTTTGGTTTTGGCGACGGCCCGGTCAGCGCGACGACCCCGGCGGCGAACGCCAGTGACGAATCGCCGGTCAGTTTGGCCGCGCCCGGGCCGAGCGAAACATTGGTGGTCCACCGGCCGACTTTGGCAGCGGAATTCGATGCTTCTGAACCAAAGGCGACGACAGCCGTAGAACAAGCAGGTTCTCTTGGGGTGGGGCCACCCTCGGTTGGCCGTTCGATGGCAACAGAGCCGGCGCCATCGAGGGTGGTCCGTCCTGAATTGGCGAGCCACACGCCCAAGCCTCAGATGAATAACGGTCCAGACGCCGCGATGAACCGGTGGTGGTTGGTCGCGCCGATCGTGGTCAGCGGCTTGATGTTCGCGCTCCTCTGGTCGGTTATCAACGGCTGGTTCGAACGTTTGCTGTATTGACGGGGCCGGGGCAGGTAGCAGGCATTGGCATCTACGGGACGCGACGCATTCGCGTCTGGCCCGCAAGTTTCACGCGCTCCGGTTAGACGGCTCGCCAAATTCCTCGGCTGCGCAATGGACTGGTGGATTCCCTCGTATCGAGTGAACCATCCGTGATTCATGGTGTATAATAGTCGGTATCGGGAACATGCCGCGGGGACAGTAATTTGAACGTTGTGGGGTGAGTATGGCTGTAGAGACGTTACCTGATGAGGTTCGCTGGGGGGTTCTCTCCGATCCAATACCTGCCGCCGGGTCGGCGGACGAGATGGGACCCGCAGATGAGTATCGCAACGTTAGCAAATCGGCGATCGCGGCTTTGGCGTTTGGCATCTTGTCGCCGCTGGGGATTTGGTCGGCGGTGTTTTTGATTTTGCCGTTGTTGGCGATCTGTTTTGGCGCCGTGGCGCTGGCCAGCATCCGCCGTTTTCCGGAAGAGGTGTACGGACGGGGCGCGTCGTGGGCCGGTTTGATCGCTGGACTGTGTTGTTTGGCGCTCGGCATCGGATGGCATTCGTATGTCTATGCGACCGAAGTCCCCGAAGGTTACCAACGCCTCAACTTTTATGAATTGCGACCCAATGCCCGGACGAGCAATACGTTTTATTCGGAGGCGGCGGCGGCCATGGATGGACAAAAAGTATTTATGAAGGGCTATGTGCGTCCCAACGACCGGAAAACAAAACTGAAAAGTTTCATTTTGGTCGGCGATTTTGGGTCGTGTTGTTTCGGCGGAAACCCTAAAATGACCGATATTGTCGGTGTGCGGATTATGTCCGATCAGACGGTGGACTATAGTTGGCAACTGCGCCGTGTGACGGGGACGTTCCGTTTACACCAATCGACGATGGATGTCATCGGAGAGAAGGATGTTCCGCGAATCTGTTACGAAGTTGAAGCGGACAACGTGTGGTGAATCCGCGCTGGTACGCGCGCTGATGTGGCTGCTGCCGTGGTGCGCGTGGGGCTTTCTATTTCTCGGCCTCACGGGCGCTGCCTGCTGGAGTCAATCGGCAACTGCGGCGCCTCCCGGATCCACCGGAGCCCGTCCTGGCGCTGGTCAAGACGCCGTCAAGGACATTACCTTCGACAATCTCAAGTTTGATATTCAACCCGGCGATCCGTTTTCGCGCGAGATGCTGACGGAAGAAATCGAAGCGTTGATGGAACGGACGGTCCGCATCAAAGGGTTTATCCGGCCCAGTTTTCGCCAAACCGGTTTGACCAAATTTGTCTTTGTCCGCGACGATCAAGAATGTTGTTTTGGTCCGGGGGCGGCTTTATACGATTGTATTTTGGTCGAGTTGGCGACAGGCAAATCGACCGATTTCACGGTCCGGCCCATTACCATTCGCGGAGTGGTGTACGTCCAGGACTTTACGGGCCCCGACGGCAACACTTGGGCCATTTATCGAATGCGGGACGCCTACGTCGAATGACGTCAACCCGCGCGGCGGTGCTCGTGTTTACGTCGCGCCGAGAACCGTAACGTCCGTCCGCGCGCGCTGCCAGGCGCGCAGCAAGCGCCAGCCGTCGTCACTTAATCGAACCTCAGTCATGTCAAGCACTTTCAAATTCGGCAAAGCCAGGAGATGGGGCAGCGCGGCATCGTCGATCCGGCAACGATTGAGGTAGAGTTCTTGCAGCCGCTCGGCGTTGGTCACGGCAATTGCACAGCGCTCCGTCACGGTATGCCCTGACAAGTCGAGCCATAGCAGTCGGCGGCACTGCGCGAGCACATCCCAATCGTCGTCGTTCAACTCGGATTCCGCCAGCGATAGTGCCGAGAGTTGTTCGGAGTTCAACAGCCATTGGCGCACATCGTCGGCCTTGACTCTTAGAAACCGTGCGAAACCGTCGTCGAGTTCCTCAAAGGTGCGCTGCAAGGCTTTTTCGACAGCTGCCGGTTGGATGCGCCCGCGATAAACGGCACTCAACAATTCCACGGTATTTCCGCGCAGTTGCCCGTGCTCGCCGACCATCAAATAGTGGCACAGGCCGCTGGCCTGGGAATAAAGTTGCCGCAGATCGGGGCGCTGTTGAAATTGTTGCTGAGTCATGGCACTCAATTCCGCCAAGGGGACATGTTGCCCCAGTCGCCAACGGCGCATCCGGGCGTATTGCAGGCGGCTCGCATCCCAACCGCCCAGAGTGGCAAACGCGCCAAAATCCCGCAGCGATTCCATGTACATGGCAATCCCTTCTCCCAGCCACAGTGAGTTGCCTTCGAAGGCTCCCAGCCGCGCGCGAATCGATTCCTGAAACAATTGATGGGTCAGCTCGTGCCGCCAGACTTCGAATATGGTCGGGTCGCTGTCCGCATAGAAAAACGATGTCTGCAATCGATCGTGGTAATATCCGGTCGAGGCTTCCACGCCCGGCACGGAATCACGCAACGTCTGCAGGTATTGTTGCCGATCGGAGAAAAACACGATTTTGTGGCGTTTCGTGGGCGGACTGGGACGCGTGGTTCCCGCAATCCAGTTTTGCAACATGCCCGCGTTCCCCCAATAGTCAAAGAACACCTGGCGCCAGACGAGTTGGCAACGCTGCAAGTGCTCGGCCAATTGGAGTGTGGTTTCCTCATCGGCCATCGAAACGATGTCGAAGTGGTCAGTCGTCATTTGCCAGTATGTTCCGGCGGGCCAGGCGAGTTGCGGATGCGGCCGGTTGGGGCGTTGTTTTCGCAAACGCTCGGATACGACTTGCCATCCCTCGCCCGCGCGGCGATGCCCCAAAATGCGCCGGGCCTCGGCGTGCCCTGGGTCCCAATGCAGGACTTCATGGACCAGTTGAAAAGCGTCCGCGCCGTGACCTGCCGCTGCGCGCGTCAACGCCAGTTCGTACAGGTGACTTGCATAGTCGGTCGTCGCCGCGCGGATCTGTCGAATCCAATCGGGATTACTGCTGACAAACTCCGGACGCTGCCAGCGGTCGTTGTCGTCGCTGGCAAAGAAAATGTACTGCCGCTGCGGATCGCGCTCGATGTACGTGCGCAAGGTCAGTTCCCGCTCGGCGACGAGTTCGTGCGCGCGACAGAACTCCAGGACCTGTTTGATTTCCGCGATGAATTGTCGGTCGGCTTCCAGTCGATCAGACGCAGGTGGCGAGTCGCCGCTTGCGATGTTGAGTACGGCAGCGGGTTGGGCATATGCGAATGGGGATACCAACCAGGCGATTGCCAGGAAGTGCCACCTGCCCAGCCGCCCGCGCGCGCCTATCGTGTTTCCAGTCACAAATGCCCTTGGAAATGCCGCTGTGTTCCCTCGCTGACGTAACCATTATAGCTCACGGCGCGGGGAGGGTAATGGCATGCCAGGCCGCGGCGCGAACCCTTACATGGCATTTGCGGATCCGCTGCACACCAGATGGTTGCACCGTTGGCGAAGGCCATTGCGGATCCACGGGCTAGACAACCGTACCCTAGCTGAAATTGCTGGCCGAGTTCCTTACAATTGGGATCACCGGGCGGGAGTCTTATCAGGTGCGGCGGGTGGCTCGTCCGGAAAAGCAATTGCTAATGTCGTGAGTCGTAAATTCGGTCTCAGACCTTTTCGTCATGTTGGCCGGAACCGAAAGGCGCTAACCGCGGGCCTTTTGGAGAGTCTATTATGGGTAGCCGGACTTTCAAGTTGCGGCACTTACGCGCCGTCTAAGGCGCCGTGGATTGAATTACATGCAGTCGTTTTGGGGAGAAGAAACTATGTGGCGTTACCTGCCGATCGTCTGTTCGCTCGTGATGAGCTGGTCCGCTGTTTCCGTGGCGCTTGATGAGCCGGAGAAAATCGCTTCGATCGAAGGAGTCACGGAGTATCGCTTGAGCAACGGCGCGCGCGTCCTGTTGTTTCCGGAGCCCTCGCGACCGACGTTTACGGTCAATATGACCGTCCTAGTCGGCTCGCGCCATGAGGGATACGGCGAAGCCGGTATGGCGCACTTGTTGGAGCACATGGTCTTCAAGGGGACTCCGACGTTTCCCGACATTCCGAAAGCGCTGCGCGACCACGGCGCCAGCTTTAACGGTACGACCAATTCCGACCGCACCAACTATTTCGAGACACTCCCCGCCACGGATGAAAATCTGGAGTTCGCCATCCACCTGGAATCGGACCGATTGGTGAACAGCTTCATCAAACGTGAGGATTTGATGTCCGAGTTCAGCGTCGTGCGGAGCGAATTCGAACGCGGTGAGAACAGTCCGCAAGCGGTTCTGGCGCAGCGTGTGCAATCGGCGGCCTTTGAATGGCACAATTACGGCAAATCGACGATTGGCAATCGTTCGGATATCGAGCGGGTTCCGATCGAGAATCTGCAGGCGTTTTATCGGAACTATTACCAGCCGGACAATGTGGTGTTGATCATCACCGGTCGATTCGAGGAAGCGCGCGCGTTGGAGTTGGTTCAGCGTTACTTGGGGTCGATTCCCAAGCCAACCCGGACGTTGAACACGACGTATACCGAAGAGCCTCCTCAGGACGGTGAGCGGCTGGTTGTGCTCCGCCGGGTGGGTGACATTGGCTATGTTACGGCGGCATACCACATGCCAGCGGCAGCGCACGAGGATTGGGCGCCATTGAGCATGTTGGCCAGCGTGCTGACCGAAGACAAAGTCGGCAGATTGGAGCAATTGCTGGTCGAGTCGAAACTGGCAACGTCGGTTTCCGCGCGGTCCGACAATTCCCATGATCCCGGGCTGTTCTTCGTGGCCGCGCAGCCCGCCGAAGGGAAATTGGACGAAGTCCGCGATGTGTTGTTGCAGGCCATGGAAGGACTCGATGAAGTGACATTTACGGACGAACAAGTCGAACGGGCCAAACGTCGCGCCTATCGCAGCACGGAACAACTGTTTTCCAATGCGGCGAGCATGGCCCAAGCGTTGAGCTCCGCGGCGTCGTTAGGAGATTGGCGCTTGCTCTTTGTCCAGCGCGATCGCATCCAACAAGTCACTTCCGCAGACGTGAATCGTGTCGCGCGAACGTATTTTCGCGGACACAATCGGACCGTCGGGATGTTCATTCCCGCCGACGCTCCGCAGCGGATGGTGATTCCTGCTGTGGCCTCGATCGAAGCGGTGGTTCGGGACTACAAAGGTGGAGAAGCCTATGCGGCGGGCGAGGCGTTCGATCCGACGCCGGAAAATATCGACCTCCGCACAATGAGGTTCGAAGCGGACGGCATCAAGGTCGCGCTGTTGCCCAAACGCAATCGCGGCGAAACGGTTTCCATGACCGTGACCTTGCGCTATGGCAATGAGGAATCCCTTCTCGATCGAACGACAGCCGCCTCGTTGCTGGGCGGGATGCTGATGGCTGGGACCAAGAACTATGATCGCCAGGCCTTGCAGGAACAGATGACCGAGTTAGGCGTGCGAATCAATACCGGCGGTATGGGCGGCGGCCGACGGGGCGGCGGGGGCGGACGCGGCGGCGGCGGCTTGGGGACCGCCGGTCAATTGACCGTTTCGGTCGAGGCCAAAAGGAGTTCGCTCGCACCGGCTATTCGCCTGATGGGTGAGATTCTGCGCGAGCCTGCGTTCCCCGAGGACGAATTTGAACAAACCAAAAGCAGGTTGATCGCCGGGTTGCGGATGATGGCCACCGAGCCCGCTATGCTGGCTGCCAACGAACTTTCGCGGGCGCTTTCGAAATATCCGCCGGATGACGTGCGTTATGTGCCGACGACTGAGGAAATGATTCGCAACATCGAATCCGCCACGTTGGAACAACTGCGGGACATCTATCGCCAACAGTTGTCGTCGCAAAAAGTAGAGATCGCGATTGTCGGTGAATTTGAGCCTACCGAAGCGCTCGACGCCATTTTCGAGGCGCTCAAAGACTGGAACACCGACGCTCCGATTCGAGACATCAACCGCGAAGCCGTCGTCGGAGTGCCGGGGAGCAAAAATAACATCCTGACTCCCGACAAGGCGAATGCGACGTTCATGGCCGGATTGGCATTCCCCATGAACGATCTGGACGACGACGCCGTACCATTGCAAATTGGCAACTTTATCTTGGGTGGTGGCACGCTGTCTTCGCGCTTGGGCGACCGGATCCGACAACGCGAAGGGTTGTCTTACGGCGTCACGTCTTCGATAACCATTCCCTCCAAGGGGAATGACGCGCGGTTTACAATCAACGCCATTTGCAATCCGGTCAATATTGACGCAGTGGAAACGGCTGCGTTGGAGGAACTGCGGCGCTTCGTGAACGAAGGACCGACGGAAGCGGAATTGGAAGACGCCAAAAAAGCCTGGTTGGAATCGCAGAAAGTCGGACGCTCCGCCGACGCCGCTTTGGCCGGGCAAATGGTGTCCCAACTCGATCTGAACCGCTCATTCGAGTTTGTGCGCCAGCGCGAACGCCAAGTGGAGCGGTTGACGACCGACGTTGTCCGCGATGCATTCCGCCGGCATGTGGACCCCGATAAGTTGGTCATCATCCGCGCTGGCGATTTTTGATCGCCACGATCGCGTACAAGACACCTATTGGGTTTGCGATCTCGGCTCCACTGGCTCCCTTGCCAGTGGAGCACCGACGGAAGCGCTAGCTGGCTTCGTCAAACCGAAACGACTCGACCACATGGGGGCCGCGGATCCATTCCTCGATCGTCGCTGCGAATTCCCACCATCGCCAACGAATGCCGGTCATTTGCAGACCGTTCCACATGCCAGGTGTCGGCACCATTGTTACTCTGGCTTGAAAATAGGGTTCAAGGATTTCCAGATCGTGTACGCGGACCTTTGAAGATTTGTTCCCAAAGCGAAAGGTGGCCAAGGCCCCTTCAAACCGATGTACCGATTCCGCCAGGAATTGCCTGGTATTCTGGCACGCATCCCAATACTGCTGCTCCTCCAGAGACGTGCGCTCATCGCCAAGCGTTGAAGCATCGTCGTCGGGAACACAATCCAAAAGCTGCGCGCCACGTTCGGCATGCGGTTTGTCTTGCCCGGCGAAATAGATGTGCAACGTACGCGGGCGGACCGTGAGTTCCAAGATCGATAGCCACGGGGTCCCCGTATAGTCCGTCACCTGAGCGGTGCGCAAATCGACTTGATTCAACCGATCGGTCCAATGCGCCAGCACCGAATCTGGCGCGTTGGCCGCGCGCAATGCATCGAGCATCAACGCCGATCGCCGTCGTTCGCGCATTCGGCCGACGTTGAAATCGGCCTCGGCGTATCCGAAGGCTGCGCCCAACCGTTGGGCCACCTGTTGCGGGCGCAACTCCGAATCGCTGGTCGCGGTCCATTTGCTGCAGGGTTCACGGTTCATGGATTTTCGTCAACGCAACGTTTCCCCACGATGTTGCCGAGTGTGGAAAGCAAGTCGATTTATCTTGCCTGTGGCTTCAGCAATCCCCAACATCGGCGAATGGTCCGTTCCTTGTCGGGACGATTGATTGGCAGACCGCACTCTGATATTCATGCAGGCGTTACTCCGCTTGTTTCCAATACCGGTATGGTATCAGGTCAACAAAGCATCCAATTGATCGACCAGTTTCGCAAAATGTTGCAGGGCCCGCTCCACAGGTTCGGGATGTTCCAAATCGACCCCCGCGCCGCGTAACAAGTCGAGTGGAAACTGGCTGCAACCGCCCCGGAGGAATTCCAAATAGCTTTCCACTCCCCGCGGGCCATCGTGCAACACCTGTTGACTTAAGGCGATGGCCGCCGACATACCGGTCGCGTATTTATAGACATAGAACGCATGATAGAAGTGCGGAATTCGTAAACACTCCAAGCTCAATTCGTCGTCGATGGCGAAATGTGGGCCGAAATAATCCTGCAACAATTGGCCATAGATCGTCCGCAGGGCTTCGACGGTCATCGGTTCACCCGCTTCGACCTTTTCATGGGTAATCTTTTCGAATTCAGCAAACATCGTTTGACGGTAAATCGTCGCTCGGATGTCGTCGATTTCGTTGTTGATCAGAAATGCTCGTTGGCGGTCGTCGGTTGCCCGCTCGAGCAAATAATGCGACAGCAATTGCTCATTGAAAGTGCTGGCCACTTCGGCCACAAAAATCGTGTAATTGTAATACTGAAATGGTTGATGCCGCGCGGACAAGTATGTGTGCATGGAATGCCCCGCTTCGTGCGCCAACGTAAAGACGTCGTTGAGCACTTGCGGTTTGAAATTCATCAATATGTAGGGCGGACCTTGATAGCCCCCGGCGCTGAAGGCGCCGCTCCGCTTGCCTTGGTTCGGGTAGCGGTCACACCAGCGGCCGCGCAGGCCTTCGCGAAGTGTTTCGCAATACGCTGTGCCCAGCGGCGCCAGCGAAGCGGTCACAACCTCCACGGCCTGGTCCCAAGTGTGTTCGATGTTGCACTCGCTGAGGATCGGGACGTAAGTGTCGTAGTGATGAATGTCCGACAACTGCATGGCGCGGCGCCGCAAATCGTAAAACCGGTAGAGCGCAGGAAGATGTTTGCGCACCGCTGCGATCAGGTTGTCATAGACAGTTCGCGGCACGTTGTCGGCAAACAGAGCCTGGTCCAAGGCGCTGGAAAAATTTCGCGCTTTGGCGTAATAGGCGTCCTTCTGGAGTGACCCGTTGAGCATGGCCGCCAACGAATGTTGATGTCCGGAGAATTGCTGATAGAACTGCTGGAACGCCGTTCGGCGCACATCGCGGTCGGGGGATTGAAGCAATTGTGTAAATGTGGACGGGGACAACTCGACTTGGCGGCCCTGTTCGTCGGTAACTAGGCCGAACTTCAGATCGGCGTCGTGCAATTGGGAAAAAATGTGGCTGGTCGCCTGAGCCATTTCGGATTGCATGGCCAGCAACCGTTCCTCACGCGGGCCTAAGGTATGCGGTTTGTAGCGCAGCATCCGTTCCAGCAATAATCGGTAATCGGCCAATTCGCCGTCATTCAGGAATTGCTTGATGGTCGCTTCGTCGATCGCCATGACTTCGGGTTGAATAAAACTGGCAGCTTCCGCGGCCAGCGATGCCAAGTGGTGAAAGCGCCCCACCATCCGTTGGTAGGTCTGGTTCGTCTGATCCTCGGATGATTTGAGAAACGCATAGTTGCCCAGCGTTTCACCCAGACGATCGACGTTTAGTTCCAGCGTCAAACACTGGGCCAAACGGCCTGCCGACTGCGACAATGTTCCGCGATATTCGGCCAACCGGGGAATGAGCGATTCGAGTTCGACAAACGCAGTCTCCCAAGCCTCATCGGAAGGAAAAAGTGGGGTCAAATCCCACGTATCGTCCGGGGCAATATCTTTTCGGGACGGTAATCTGACGGTCTGGTACATCGCGCTCATCTGTTCCATACGAGATTCAATCCAACGAGAGTTAAGCAGACGATTGTACCGGGTGAGATCGAATTGTTTAGCGGTCAGCCGCTGGGTCGATTCAGGTCTTGAACTGATTCAACGAGTCAGCTCTGCCGTTGGCGATGGTTAAGGCCCGTCGCATCACAATAGGGCGAGTGAAAACAGCCATGCTATGCAGGCATGTTTCGTGAGAAAAATGTATGTGGCGAGCTTGGATTCGGCCATGAACTGGCAACGTCGCGTACAACCGACCCGGAGGTTCGAGCCGACCGCACGCACCGCGATAATCGACGACCATCTGCTGATTCGTCGAAAACCACCGTATCGAAGTGTAGACAAGCAGCCCATTCACTTCATTTGGACGTTCAAGGTGAACGCGCCGCCTCTTTCGGACGAAAGAAACCACTGGCAAACGTTGCGGTACTCGGCATCGACTTCGGGTACAAAATCGAGTTTGGCTTCCGCGACGTTGGAATATACCGGGAACCCATTCACTAACTTCGGCGGTTGAGGCTCTCCATTCGCATGGTGTCCCCGATAGTCGCCGTACTCGTTTTCGATCACCAGAACAGGCGTCGCGACCTCGGCGGTCATTGTGATCGTGTAGGTGTTGCCGGCCGCCAACGGTAGTGTAAATACCTTGCTTGCCTGGTGGCGATATTGAGGGTCATCCCACTTCAAGGTCGTGGTGACCTCGGCCTTCCCACGACTGTAAAAATGGAGTGGCGTGCCGGCGAAAGCCGGTATCGGCCGGGGAGAAGTCACCAATTCCATGACGTCGAGCACATCGCCCCGAAACGCGAGGAATAACACCGGTTTGTATTCGCCATTTCCCCAGCGCCAGCAGTTAGCGTCGCCGGGTATTGTCTCGGCGATACCCTTACTCGCCGCTTGCCACACACCGCGGCGATGGATTCGAGTTCACCCAACAGGCGAACGACATTTTCTCGCGCCATTCCCGGCTGGATGTCATCGACGACTTCTTGAGAAGGGCCATGGAAAATCCAGCGCGTCATCGCCAGCGGTAGGTTATGGATGTAACCTTGGTCGGAATAGATGGACAGGCGCCCCCGTGGCTCCACATCAAGTTCCGAATCGCCCATCGGCAGACGGCAAATTCAGGCTTTACACGGAAGCTCTTTCCACATCCGGGACAGCGCACAGAAATCATGATGAAACCATCCTCGGGAAGGTGATATCGTCGGCAGCCTGACAACAGCCGCCCAGCCGTTGTCTAATCCATTGAGGATTATAAACACAATACGCTACGGGGATTCTAGATTCCCTTGGCGTCCGAACGACATTGTTCGAAGTGCGTCAAGTCGTTGGAAGGATGACTGCAAGGGGCATTTCCCGGTATTGCCAATCTCATCCGCTTTTCACAGAAATAGTGTGACTTGTAGTCCCACTGTTTTACGATATGCTCGTAGTTCCAATGAACGATCAAACTTCCCGATCACTCGACGATAACGGCGCGCAACACCAAGCGTTGTCCGAAATAGTCGCGCTATACGATCAAGGCCAGTATGTGCGGGCGTATCAAGTCGGTGTCGAGCGGCTGGGTCCGATCGAGAACTGGCCCGATGTGCGCGGGCGCGTGTTGGCGGGTCGAGTGGCTTACAATCTGGGGGCGACTCGCTGGAGCCAAGCCTGGCATTGGCGCGTCGTGCGCGAATTTCCTAACCATCCGGAAAGTAGTTATTACCAATACTCCTTGTTGACCAGTCGGCGCGGACCGTTTGAAACCTGGCGGCGTCTGCGTGAACTATCGCGACCGGAGGCCATGACCGACAAGCAATGGGCTGAACTGTTGGGCCTGCGGGCCCATGTCCAAGCCTTACTGCGCGATTTCACCGGCGCGAAACGGGATTTGGAAGCGGCGTTCCAATTGGCCCCAGATCATGTTTGGATTCTGGTCGATCAACACGCGGTCTTGGCCGCGATGGATCGACGCGAGCAAGCCTTGGAATCGACCGCCCGGGCGTTGGCCATCCGCCCGTACTACCGGCCAGCCGCGCAGTGCCATGCGTATTTGCTCGTCCAGTTGAACCGTGATGACGAAGCCCTGGATTTACTTCACCGCGCCGCAGCGCACAACCAAAGCGGCGATTTGTGGAGTCAGCTGGTGGCCTTCTACTACGAGACCGATCAGTACGATCTAGCGGCTGAATGTTTGCAGCGCGCCGAGTCACTGTATGTGCTCCGTGATCGGGACAAAGGATTAAAGAAATGGCTGGCCAGTCGCCAGTCTGATTTGGCCTATCAGCGCGGCGATTTCGAGCAGGCGATCCGCTTTGCGGAAACAGTCGATACGCCGTTTTTCAAGTCCGTCACACAATCGATGCGCGAAGCGCTGGAGCATCCGGAACGAGCGGCGCGCCGCATCTTACTAAATGTTCATTTCGTGCGGCAGCACCACATGACCTGCGCGCCGGCTACGTTGGCAGCCCTCAGTGGCTACTGGCAGCGGCCGGTGGACCACGTCGAATTGTCGCAAGCCATCTGCTATGACGGGACGCCGGCGCATGAAGAACGGCATTGGGCGGATTCCCAAGGCTATATCACTAACGAATTTCGCGTGACTTGGGATAACGCCCGGGCCTTGATCGAGCGCGGACTCCCGTTCACGTTGACCACGATCGGCCCGCAAACCGGCCATTTGCAGCCCGTGATCGGTTTCGATGAGCGGCGCGGAGTCCTCTTGGTGCGCGATCCGGGCGAACGCCACCACGTCGAGTATCGAGCGCAAGAGTTGCTCGATCATTTCTCATCCAGCGGCCCGCGCGGCATGGTCCTGGTCCCGCGCGAGCAGGAATCGCTGCTGGAAGGACTGGAGCTGGATGAAGCGTCGTTTTACGATTTGTGTTACGCCCTGCAACTGGAACTCAAGGACCATAATCGGATCGAGGCTGCCGCACTGCTGGACGAACTGCGGCGACTGGACCCCACACATCGCTTGACGCTGCATGCCGAAGCCACCTTGGCCTGGTATGACCAAGACCGAGTCCGCCAGTTGCGCGCCGTCGCACCCCTGGCCGCGCGATTCCCTAAGGACGTGAACCAGCAATTGGCCTACTTGAGCTTGCTCCGCGAGATGGGGCGCAAGTCGGAGTGGCTGAAACAACTGCGCGAGTTGTGCGTATCCAAAGACGCTGACCCAGTTTACTGGCGGATGTTGGCGAACGAACTGATCGAGGATGGGCGGACGTTGAACGAAGCGTCACAGTGGATTCGCCGACTACTGAAACGGCGGCAATCGGGCGACGATTTGCGAACAGCCAGCCGCCTCTATTGGCGGAATGGCGCACGAAACTTGGCGGTCGAGACGCTACGATTGGCCACACTGATCGAGAGTCGGGATGAGTCGCTGGCGGCCGAGTATTTCACCATGGCCCGCGAAATTGGGCAAACGGAAACTGCTTTGGAGTTCCTGCGCCAGCGGCATCGCGAACTGGGTCGCCAATCGTCGGGACCGACCTACACTATGGTCTGGGCCCTGGATGCCTGTGATCGGCATACGGAAGCGGCTGAGGCTCTGGAACAAGGTCGCGCGTGGCGGCCCACGGACGGCGACGTGCTATTGACGGCCGCCCAATTCTTCATGGGTTGGGGACGTGCCGCGGAAGCGCGCGAGTTGCTCCGTCAGGCCGAGCCGGTCAGCAATCGGGCGCGCTGGCTCAACACCGCGGCCCGCTTGGCTGCGGTGTACGATGACCTGGAGACGCAGGAAGCGCTGTTTCGCGAAGCGCTGGCTTTGCAGCCGCTGAACGTATCCACGGTGCGCGCCCTGTATGTCGCGATCGGTGATCGCCAGGGTACGGATGCGGCGTTGGAGTTTCTGGAATCGTATGTCGCCCAGTATCCAGAACACTACGATTTGCGGCAACTGTGGATCATCGAGCTGCGACGCGAGGCCCAGACCGACCGCTGGTTGACTGAATTGGAAACGATGCTGGAGTTGCACCCGGATGATCCTTGGGCGTTGCGCGAGCTGGCTCTGGTACTACTTGATTTGCACCAAGGCGAGCGCGCCTTGCCATATAGCGAACGGGCCCGAGAAATCGAGCCGGATGCTCCCGCTTCCTGGTCGGTGTGGGGACAAGTGCTTACGCACATCGGTCGTCGCGACGAAGCGATCGATGCCTTTGAGGCCTCACTGAAACGTTCGATCGATTGGGAACCGGCCTTTGAAATGTGGATGCAGTTATGCGAAGTCCGCGAGGAACGCATCCGCGCGCTGAACGTTGTCAGGCGGGAACTGAAATCGCAAGTCGTCAATGGCGATTTGTTATTGACGCTGACGGATTACGTACAACCGACATTGGATGACGAGGCCGCCTTGGCCCTGTTCCGCGAAATGCACGCGGCGCGCCCCGATCTGTTCCAAAGTGGATTGGCATTGGCGGAAATGCTGCGCCGCCAAGGCCGCTTGGACGAAGCCCAAACGTTGATGGACCAAACGACGGAGCGCTTCTCATTGATCCCCCGTGTTTGGTTCGATGCTTCCGGATTGGCGCGCGAACGGGGCGACGAGGCGCGGCAAATCGAGTTTCTGCGCCGCGCGTTGGCGATCAATCCCCGTTGGCCCCAAGCGCTGTACCGTCTGGCGCTGACATTGCAATCCGCCGGGCACTCGGAAGAAGCCGAAGAACTGTTGCAGAAAAGCTTAACGGAATCGCCGCGCGATCCCATTCTTCGCTGCGCGCTGGCCGAAATTTATTGGCGGCGGGAACGCTCCGCGGAGGCCATTCAAACCATGACGGAAATCGTCCGTCATCGACCGGATTTCGGCTATGCCTGGGATTGCTTGCAGGAATGGGTCCAGAAATTGGAAAAACCGGGATTGGTTGCGGATACGGCTCGGCAACTGGCCGCCGAGCGCCCCAACGAACTGCACTCGTGGACCTTGCTGGCCGATGTCCTGCCGCCGACCCCGGAAACCTGGCAGGAACGGTGCGATGCCGTCCAACGCGCGCTGGAAATCAATCCGTTGGCCATTGAAGTGCTCCGCCGCAAGGCGTATCTGTCAGCAGAGGGGGGAGACTTTGAACAGGCGCTGGCGACCTGCCAAACCGTGATTCATGGTCGTCCATCGCGGGTGTTACAACTCAGCGAGCTCGATCTGTTGGCCGATTACCGGTCACTGAAAGACGCGACTGAGCGGCTCAAAGCGATGTTGATCGACGACCCCGATTCGGCTTCGTTGTGGCATCGCCTGGCGGATTGGTCGGAAAAAATCGGAGATTGGAATGCGTACTACGACGCCTGTCAGCAGATGGTCCGCACCGCCCCGGGATATGCCATCAGTTGGGGCTATCACGGCGATGCCTTGTTGCGCCAAGGACAGCGCGCCAACGCCATTGCCGCATTTGAAAAAGCCGTGCAACTCGATCCCAAGTACGAGTTCGCCGTGAACAACTTGTTGGATTTGTACGTCGCCGAGAAAAAAATCGAAATCGCACAGCGGATACTCGACCGAACGGGCCCGTACATCTCGCCGGGCCTGAAGCTGTTGGGCCAGATTCAACTGGCCCTGGTGCAGAACCAATTCAGTACGGTGCCCGGCATGTTCGAACAACTCGTTGTCTCTGAGGGGGCGAGTTTGGCAACCAAGTATGCGGTGGTCAAGCAAATGGAGGCGCATGGCCAACTCCCCAGAGCCCGGCAAATCTTGAGCGACCTCATGGGGAGTCGGGATGATACGGACATCGGTCATTTGTGGGCTTCGTCGGCCGTGATGGCTGGAAAACAAGAGGTAGCTCACGCATTTCGACAATTGGCCGTCATGCCGACGCCCCACGCGGGTTGGCACCTGGCCTGCCAAATCCTGTTCAGCAGTGCGAGTAGTTGCCAGGAACAGGTGGCAGGCAGCCTGTTGATCCAACGCCGGGCGGAGGATTTGTCTCGAAACGACGGCAGTTGGTCCGCCGCAGCCGAGTACTTATTAGATGCGCGAGAAAATTATCGGGGCAACAAACGTCGTCTGAGTCGCTGGATCGCATCGTGGCCAGAGCGAGGCGCGTTGACTATGTATCAATGGTTTCAAGTTATGCGGGCGGTGGTCACGTTAAACGATTGGGATTCCGCAGTTGCTATCGGCGAACGCGCCTTGAACAACGCGAACGCGGTTAATGACGAAAATGGTGAGTTAATCCGATTGTGGTTTACGTTGGCCCTGATGCGCCGTGGCGATTGGCGCCGCGCCAACCAACAAATCGCTCTTTTCCGCGATTTTGAAACGGTGAATTTTTATCAGATGTTGCGCAAATATCTCCGCCGAGTCCAGTTGGCCGCGAATGAATTGATGCGCATCGGACCTCAAGCCCCCCTGGCAACGCGGCGAGGTATCGTCCAGTCCCTGCGGACTGACCTGACGCGCGACTCGGAATTAAAGGCTGTTAATAGTAACCTGTTCCAGCAAGTAGCGGCCCAAGTTGACGATCAATTGAGCCTGCTAGCCGGTTTTTCAATTTCCATTTGGAAACGCTTACTCCGTTGGTTGTTCAAGAGGAGCTATTGATTCGTGCGGCGCGCGCCGAGGCCCAGGCAATCGCCTGAGCCATTCAGTCGGACAGCTTCCCCCCGTGAATGACAGGGTTGCAGTTTTGAAATTCGCGCCACCATAGGGTTTTTGTTACACTTGCCGCGGCCCCGGACTGTGGGCAGGTGGAAAACGTTCAAATGCAATCGCCAATCCCCGGTTGGGACAAAGGTCTAGCCATCGATCAACGAGCTCAGATGAGAACATTTAGGAAGCGCAATGAACATGGAGAATGTCGCGGAGTCCGGTGCTACTACGGGTACAAGCAACGGCGTCATGCTTGACCCCGCCTGGCTGAATGAACTCGTCCTGTTGGCGCCTGCCCAAGCAGTCGAACGTTTGGAGACACTGGACGATACACTGTCCTCTCGGGTCTTGGCGTCGCTCAGTCCGGCAGTTTCAGAAGATATCCTGTTGGCAATGGCTGATGACCGCCGCCAGGCCATCATGGCAGCTGCTCCGCGAAGCACTGGGCAACAATGGGCCGTCAATTTCTCCTGCCCGGAGGATTCGATTGGTCGGCTGATGGAGCCCGCCCACGCAGTGTTTCGTCCGGAACTGACTGTCGCCGAAACCATCGAGCGCATTCGCAAACTGGTGAAGAATGTGTTCGTCACCTATGGATTCGTCGTCGAGCAGGATGGCCAACTAATTGGCGTGGTCGCCATGCGCGATTTGTTGCTCGCCAATCGTGAGGATCGTTTGGCTGACATCATGTTGACCAATCCTTTCGCGTTGCGTACGGACCAGACCGTGCTGGATGCCATGCGGCAGGTGGTCAATAAACATTTCCCCGTCTATCCAGTCTGCGACGCTCAAGGAAAACTCGTCGGTACTCTGCGGGGGCGGACGCTGTTTGAAGAACATGCGATTGAAATCAGTGCGCAAGTCGGCACGATGGTGGGCGTCGAGCGCGAAGAGCGGTTGTCCACTCCTTGGCCGACGAGTCTGCGCTTTCGTCACCCCTGGCTGCAATTGAATCTGTTGACGGCGTTTCTGGCTGCGGCCGTGGTGGGTGTCTTTCAATCGACGATCGATAAGTGGGTCCTGTTGGCTGTCTTCTTGCCCGTCTTGGCCGGGCAATCAGGCAACACCGGATGTCAGTCGCTGGCCGTGACTCTGCGCGGCTTGACGCTCGGTGAAATCAAGCCTGGTCGGGAAAAACGTTTGGTATTCAAAGAAGCTTTGTTGGGGCTGTTGAACGGAGCGTTGGTCGGTGTGACCGCAGGCCTCGGCATGTTGGTGGTCGCTTGGTTCCAATCGAACCCGCAGCCGGTGCTGATGGCCTTGATTGTATTGTGCGCGATGATCGGCAGTTGTGTGGTCAGCGGGATCAGCGGTGCCTTGATTCCGTTGATTCTTCGCCGGTTGGGGGCCGATCCGGCCACGGCGTCGAGCATTTTCTTGACCACTGCCACCGACGTCGCCAGTATGGGTTTGTTCCTCGGCCTAGCGGCCACGATGTTGCCTACACCATTCTGATGTGAGAAGACCTGTGGATGTGCTGCGCGGTTCTGTTCGAGCCAGTCGTTGCTGGACCTCGCCCCATGCCCGGCGGCTAGTCTATCGAAAATCGCGAGAGGAGATGGCGGGGGCGGCGGGGTGTTTGAGCTTCGCCGCCAGATCCTCCAAGCGATTGACCACCACATGAATGACGCGGCTCCGCTTTTCCAGCTTGCCGTGCGCCAACCAAGCCGTCGCCGTCCGGCATACCGCATGGTGCCGCTCCCAATACTGCGGCTTAACGACCAGATTGATCGTCCCGGTCTCGTCTTCCAACGTGACAAAGGTGATCCCCTTGGCCGTACTGGGCCGCTGCCGCAAGATGACCAAACCCGCCACGCGGACTTGCCGGTTCTCCGGATGATCGACTAACGCCGACGCGGTGAGGACGCGCCAGGCGTCCAATTGCCGCCGATGAAACGACATGGGGTGCGCGCGGAGCGACAAACCCACGCTGCGATAGTCGGCAAAAACTTCTTGTTGCAAATCGAGCGGCGGCAACAAGGCGGCGGCGTCATCGTCGTCTTGCTGCGCGTCCAACAACGGCCGCGCGGCGTGCGACGATTCTTGTCCCAAGGCCTGCCACAACGCCGCGCGGCGGTTGTTGGACAACGAGGCAAAGGCATCAGCGGCGCTCAAGCGGGCAATCACCGCGGATCCCAATCCGCTGCGCTGCGCGCATTGCGCAATCGAGACAAACGGTCCGTCGCTCTGGCGCGCGGCCACGATCGCCGCGGCGGCTTGCTGAGAGAGTCCGGTGATCTGACGGAAACCCAGGCGGAGAGCGCCAGGGCAGGGGGGCTGGTGCGGCGTTGGCAGGCCTGCGGTCGTTTCTACTGCGGAGCCGAGAGCCCTGCGGATCACTTCGCCTGGCGTGGGATGTCCCGGGCGCAATTCTCTCGGCGGATACGGCGCGCATCCAGGCTGAGGCTGCTCCGGTTGTTCCAGCGTGCAATCCCAATGGCTGAAATTGACGTCGGGAGGCAAAACCACCACGCCGTGCCGCCGCGCGTCGGCTACCAATTGGGCCGGCGCATAGAAACCCATCGGCAGGCTGTTCAGAATCGAGGCCGTAAATGCGGCTGGATAGTAATGCTTGAGCCAGGCCGAGACATAAACCAACAGCGCAAAACTGGCGGCGTGCGATTCTGGAAAACCGTACTCGCCGAACCCCCGAATCTGGCGGAAAACCTGTTCGGCGAACTCATCGGACAAGCCTTTGGCCCGCATGCCATCCATCAACTTCTGGCGAAATTTCTCGATCACGCCTGTCTTGCGCCAGGCCCCCATCGCGCGGCGCAGTTGGTCGGCTTCACCCGGCGTGAATCCCGCCGCCACCACCGCCAACTTCATGGCTTGCTCTTGAAAGATCGGCACGCCCAGCGTCCGATGCAGCACTTGCTTGATCGCCTCGTTCGGGTAGACGACCTGTTCTTCGCCGTTGCGGCGGCGCAAATAGGGATGAACCATGTTCCCCTGGATCGGCCCCGGCCGGACAATGGCCACTTCGATCACCAGATCGTACCAGCAGCGGGGTTTGAGCCGCGGCAACATGCTCATCTGCCCGCGACTTTCGATCTGAAACACCCCCACCGTGTCGGCCGCGCAGATCATGTCATAGACCCGCACGTCGTCGGGAGGAATCGACGCCAACGTCAGTGGCGGCCCACCGTGCCGCGCGATCATCTCGAAACACTTGCGAATCGCCGACAGCATCCCCAAGCAGAGGCAATCGACCTTCAGCAATCCCAACTCTTCCAAATCGTCCTTGTCCCATTGGATCACCGTGCGGCCGTCCATGGCGGCGTTCTCGATGGGAACCAGTCGATCCAGGCGGTCGCGGGCGATGACCATGCCGCCGACGTGCTGCGACAGGTGGCGCGGGAACCCCAGCAGTTGCTCGACCAGCGCGCCCAACTGCCTCCCCAGTCGCGATTGCGGATCGATGCCCACCGCGCGGCAGCGCTCGGCCAGATCGCTGCAATGGTGATAGCCGTCGATCTGTTTGGCCAGCGCATCGACGCGGTCCAACGACAGGCCGAGCGCTTTGCCCACATCGCGCACGGCGCTCCGCGTCCGATAGGTAATCACGGTGGCTGCCAATCCTGCCCGCTCGCGACCGTATTTTTCATACAGGTATTGCAGCACTTCCTCGCGCCGCTCGTGCTCGAAATCGACGTCGATATCGGGGGCTTCATTGCGCTCGCGGCTGATGAACCGCTCGAACAACAATTCCGTCGTGTTGGGATCAACACTGGTGATTCCCAGCGCGTAGCAAACGGCCGAATTGGCAGCCGAGCCGCGCCCTTGGCAGAGAATTCCCCGGCTGCGCGCGAAGCGAACCAGATCCCAGACAGTCAGGAAATACGCTTCATAGTGCAGTTCGTCGATCAACTGCAATTCGTGTTCGACCTGGCGGCGAACTTTGTCGCTCAGTCCGTGCGGGTAGCGCCGCGCCAATCCCTGCCCGGTCAACTCGCGGAGATAGGCGATCGGCGTGCGTCCGGGAGGGGCCAATTCCTCGGGATA
>JACTND010000317.1 GCA_014584305.1 Planctomycetota bacterium | reverse complement strand
GATCGACATCGATCCCAAAAAAGTCCAAAACGCGCGCACCAATCGATAGGTCTCGAATGCCTTGTGCGACATCAATCGGTGGAATCCGACGGTGACCCCCAAACTCGTCAGGATCCACCCACCGGCAAACATCAGCAAGTAACTCCAGCCCATCCACCCGAATTGCCATAAGAGGCTGATGCCCACAGCTAACCCGGCCAATGGACCGAGCACGGCAACGGACATAACGAGTTTGTGATGGAGCGGGCTGCTCGGACTGCGATGAACGGGTTTGATCGGTTTTGTGCTCGATTTGGAAACGGGCGCGGCGTGAGAATCTCGAATCCCTTCGCGCGCGCGAGGCTGGACCTCCTGAATTTTGACCATGTGAATCAACTCTTATTGTTTTGCCGAGCATCGGGAAACCAGGCCCGTTGCCTGCACTCAATACCCGTGCGAATCATATCGAAATCGTTAGTTTTTGGCTACTTGACCCTTTTCGCACAGTGTCTCCAGAGTCAATAAGGGGGAAATCGTCACCCAAATGTAACGGCAGGGGAACAAACTCGATCAATTGCGCATCGGTACAATGCGATTAGATTGCCGGACGTAACTCCGTTCACACTTGGGTTGTCATCATGCAAAGCTCTATTTTTGCCGCGCGGATTCTCCGTGTGCGGCGATCCTGGCGGCAAGTATTCGCCGCGATTTCTTATTTGGCCATCGCCTTGCTCTGGATGGCACCATCCGTTGTCGCATGTTCAGGCTATCCGCCAAGCGGGCCCATCGCTTTGGCCTGGCAGGATGACATCGATCCTTCTGGCCTGCCCAACTCTGCAAACGGAACCGCCGCGTTTGGCGAAGATGATCCCTTGTCGGCGCTCCCAGGTTGGCTGATTGAACGCTCGATCTACATCCCTTATGAAAAGTTGCGCGATACGTTCGAGCGGCAACAGCGAGGTGTGTTCGTCCCGTATGAAGAATTCGACCGACTGTGGGAGTTGGCTCGGAAAGCCACTCAGCCCGTCAAGGTCGAGCCGCCCCCCCGGAGCGGCATTATTGTCGCCGCGCTCAATCGCGCCGCCGCAACGCGCGAGCGGATTGTGGTCACCAGCGATTTGACGTTGGAGTTCCTGAAGACGGGTTGGCACGAAGTTCCCTTAGCACTGGCGGACGCGGCGCTTCGCCAAGCGACACTTGACGGCGCTCCGGCGCGCCTGGTGCGCACGGCCGACGGGCAGAATGCCTTACTCGTTCACATCGAGCAAGCGCCGACCCGAAAACAGCTGTCTATCGAATACGCGAAGGCCATCTCGTCATTGGGTGGTCAATATCAGGTATCCCTTTCCATTCCGAGTTCCGCCGTGAATCGGTGGGAAGTCAGCGTCGATGAACGCGATGTGGATGTGTCCGTGAGCCCCGCGGCTGTTGTCACCAAACATCCGGCACCAGATGGTGCGGCATCCCCAACATCGGCGATCACGGCGATCATCGGCAGCGCGCGCGAGATTACTTTGCGCTGGACGCCACGCGCAGTCGGTGCGGAACGTTTGGCAGCCATCGTGACGGCCGATTCCGCGACTCAAATCAACCTGCAAAAAAACCTGGTCCGCATCAACCAACGTTTGAATTTGAGTATTCAACGATCGACCATCGGCAGCGTGACCTTGCGCATTCCGGAAGGCTTCGACGTCGTCGCCATATCGTCCGATATCGTCAAGCGTTGGGAGAAAAATGTGGACAACGCCAGCTTGCTCCAAGTCGAATTCTTCGAAGAATTGCGCGGACAGCATACCCTCGAGGTCGATCTGGAAATGCAGTTGCAGGCGAGCGACTCAGCGGAATTAGCTCTGGCCAACGTCGAAATCGTCGAGGCCACGCGCCAACCCGGAACGTTGGATGTGGCAGCCGACGTTGGCTTGGGTGTAGAGATTGCCAGCTTGATGGGATTGGTGCGCACACATGCGGCGGTGGACGGGCGCGGCGAGCGGCGACTGTCCTTTCGCTATGCCACGGTTCCCTATCTGCTGCGCGTCGTGGCGACGGAATTGAAACCGTTGGTGCGCGGAACGCAGTCCATCGATGCCCGTTTGCAAACGCATTGGTTGACCAGTGACGTCATCTGGTTGTTGGATATCCAACAAGCGGGCGTGTTCGCCATCCCGATGGAATTCCCCGATGGCGTCGAGTTGATTCAGGCGGCTGGGTTCCAATGGCAAGACTATCAACCGGCGGTTGTGGACCAGGTTGCTCCGGCACCCGAAGGAAGTTTTATCCGGATAGTACAACTCAACCGCCAAGCGATGGGCAAGGTTGGATTGCGATTGGCCATCCGGCAGCCGGTGGTCGTGGGGGCGGGCGTCGAAGATGGTTCCGCGACCGCCTTGGCCGCTCACTGGCCCCGCTTGGCCCAGGGTTTTGCAGAATACGTGACCGGTCAACTGCGCGTCGCGCTTCCTGAAAGCCTGTTGGTGACGCCGGGTCAGGAGCCCGAACTGCGCCCCGTCGATGCCGGCCAATTCCATTCGTTGACAGGTTCCTCGACAAATACCGCAGCGCTCGTTTATGAATTCACCCAGCGCGTTCCCGGACTGGAATTGACCTTGGCGGTGCGCAAACCTCAAATCCTGATCGATACGTTCAGCGAATGGTCGATCGAACCCGGACTGGCGCGCCACATCGGCGAATTGGGGTGTGAAGTCAAATACAGTCCCATCCAATCGCTCAGACTGGACGTGCCGCAGAGCTTGATCGGCAAATTGCGTGTCGAAACGCCGGGTTGGCGGACGCAACGCATCGATCCGCAGCCGTCCGATGTGGCGCCTGGATGCGAGGCTTGGTCGTTGCTGGGGAACAACGAGTTTATCGGCCAACATCAAATTCGTTTCACGTGGGACGAACCCTTGGCGGATGTCGCCGTGGGGGAATCGATCGACATTCCCTTGTTGGGAATTGTTCCGCGCGGCGCCGACCGCAATCGCGGCCAGATCGTCGTCCGGCGATCCGAGTTGTTCGATCTGCATGTCGGCGAGTCCGCCCGGGGCCTGCGCCCCATCGATCCAACGCAGGAATTGTTGGGCAACCGCAAAGTGGATGATGCCGTGGTCGCCGTGGAATATACCGGCGATTGGGTGATGTCTCTGCGGGCCGCGCGGCTGGAGTTGCACGAATTGAAACGGACCAATATCCCGCGCGCTTTGGTGCGCGCTGTTTGGTTGCGTCAAGGCCAACTGTCAGTACAAGCAACCTATCAAGTCCGCGGAGTGCACCAACGGTTGCGGATCGCGATGCCGCCTGGGTTCGATGCCGAAACCGGCTTCGATCAGAATCCGGTACGCGTCGATAGTCAAAGTGTGCCCATCGAACGCGGGGCCAACGACGAATTGATTATCTCGTTGGGGAACCGCGACCGCGACCAAACGCTCCTCGTCGAGCTGCGCTATTCCATTCCCCTCGTCGGCGGACGGATCATGGTGCCGACATTCCCGGAAGACTGCGCAGTGCAAAAGACGGTACTGTGCGTCTATGTGCCGCCGGAGTTTGCTCCAATATCGGCGTGGGGGCCATGGACCGACACCAATAGCCAAGAAGATCAACACGTGTTCCAGCGAACGTTTCGCACGCGGCGACAAACCGATAGCGAATGGCTGCAATGGATCGGGGCCGAAAGTGGGCACGTGGCGGAGCTGGCTAAGTTTGAAACAGACGGACGCCCGTATGTATTTTCAACGCTGCAGCCACTGGCGGGAGAACCGGGCGCCTTGCGTTTGCCGTTGGCTCGCCAAAGCGTGATGCACATGGCAATGTTCGGCTTCCTGGCCGTGATTGGGCTAAGCCTCATTCGCGCCTCGTGGGGAGCGCGTTTGGCCGCCGCCTGCCTGGTTGTCGCTGGCCTGATCGGCATCATGATTTTCGCTCCGATTGCTACCGAAGTGTTTTCTTGGTCAACCATCGCCTGGATCGGTGCCTTGATCGGCGGAGTGTGGGTATTGAGTTCCGTTCTGAGTTTTATTCAGCGTTGGTCCAACAGGGCGTCGCGAGAAGGTAGAACCGGCGCGGCGATAGCTGTTCCTTCCGATTCCGCTGCGGAGACCACACGACCGTCCCCAGCGGACCCGGAACCACCGGCCGAAGGGAAACGGAGCGAGGAGAACTAAGCCATGAAGCGCCTCGCCGTGTTGTTGAGTTGGCTCTGCCTTACTTGGTGGTCAATGACGCTTGCTGTTGTCGGCCAAGAGATTCCGCCGCGGGCGCTGTCCGAATTCGACAAACTGCGCCTGGTCTATGTACCGTATGAAGACTTGAGCGTGGCCCTCAACGACGGAATCGACCGTATTTTGTTGGATCGCGAAAATGTTCTCAAACTTCTGGGCTTTAAGCCGGAGGTAATCCAGCCCGCGCCGCGAGAATTCGTCTGGCACGATGCCGATTTTCGAATCGCGTTGGCTGGTCGCGTGGCCCATGTGACGGCGCGGATCCGAGGTCAATCGTTCGCCGATCAACCGATTGCCGTTCCGCTGCCGTTGGCGAATGTTGCCGTGCAATCGATCGCACTGAATGGGGCGGCACCCGCGGTGTTTTGGAGCACCGGCGACCGATCCAAGCGACGAGTATTGCTCTTGATGGAACGCGCGGGCGACTACGAATTGGAACTGCAGCTGACCTTGCCGCTGTCTGCCGATGCCGCGCGACAGACCCTCCGCGGTGACTTTTCTCAAGTGCCGGTCTCGTCGTGGACCGTGGTGTCACCTGGAAATGTCGATCTCGTTTCCGGCGGAGCCGTGATTTCGCGACAGTACGATACCACGGCAGAGGAGACGGTATTGGAATTGGTGCCGCCGCTTGGCGCGTTTGAACTGGTTTTGACACTTAATAATCGACAGCGCACCGGCGAATTGGCCTGGGACGACTCGATAGTCACGGTGGCAACACTCGATGAAACGGGTAACTCCTATACCATCACGCTGCTGCCGCGCGTGCTCCGCGGCGCCCTGCACCGTGCGGAATGGCAAATCGATGAGCTGGTGGAAGTATTGGACGTCATCGGCGAAGACGTGCGCGAATGGGGGATTGGTACGACACCGGAGGGTCCAACGTTGTGGGTTGAGTTTCAGAACCCGATTGAAAACTCGACTGCCCTGACCGTGACTGCCATCAGCCAGCGACCGGCTGCGGCGGGTTCCTTCACCTGGGAGTCGCCGCGTTGGCGAGGGCTGGGCGCGGATCACCACTCTCAGGTGGTCGCCGTCGCGTTGCCACCGCCATGGGAATTGCGCGAAGTTGATCCGCGTCAATTATTTCCGGTCAATCTGTCTGCCATCGCGCAATTGGTGACGGCCATCGGCGGCCTGACCGAAGGGGGACCGCCGATTCGTTTGGCCTATTTCGCCCCCGCCGCGGATGCGGAGTTACGCCTGCAATTGGCGCGCAAACCGGGGATGTTGACCGCCTTGGAAAGCGTCTTGTTCACCGTTGGCGAGCGCGAAATTGGCTGCCTGGCCGACCTGGATTTGACCAATACGGGGACCGCGCATTTTGAAGTCGAAGTCGATTTGCCGCCGGGGTTTCATTTGCATCAGGTACATCACGCGGGGGGACCCCTTCCGTTCCGTGTCGTTGGGGACCACAACGGTCGGCGACGCGTGGCCATTACACTGGCTGCCCCGTTAGGACAAGGCGAGCGTACCAAGTTCCGGCTACTTTCTAGCATCGTGCCGGAAGAGTGGTTTAGCCGCTGGATGCAGCGCACCGTTTCTTTCGTTGTTCCGTCGATTGTCGGCGCCGACGAAACCCGCGGCGTCTTGGCGATCGTTGTTGGCGGCGAGCTGAATGTCAGTGGCGTCACGGCTGGCGATTTAGCGCCGTTGGCTCGTCAAGATCTCGCGGGTTTGGGATTGGAAGAATTGGCGCCTCAATTGGCCTATGAGTTTGCCACAGCCGAGGCGACCGTGCAATTGGATGTGGTACGGCGAATCCCCCGCGTGACGGCGCAAAGCGTCACGTTTTATCGCCTGGAACCTGCCCATCAGGTGGTCCATGCGGAACTGCTGATCGACGTGCGGCAGGCTAGTTGCCAGAAGTTTGCCCTGCGACTGCCGAGTACGGCCAATGACATGGTCCAAGTCACGACCGGTAATGGGCGCCCGGTCGCCGAACTCACGCGCCGCCATTCCGAAGAAGAAAATATCTGGGATGTGCAGCTTGAATCCCGCGCCGCAGGGCCGTTCAGCCTACATATCGACTATGAGTCGGCAATGCCGGATGTCGAAACTTTCATTACTCAATTGACACCCGTGATGCTCGTGGATACGGCTCTGCAAACGGCGATGGTTGTCGTCGAAGGGAGCCCCCAGTTGGATATCGCCGTAGCGGGGTCGATCCCAACAGAACCCTTGGAGTCGTTGCCTGCCGTGCATTATGCGCCTGGCAAATTCTTGGTTGGCCTGTATCCAGTCGCCGACGGAGAATCATTGACGATTTCCGCAACCAAACGTCAGACGTCCCCAGCCCCACCCGTCGTTGTGACGAAGAGAGAATTGCGCAGCGAAATCTCTCGGAACGGCGTATGTCAGACGTGGGCTCTGTTCCGGATCAAGACTACGCATCCGCAAGTCATTGTTCGGCTCCCCGCAACAGCCACTCTCTGGTCGGTCCTCCTGGATAAGAATCCCCAACGCATGCAACGAGTCGGCGACGATCTCCTGATCATGTTTCCACGTGGATCAAGCAACGTTGAGACGCATTTGGAAGTGAGCTATGAAGATTCCGTGGCAACGTTGGGTTGGCGGACCGATGTCACTTTGCTCCCTCCGCAGTTGTTTTTGACCGATGGCCAATCGCATCCCACGGAGGAAGTTCCCTGCCTGAAATCGACCTGGCAAATTCACGCACCGTCGGGCTATGTGATTGCCGAGCCGCGGGATGGATGGCAGCCCGTTACCGCCGAGCACCGGTTGTCATGGGCACAACGTCATCTGCACTGGTTCGATCTAACGTCGCTTGGCTACTTCATTGACCCTGTGAAATCAGCAATGCCCGGCAGCTTCCAATTCGAAGCTGCGGAAGGGATCGACGTTCGCGACGGAGCGCGCTACGACCTCCCCAACATGGGAGCCGCGGGCGAAGGCCATGTCAACGAAAGTGATCGTCGTGTTGGTGACGCGCCAGATGCCGCTGGCGGACAACGCTCGGTCCAGTCGGGGGGAGACGTAGCGCAACCACGCGAGTCTGCTGGCCAGAAGCCGGCCGCCTGGGGTTACTCTGGATTCCGCGGCATCGACATCCGCATCGACGAGGACGACCGGGCGGCGCGCTTCGAGTCCCTAGGTAATCGTCCGCGCATTGGATTGCGCATCGTTCGACAAGGAGGCGTCCACTTATCCGCCTGGGCATTGGCACTGGCGGCCGTAGCGGTGGGATTGGCATTGTGGCGTAGTTCCGCTGGCGTCAAGTTCTTGTGGATTGTGATGCTCGTAGCCATTGCACTAGCGGGCCTGTGGCTGACGCCGTGGATTGCGAATTTCGATTCGATGGTGGAGCCGCTCGTGTGGGTGGCGCTGCTAATGGCGCTGCTCTATCTCGGCGCCGGATTCACTCGCATCGTTGCCCGCTGGGCGCGATCGTTTTTCGCCAAGAAGTCACGTGCCAGCGCATTTGTCACTTACTTCCTATTTGCCGCGTTGTGCGCGACTGCTTTGGGGCAGAACGGTGACAGCGGTTCGACAGACAACCCACCGCCAACACTCCCTCCCAGAATCATCGACGACCGGGCAATCGTGGTTCCCTTTGAATTAAGTTCCTGGCCGCACGTCGATTCCCCGCGCTGGTTGTTTCCCAGGCAGTGGTACGAGCGGTTGCTGGCTCAATCGGCCGCGGTCGAACCCACAAATCCTATGACCAATCGGCAATTTGTCTGGGCGCGCGCCAAGTACGAAGCAACCTCCGATGGGCGCACATTATCGGTGGTCGGCTGGTTGGATCTTTCTCTGCCGGGGGACACGGCGGTGGATATTCCCCTATCGGTCGTGGGTGGAACGATACTCTCTGCCGAACTAGATGGTCGGCCGGCGATCTTGATTGCGGACGCGGTCGCCGATTCCGCAGGGAACGCCGAGGCCAACCCCGCCACTGTCGAAGTCCCCATCGTTGTTCGCGTGACTGGCGCTGGATGGCACCAGGTGCAACTGCGCCTGGAGTTTCCCTTGGAAAAAATCGGCGGTGGATTCCGCGTGGCGGGACGTTTGCCGCCATCACTGGCATCCGAACTGCGGTTTATTGCCGCGAATCAGCCACTGACGGTCCGCTGGCGCTCGGCGACTGTTGACCATGAAGTGGCTCTGGACGCCGGCGTCGGAGCTTCCTTCGCAGCGAACGAGGACGGCTCGTTCGCACTCGATTGGCGCGAGACGATCGCGCCGTCCGGCATCACCGGGTCGGCCAATTGGAAATCCGATACGATCGTCGAAGTGTTGACCAACGAGATTCGCGGCCGCGCGACTGTTCACGTTCAGTTTGGGGAAGCACTTGGCGTTTGGTACTTGTCATTACCGCCCCACGTTCGGATCGAACAGATCGTCGGGGACAACCTGCAGGGTTGGACCCCGCTGCGCGACGATGCCTCGCAGGTGGAACTGAAACTATTGGCAACGGCGCACAGCGCGCAAATCGCAGTAACGTATTCGCTGCCTATTGCCGCGCTCAACGATCACATGTCGCGTGCCGACATTCCTCTTTGCTCGGTTGTTGGTCACGGCACGGCTTCCGGTCGTATTCGAATCGCGCGCAGCCCGTTAGTCGAGTTGCAAGTAGCCGACAGCGCGGCGGTGCGGCGTATCGATTGGGATGGAGTGGGATTTGCGCCATGGAACGACGCGCGGCGGCAGCCTTTGGGTGTGGTCCCTTTTCAGAGCTTCGACTTCGCGCGCGGCGGAGCTCGGATCGCGGTCGATGCGCGGTTAACTCCATCTGAGTTCAACGCCAATCACGAAACGCTGATGCGCGTGGGATTGACGCACAGCGTCATGGAATCGCGATTTCAATTGTCGCCCACGCGAGGCGGAATCCGCGAATGGGATGTGATCGTGCCGTCCGATTTGCCGATTCGCGAGACCACCTGGCAAGTGACCCGAGAAAACCGCCGACAGAACATTCCCTTTGACGTCGTCTCCTTCGCGGGCGACAGCCAGACTATCTGGCGATTTCGATTGGCGGACCAAGTCACCGAGAGAATTAGCGTGGCAGTTCAGATTACTCAACCGCTACGCGACCTTCATGCGCTGGTGTGGCGCGGTTGGCGCGTCCCGCAAGCCAAAAACGAGAAATTCCAATACGCGGCCGTCGCCGACTCAGCTTTACAATTGGGCATGCACGTCACGGATGCCATGTCGATCCCCGCCGGAGAGTTGGGCAACTGGTTTGATCGGAGCCTGCTCGAGGCGCGCCCATTAGCGGCGCGCGCCGAAGGGGTCGATCACCGCGTGGAAATCCGTTGGACCCGACTGCCACCGCGGGTCAAGTTCGAGTCGGTTTCCGACGTCAGTTGGACACGACAGGCGATTGAGGAAACCTTGTTGCTGGAATGGACGATCGAACAATCGGGAATTGAGAAGGTCGAGTTCCTGTTGCCCGCGCGCTGGTCGGATGCCGAAGTCTCTGGGCCATTGATCAGCCGCGTGGAAAAGACACCGACCGCCGATGGCTGGTTGCAGGTGGTGGTCAACCTGCAAGACCGGGTGCTCGGACCCTATCGTTTGGCGATTCAACGAGACGCGCCGCTGTCGGATCAATGGTCCCCGGCGCTCCCCGTCAACCTGACCGGGGAAACGGCGCAGCGGTTCATCACCGTGCAAAACATGGGACGCGATGAGTTGGTGTTCGAGCCCTTGGCGGGCGTGGAACAAGTCGTTCGCGAACGGCCCTTGTTCCGCGCGCTGCAAAACAAATTGCAGGCCCCCTATTTGGCGACTGCTTACGTCTCGGCCTCGAACGATCGCGCTGCCGGACTGACGATCCGCACCGTGCCGCGCGATACGGTACAGACGGTAGCTGCTTCCATTCCGCTCAGCGAAACCGACGTGGTGTTGGATGCCGGTGGAGGATACGTGGCGAAACAAACGTTGCGCGTGACTAATCGGACGGAACCCGTCTTAGAGTTGGTTCTGCCAGGCGGAGCGCGATTGATCAGCTTGCAAGTGGACGGTGCGCCGATAATGCCGCTGGCCGCAGCCGGAAATGCGCGGCTAGTGCGCATCCCGTTGGTCAAGACATCCGAATTGGATTTGGACTACGCCATCGTCGCCGTCTATTCGGGGCAACTCGACTTTGCCCAAAGCGACTGGGTGATGCCGTTGGCGTTTACGCAGAACATTGAAACCCAGGTCAGTCATGTGCGATTACATGTCTCGCCCGAAGTGCGGCCGCTATGGTTTGGCGGCACAATGACGCGGATGGAGTCCGGCGATGTCTTGACGGATGAATACCTCGATTATCGGGCGAAACAAGTCGCCGAGATTTCCGGAAAACTGCGCACGCAATCCGGCGCGATCGCCTTCGGTACGGAGAATCGGCGACAACGCATGGAAGAGTTGTCCGAAGAACTTAATCGTCAAGCTGGGCAATCGATGAATCGCCAATTGCAGCAAAAATCATCCGAGTTGCAACGCGAACTGAGCGAATTGGACCTCGAAGTCAGCGCCCAAGGGCACAATAAGGACCAAATGGGCAACGCGATTCGGAAAAACATCAACGAGCTTGTGGCCGATCAGAATGTACTGAACGAAAGCCGGGCGTTTTCGGGCCAACGAGATGCGCAGCAAAGGGCGCCTGCCGGGGATCAAGCAGAACAACGTGGCCTCGTGTCCGGACAGGATTTTCCGGGAGTGAATTTCCAAGAATTGGCGCAAACCTATCAGCTGGGCGATGACATGACGGAACGCCCTTCGGCAACCCGGGGTGAGTTTCAAATTTCTGGCGCTGGGCGTGTATGGCAAGAACCATCAGCGTCCGCTTCGAGACCGCAATCGCGCGCGCGTGAAATGGGCGGCGAAGCGCCAACGGACAGTCCGTCCCTCAACGAACCGGCGCGTGCGCCCGGTCAATCGTCCGCTGGTGTTATGATTGACGTTGTGCCTCAAGGTGAGACGTATTATTTTCGGGTTCCACGCGGACGCCCGGAGTTGACCATGCGCGTCGTTTCCGAAAAAACGAAGGTCCGCCTGTATTCGACCGCACAACTGGCCGGAGTCCTCTTGGTTGTGCTCGTGATTGGGGTGATGCTGATGCGACGCGGTCCTCAAGCGCCTCGCGTCTCCTGACAGGAACAAAACGGTAGCCGCCGCCCTCCGTAATATCCGGTACGATTCCTATATCCAATACTCGCCGCACGCGGCTGAGTGTTGGTCAGCACGTGTGGTTCGCCCCCCGCCGCTGCTGCGACCTACGTTTAGGTGCTGGCCTGCGCGCTGTTCCAAGAGCCCATCCCGCAACGCTCACACCCTGCACCCCTCGCAGGGAAAAAGGGGCGGGGATCAGTGGTTTTGGGATAGGTCATTCGTGGGAACGGACTGCGCAACGTCCAGCCTGCACGAACCGATCAACAGGACCTCACTCGGCAATGAACGATTTGTTTTGGCGCTGCGCGCTGGTTCCAGCGGTGATGATCGGCGTTACGCTGTGTCACGTCCATGACTTTTGGTGCGAGGACCGTTCGTCCTGGGGGGCTGGATGTGGATTCGGTATGTTTGCCACGGTCGATTTTCATGGAACGCGTTTCTTTCGCTGTCACGTCATCCACGATGGCCAACGTTATCCGGCTACGTTCGAAGGGAGTTTGGTCAGCGAAGCGCTGGGTGTGCGGATCGCGCCGAATCCGTCGAGGCTGACCGAGTTAGTCGAGCAACTTGGCAAGCACAATTGGCGGCTGATTACTTATCGCGCACAACGCGTATCGGACAATTGTGCCGCGCGGCGAGCCGCCGATGCACCGGTAGTCCGATCCGTTGCCGTCTGTTCCGTGGAACAATGGCTGGAGCGCCATCCTCAAGCTGAAATCGTCGATGCGAGAACATTGGCGATCGAAAGCGTCGAACTCGAATTGTGGGGCCTGAGGATGAACGTCCCCTCGGGGCGGATCGAGGCATTTCCTAAGGCTAGGGTGGTGTGGCCCGCCGCGCCGCTCACGGCCAGGAGGGAACTATGAACCGATCGGCCAAGGGAACGCGGACTTTCTGGGCGAGACGCATCGTTCGAAGCGACGTCGTGGACATCGTCACTTGGGGTAATATCTGGTTGTTGTGGTCGGTCAGCTATTTCGCCCAGACCAAAGTGCTGTCCGCACTGTGTATCGCCTGTTTGCTGGTTTGGCCGCGACTCCGCCGGTCACCGTACTACTGGTTTGGGGTCACACTGGCTTGGTTGCCCCAACTTCTGTTCCAGTGGCAGCAAAACGAAGACCATGTCTATTTCGTGTTCTATTGGTTCATCGCCTGTGGATTGGCCCTGTGGGGCGCCCCATCCCGCGCGGCACTGGCGATCAGTGCAAGGCTTTTGATCGGGACCTGTTTCGTGATTGCAGCCAGTTGGAAGTCGTGTTCGCCAGAGTTTTATCGCGGCGAAGTATTGGCCTTCAAAATGCTCGAAGACTATCGCTTTCGACAGACGATCACTTCACCCGTGCTCGGCTTGTCCGCGTCTCAGGCCACCATATTTGATGAGCAATTGAAAGACATCAAATCGCATGCGTCCACATCAACTGGGTTTTCCGTGCCGATGGTAGCCCTCATACCGGGCTTGAGTTGGGCCATGACCTGGTGGACCGTTTGGATCGAATGGTTGATCGGACTGCTGTTCTTATTGCCGCGCCGCTGGTCGTCATCGACCACGCGCCACGTGGCGTTGATGGCGTTTGTCGTTTCGACGTATATCGTCGTCCCCGTGATGGGCTTTGCCAACGCCTTTTTCCTGTTGGGCCTGGCACAGACGGAACGTCGCGAAGTCCGTTTGCGCAGTTTGTATTTGGCCGTCTGGGGAATCCTGGTCTTGTGGAGCATTTGGCGCCCCGCGCTGTATGGAGTGTAGTTGGACAGCGTCAAGTTCACGGCTTTCCGCGACCGCGCTGCGCCACGAGCGGAGTCTGCTCAGCGAACACCCTGATCAGCTCCGGGCAGTTTGCGCCGTTTCGAAACAACTTGGTGTTGTCCATTGGACTCCGATCCACGTTCGGCCACAATGAAAATGCCCGTACCGTTGACCTGTGGATGAAGTCAAGGATGGTGAACCATCGCCGCTGTATGAACGTCACATGCGGCGCGCGACATGTGTCAGATACGCCAGGGCCATTCCCATCACCAGGCCGATCCCATGCGCCCAATTGGCAACGGCGAAACCCAAATACTGGGCGCTCCACGGCGACATGCAAAAGAATAACCAGCCGAGCATGATCACGATACTCGATTGAGGCAGATAAAAACCCCGGCCGGGCTCAAGAATGGACTTGATCCACACCAAGCCGAACAGTCCATAGCAGACACCCGACATGCCTCCCAATGCGACCAGCAAAACATCCGCTTTCATACCGGCGCTAATACCGCCCCAATTGACGGGGACCGCGCCTTGGACGCCGTTGCTGATGGCCGCAATCGCCAACACGATCAGACCGTAGCGAAACGCGCCATAGCGTCCCTCAACCATGCGCCCCAGTTGGAACACGATCACCATATTGAAGATCAAATGCATCGTGCCGAAATGGATAAAAATCGGCGTGATCAAACGCCAAACTTCTCCCGCGCGAATGTTGACAAATTTCAACCCGAGGGCCTGGGTGTCCCCGCTATATTCCTTTAACAACTCGAACGATTGCGGGGGGGGAGCAGCCATCAACGCCAGCGCCGTGATCGGCGATTGCGCCAACTGATCTTCGCGGCCAAAATTCGTCAGCACCGCCACGACGCTGGTTATGGCAATGATCGTCCACGTCAACGGCGCGTGGACGCGTGCTCGAGGCCCGCGCCGCACATCGACATAATTCCGCGAGAACTCTTTTTGCTTTTGCCTTTTTTCTTGGACCACCGCCAAGGCGCGCTCGCGCGCTTCTCGGTACCGCGGGTGTTCCGGGGCAGCCACGAACTCTTGGTAAGCCGTGCGGGCCCGGTTCAATTGGTCCTCGTCCTTGACCCACAACTCCCAGCGCCCGCCGTGCGGATCGACAAACACGTCGATCCGCTCGGCGACAAACCAGCCCACCAACATCTCTGCTTGTTCCTGCGAAGGCAGGTTGCCAATGTGACGCATGCGTTGACTCAATGATCCGCGGCCGGGAACGAAACGGGCCAACGACTGGTCTGGCGCGATTGTTCCAGTTCGCGCTGCAACTGTTCGACTTCATCGTAGTATTCACGGCGTTGCAACCGGGCGGCAGCGCTCTCATCCAACATGACGACGACCTCTTGATGCAATTGTAAGGCCGAAGCCGTGATCTGCGCTGTGACCGGTCCCTCGATGGCCGCCGCGACGGCTTCCGCCTTGTGCGCTCCCACCGCAACCAGCAGGCATTGCTTCGCATCGAGAATCGTCCCCACACCCATGGTGATCGCCAAACGCGGGATTTGTTCCGCGTCCTCGAAAAACCGCGCGTTGTCGCGCAACGTTTCGCGAGTCAATGTCTTCACGCGTGTGCGGCTGCCCAGGGACGACCCCGGCTCATTGAACGCGATATGCCCATCCCCTCCGATTCCCAACAACTGCAAGTCGATCCCGCCCGCGTCGCGTATCATCCGCTCATACGCTTGACAGTGGTTTTCCAAGTCGAGCGCGCGCCCGTCGGGAACAAAAGTCCGCTGCGGCAACAGATTCACGTGCCGGAAAAAATGCTCCTCCATGAAAAAACGGTAACTCTGCGGATCGCTCGGTTGCAGCCCTACATACTCGTCCAAGTTAAACGTGGTCACGCCGGCAAAATCCAGTCCCTCTTCGACGTGCATCCGAATCAATTCGCGATAGACCTCCAACGAGGTCGATCCCGTCGCCAGACCCAACACGCATTGCGGGTGGGCGCGCACACAACGGGCGATCCACTCGGCGGCAGCCCGGCTGGCTTGTTTCGCGTCCGCATGTATGACCACCCGCATCTGAACCTGTTCCTGTTCCGTTTGTGTTTCCCAACGCGGGCGTCCGTGTTGGCCGCGCAGCCGTAACTTTGCTAGCGTCGGTGGTCGGCGCCTGCCAGACCGATCGCGTCACGTCGCTATGCACTCGTAACTGTTGTATCGAAACTGCGAAAAATTGCCAGCCGCAACCAGAATTCGGCGTTGTCAAACCTAGCGAAATTCGCGAAAGTCCGCGCGGTTACCCTGGTTGCGTTAAAACCACCAGGTTGGCTGTGAACCGATTCCGGCGCCCGGATGCAGTCATCCGGATAGTTGAAGTTGAGCCGCTATGACGAATGAATCGCAATCGACGAATCCGATGCCAGTCTGGGGTTCCCCTGAGCCGCCGCTGTTTGTCTCGGCGGGGGGCGCAGCAAGTCGTGGCGACGCATCCCACGCGCTGCGTGATGCGCCGCGCGACGCGCATCTACCGCCCGATAGCGCTAATCCGTCAGCAGAAGCAGGTCGGACGGATCCGCCCGAAATGGCGGTCGACCCCAAACTGATTGACCAAACGCGCGAGCACATTCGCAGCCTTGTGGACGAGATCGCCGCCTTGGCCAAATCGGCCTGCGAACCCGCGGCGTTCTACGAAGGGTTCTTGGTCCGCGCCACCAGCGCGCTCGCCAGCGTGGGAGGCGCCGTTTGGACTCGCGAGACTTCGCAACAACCGCTGGAAATTCAATACCAGATCAATCTCAGTCGCACCGAACTTGCCAACAACACGGACGCCCAACTGCGGCATCACGGATTGCTGGCGCAATACGTTCAGAATCCTGAACCGCGCTTGGTTCCCCCGTATTCGGGAGCAGGCGAACAGACCGCTGGCAATCCGACGCCGTATCTGTTGATTCTCGCCCCAATAGTCTTGGAAAAAGAAGCGGTCGGCATCGTGGAAATTCTCCAGCGTCCTGGCGGAGGCCCGGCGACCCAACGCGGCTACTTGCGATTCGTCGTTCAAATGGCGGAAATCGCGAGTGAATATCTGACCGCCCATCGACTGCGGCTCCTCGCGCGCCAACAGCAGCTTTGGCGGGATGTTGATCAGTTCACGCGCGAAATCCACGCCCGATTACAGGCCGATGCGACCGCCATGGCCGTGGCCAACGAGGGGCGGCGCGTAATCGATTGCGATCGATTGAGCGTGGCTTGGGTCAACGGCCACACGGCGCGTATTGCCTCCGTCAGCGGTCTCGACACACTGGAACGCCGAGCCGACCAATTGAAACGCCTAGCTGCGCTCGTGGGGCGAGTTGCGCGGATGGGCCAACCGCTCTGGTATGTCGGCGCGGATGATCAATTGCCGCCCCAAATGGATGAGCCCTTGCAGTCCTATCTCGATTCTTCGCACACGCGGGCGCTGGCGATTCTGCCGTTGCGCCGCCAGCCGGACGACGCGCTCAGCGGCGACCCGCGCGCGCGGCGATCGCACGATCAGCGCCCCTTTGCCGCCCTGATTGTCGAATACTTGGCGGCAGCAGAGTTTTCGGCAACCAGCCGCGAGCGGATCGAGCTGGTGGCGCGCCACGCGACGACGGCCTTGGTCAACGCCCACGAGCACAGCTCGATTTTCGGCCTCCGTTTGTGGAAGCAGTTGGGGCGGATGGTGCGCCTGTTTATGGGACCACGGCGAAACGTCGCCGTCGCGATCGTCCTGGCCATCGCGGCGGCAGGAGTAGGCTTGGTTGCAGTCCCTTATCCGTTCACGCTGTCGGGACAAGGCGAATTGGTGGCGCTCCAGCAACAAGATATTTTCGCGCCGCTCGACGGAACACTCATGGAAATCTACCAGCCCGCCGATGCGAACACGGTCATCCGGGCCGGCGAGCCAGTGGCGCAAATGGTGAACAACGATCTGGCGGTGGCGATCGAGCAGCTCGAAGGGCAATTGAAACAGGCTGAAGAGGACGTGCGGAAGTTTGAGAACTCGCAACTGGCCAACAAACTCGATCAATTGGAACGCATCACGCTTGAAGGCGAGTTGGCGAAGGCGCGATTGGCGGTCGAAAGCACACGGCTGGAATTGGAACTGGTTCGCGAACAAGCCCAAGGCCTGAACGTGCGGAGTCCGATCGATGGGACAATCACCAATTGGCAATTGCGGCGAACCTTGTTGGGGCGCCCGGTCACCCGCGGGCAAAAACTGATGACTGTTGTGGCGCTCGACTCGGAGTGGCGCGTGGAACTCCATGTGCCGGAAAAACGTGTCGGCCCGTTATTGGAAGCCGTGCGATCGTCCGACCGACCACTGGCCGTAACGTTCGCGTTGGTGTCCCGGCCCGGCCACCAGTTTTCGGGACGGGTGGTGGAGATCGATCGGAATTTGGAGGTCGTCGGCGATCAAGGGAACACTTGTCGTGTCTTAATCGAGTTTGACAACGCGGACGCTCCTCGGGAGTTGTTGCGCGCGGGGACGCGCGTCGTGGGCAAAATTCATTGCGGCCACCGTTCCGTGGGTTACGTTTGGTTCCGCGAGTTACTGGAAACGATTCAAACTGGGTATCGTTTTTGGCTGTAGCGTTCTTCGCTGCATCGACATACTCCTGGGGCAAGCTAATCCACCGACGCCGAGTATCGTTTCTTGACTATAGAATTCTTCACTGCATCGGTGGCAACTGTTGTTCACCACCAAAATCCGCTAAATTCTAGTCAACGGCACTGCGCGCGATTCTTCGGGAGTCCGTTGAATGACGCGCTAGGGCGCGAAGTGCCTCGCCCGGAATGAGCGGGCGAAAGTGGCGACACAGTTGGCGCTAGTGATAGCAATAAGGCGAGAGGATGGCGATGTTTCAACGACGGCGGCTGGTACCGACATGGATTGACGGCGATCGATCGGGGCCAGGTTCACGGAGTTCCAGCCGATGGGTGATCGGGTTATTGTCATTGGCTTTGATCGCCGCTAACGGGTGCCAACCTGGCGAACGGACGCAATTTGTTGACATCGGTACGGCGCCGCCGGGCGGCGCGTTTTTCCCCGTGGGGACGGCCATCGCCGATGTCTTGAACGAACACAAAACGGAGAGCGGCTGGCGCGTGCAGGCCAAGGGAAGCCGCGGCTCGATGGAAAATATCCGGCGCTTGGCTTCCGGCGAATTTCAATTGGGCATGTCGAATGCCGCAATCAGTTACTTTGCGTTAAAGGGCGAAGCCGGGTGGGACAAGGCGTATGAGGTCCGCACAGTCGTTACCATGGCCCCCAACATCGCGCTGTTCCTCGCCAAATCCGAATCGGGGATCAAACAATTCGCGGATCTCAAGGGCAAACGCGTGGTGATCGGCCCGGAGGGCGCGGGTTTTGAAATGTTCGTCCGGCCGATCATGGAAGAGCACGGTTTGGCTTGGAATGATGTGACCGTATTGAACGCCGAGCAGAGCAGGGCCGTGGATATGTTGTCGGACGGTGCCGCCGATGCTGTGTTTTTGGGAGGAGCCGTGCCGACGGCGTCGATCCAACAAGCCTGCAACAACATGGATGTCGTCTTCATACCGTATGACCTCGGTGCCCGCCAACGATTGGCGGATAAGTATCCCTTTTTTGAGTTGGCGACCATTCCGCAGTTCACGGATCGCAATGGCCAACAAGAACCAACATATCGCGGAATGACAGGCGATTTTTTGGGCTTGGACGTCGGGCGAATGCATGTGATTACCTCGGCCAAGGTCAATAGCGATCTGATTTACGAAATCACCAAGACGATTTGGGAGCAACGGGAGAAGATTGCCGAACGGCATCCAGCCGGTCGCGCGATCAACGACCGCAATGCGGCGCGAATGACGGGCGTGCCGTTCCATCCCGGCGCACAACGCTTCTACGAAGAAATCGGGATATGGCCGACAGGCAACTAGCGGCGGGTGCGCCGCGTGCCTCCGGCGATCCGATGACTCCCGATCACGCGAACCACGGCCAGCGCCGATGGTTGAGCGGCACGGTTGCCGTGTTGGGCGTCGTTATATCTCTGTACACGCTGATCGAAGTCAATTTCAATTGGCTGCAGCCCCAGGCGAGTCTCGCGCTATTCGCGCTGCTCGGCTACGCCGGTTGTTTTGCGCTGGCTTGGGGTGCGGCGCGCAGTCGCTGGAGCGCCATCCTGCAGGCCATGTTGTTGGCACTAAGTACGCTTTGTTTCGCGTACATCGTAGTTCAAACGCAGCCGGTGTTTCAAAGCGTGTGGCCCCAAGGGCAAGCGCTGGGCAATCGCGTGGCGCAGGAAACCTTGGTGGACACCCTCGTCGGCGTGGTGGGATTGTTGGTGGTTTTGTACGCCGCCCAGCGGACGTTGGGTTGGACAGTTCCGTTGTTGGCCGTGGCGTTCGTCGCGCACTCCTGGTACTGCTACCTATCCAGCCAATATGGTTGGCCGATGTTGCCAGAGTGGATGTTGCCCCATCGCGGTCAAGCCCCGCGCGATTTGGTGAGCACCGCATTCTTGCAGTCCCAGGGCGTGTTGGGACAGGCGATGAACGTGATGTTTCGGTACGTATTTCTGTTCATCGTGTTCGGCGCGATGTTGGAAATGTCCGGCGCCACACAGTTCATTATTCAGTTCTCGCAGCGCATGTTTTCGCGATCGCCGGGAGGCCCAGCCAAAATGGCCGTACTCGCCAGCGGCATGATGGGATCCTTGTCGGGAAGTGCCGTGGCAAATGCCGTTACCACCGGTACCTTTACGATTCCAATGATGCGCAATAGCGGCTTTCGCGCGCACGACGCGGCGGCGGTCGAAGCGGCTGCCGGGTCGGGAGGGGCGTTGGTTCCGCCCGTGATGGGGGCCGGAGCCTATATGATGCTCGAATTCATCGAGCCCCCCGTCACGTATCTGGAAATTGTCCGCGCCGCCATCATTCCGGCCATGTTGTATTACTGGTCGCTGTTTGTCGCCGTTCATTTTTATGCGCGCCGCTTGGGAACGACCGGGCGATTGCGGATGGAGGAACGGTCGGGCCCACAACCGCCACTGCCGGTCTATTCCGGCGCGATTTTTGTGGCGTCCTTGACGGTGCTGTTGGGCTTGTTAATCGGCGGCGCGTCGCCTTTCCGCGCTGTGTCTGGGGCCCTGGTTGTGATTCTGGGGATGTCGGTGTTTGCGCCGCAGTTGGGGCTGAGTAGGTTCGGCCGCGCGGTGGCCGTCACCCTTTTCATGGCGATTGCCGTCGGCCACCAAATCTACGTGCGGACGGCAACCGATTTTTTTGCCCTGGCCGATGGGATGGCTCGGCAAGGCGAATCGCTATTGAACTCAAGTATTCTCGGCATGTTCGGCTTGATCGGTTGGTCGCTGGTGGACCCGGTCTGGCGTCGCTCGAGTTGGCCTGGATTGGCGAACACACTTCGCAACGGCATTCCGCTGATTACCGCAGCCGCCTGCGTGGGGATCATTATCGGCGTCGTACAACAAACGGGGATTGCCAACGATTTCAGCCAGGTGATGAAACAAATTGTCGAACACAATTTGTTGCTGGCCTTGTTGGGAATCATGGTGACCTCGATCATTTTGGGTTTAGGCGTCCCCTCGGTCGTCTGTTACCTGTTGATTGCCACGATTATGGGGTCGCTGCTCAAGGAGTTGGGCGTCGTCCCGTTGGCGGCGCATTTGTTCATCTTTTATTTCGGGTTGATGTCGATGGTGACGCCACCGGTCGCATTGGCGGCCTATGCGGCGGCTTCGATCGCCGGGGCGAACGCCTTGCAAACGTCTTGGTCGGCATTCCGTTTTGCGTTAGTCGGCTTCACCCTGCCATTCATGTTCGTCTATCGGCCGGTGTTGCTGTTGCTCGGACAAGACGGGGGGCCGTTGGGATGGGACGATGCCGGTTATTTCGTCTCGGGATTGATATCTTCGTGTGTCGGTATTGTGGCGCTGGCCGCTTGTTTGCAAGGTTACTTTCGCGGACCGCTGGGATGGCGTTGGCGGTTGGTCTTGTTGCTATCCAGTTTGTTATTGATCGCTCCCGACATTGGCGGGCGGACGATGGGATTGGTGGTTAATGGTATGGGAATCGTGTTGTTCGTATGGGCCGTCTTCGCTGCGCCATCCGCCCGGCAAGTCCCCGTATCTCATAACTAACACTTGAATTGGCTCACATTGTTCAAGACTCCTACTCGTACTCCTACTCGTACTCGATTACCGTATTTCAACCCCAAGCACGACAGCCCTGTTTTTGCGTTAATGGGTATTTCTTTCGAATTCGCGAGTGCAACTTCAGAAAACTAGCCAGAACTTAGAGGAAGAGACGTCCCGAACACCTCGGCGAAACAAATTGGCGGATCGTCGCGGCTGTTTGGAAACCAGCTGCGTATCAATTTTGCGACACTGGATTTCCGAGAACCGAGGTCCGGATCTTCCGAATGCATGGCCACCCCCAGACAATTTGTAGCCTCTTTGTCAGTGAACGTGTTACCAATGATTGGCGGTTGCAGTTAAGTTGGTACGAGCATCATCGGAACCGGACGTCGGAATGCATCAAGATCAGCACGAATATTTGCGTTGGGGAAAAGCCTGCTTGTGGGGGGCGGGTCTGTACAACCTACTTTGGGGTGGCTTGGTCATCGCCTTTCCTCAGCTTTTCTTCCGTTGGGCTGGGATGGAGCCGCTGAACCATTGGCCGATTTGGCAATGCCTGGGGATGGTAATTGGACTCTATGGATTCGCCTACCTGCTGGCGGCAACGGATTACCGCCGGCATTGGCCGATCGTTTTAGTTGGCTTGGTTGGCAAGATTGCCGGACCGATTGGTTTTCTTTGGTCGGCCGCGCGCGGCGAGATTCCGTGGGCTTTTGGAGTCATGATCGTCACTAATGACCTGATTTGGTGGATCCCGTTTGGAATGCTGTTGTGGGACGCCGCTAAGCACCCGGGGCGTTTTGTGCCGACTTCCTCGCGGGACAATGCCTTGACGCTGCACCAGGCGATGGCTTTGTCTGTTGACCAGAATGGCCGATCGTTGGTGGAGTTAAGCACCGCCCGTCCGGTCGTGATCTTGGCCCTCCGCCACGCGGGATGCACGTTCTGCCGTGAAGCGCTCGCGGACTTGGCTGCCGAACGCGCGGCTATCGAGTCAGCGGGGTTTCAGATTGCCGTTGTGACCATGAGTCGCGGCGACAGCCTCGCGCAGCTTGCGCGTCGGTACGAACTCGAGGGTATCAGCTGGATCAGCGATCGAGAACAAATTCTCTATCGCGCATTCGAACTGCCCCGCGGTACATTCGCACAGTTGTTTGGACCGCGCATTTGGCGACGGGCCTGGCAAGCGCTGATGCGCGGCCACGGGCTCGGGAAACTGGACGGCGATGGATTTCAACTGCCGGGAATTCTCGTCGTGTCGCGCGGCCAGGTGCTGAAGGTACATCGCCATGCACATGCCGCCGAACGAATCAGCCCGGCGCGATTCGCGCTTGAGTCAGCTACCAGCGTTGCGGCGTTGACCCGGCAGACCGATGCCATGCTCTAGCGTTTTCGGATAGCACCTTGTACGTTTGACGTTGTCGATTTGAAAACGACGCCCGCACGTTTTCGTGGGTGAAGAAGTTTGGCGGCTGACATAGTCTTCAAACTTCTCATCCCACCAAACACGTTGTTGGGGGTGCCAAAGAAACGAGTAACCAGGACAAACGCTACAGACTTGGCGCTGTCCAGCTACAATAGAGCGTCCGCGCGTGAACTGTCGATCGTGCGGCGAACTCTGAGACGCTGTCAACATGGAGCAGGGGAAATGGTATTTGGTTGGTGGAAGCGGAAGGGTCAATGGCGAACATTTACCGGGCGCGAGGGATTTCGTTGCCAGTTCACGGACAAGCCCACACGCACGGCGAACCGGTACGAACGCGCGGAGGGGATCCTGGAGACGGTTGTTTATCGCGTGGTGGACAACAAAGTGACCCATTCCGTAACCGTGCGCCAAGGCACGGCGTTGGACGGCTTGAGCCATGCGCAATCGATACAAGCCTGGTTGGCCGAGTTTCAGGAGAGCATGGCCGAGGGTGGGGCCTCCGTACAATTGGTTGACGAACGGCCGCTGGTGGGGCGAAGTGATGGCCGGGCGTTGGTCTTTCATTCGCGCGGTGGAGCCGTCCTCTTGCGGTTTGCCTTGATCCCTCAAGTCAGCAGATTGTTCGTCTGCGCGGCTATCGGCCCGCGCGAACAGGATGCCGTGTTGCAACAATTTGTGGAGGGTTTTTCCGTCGTCTAACGCACCTTTTATTATGAGCTAAACCGCGCGAGAGGAGCGAGTCGCAGATTCCGGTGTTTGCCCCGGCGGTGCCACGCATCCCAAGGGCTGGGCCTCTGGATGGGTGTCGGGCGATTTGCAAGTCCCTGGAGTCTCGAAATATGATAGAAGTTTCGGCTTGCGGGAGATAACCTAACGAAAGAAACGCCCAACGATTAGAATAAGGTCGCCCATGAACGTATTGATGGTCTCACCTGGTTTCCCGATCGAACAACCTTTTTTCACGCGCGGATTGGCGCGGCAAGGTGCTCAAGTGATCGGACTCGGCGACCAAGGCGTCGATGCGATGCCCGAAATGGCCCGCCTGGCGCTGCACGATTACATTCGCGTCGCATCATTCGGCAACGAGCAGGCGATCATTGATCAGGTTCGGCAGTATGCGCGCCGCGTGCCGATCCATCGCGTGGAATCGACGTGGGAGCCCACGATGTTGTTGGCCGCCCGGCTGCGGGAAGCGCTTGGTACTCCCGGAATGACGGTCGCCGAGACGATCCCATTCCGCGACAAGGAAGTCATGAAGCAAATCTTGGACGATGCCGGAATTCGCACGCCACGTCACGCCGCCAGTACGACCAAAGCGGGCGTGCGGCAAGCCGTGGAGCACATCGGTTTTCCAGTTTGCATCAAACCGATCGCCGGCGCGGGGTCGGCCGACACCTACCGCGTCAACGACGAACGGGAGTTGGAGCAAGTCCTCAATGCGTTGGGCCATATCCAAGAAGTGAGCATCGAAGAGTTTATCGAAGGTGAAGATTTCACTTTCGATACCGTCTGTGCCAATGGAGAAGTCGGTTTTTTCAACATGTGTTTTTATCGCCCCCGGGCTCTCGAAGCACGCAACCATCAATGGATCAGCCCGCAGACGGTGGCCGTGCGAGAAGTGGACCATCCTCGGTTTGCCGCTGGGCGAGCGATGGGCTTCGCCGTCTTAAAAGCGCTCGGTTTTCGAACCGGTTTTACGCCGCCCGGCCCCCGGGCAGCCACACCGTCGATATCATGAATTTCGCAAACGATATCGACCTGTTTGACGGTTGGGCGGAAGCCGTCGTGCACCAGCGCTTCACGACCCGGTTCGAGCGCAAGTATAACGCGATCAGCGTTTTCAAACGGGCACAAGGCGAAGGGCATATCCATCGGATCACGGGCTTGGAAAGTCTGCTAGCGGATTTTGGTTCGGCGATTGCGGCGATTGATTTGCTCCCCGTCGGTGCTCCGCGCCGCAATTGGCGGCAAACGTTGCGATCGGACGGCGTGGTATTTGTTCGGCACCCCGATTTGGGCACGGCCTGCGAAATCGCCGACCAAGTGGGTATCCGCCTGCAGATGTACGCCGGTTGAACAAAGCTCGCCCGCCTTAGTCTCAATGTCACTTTTCTCGTACTCGACCAATTCGTTTCGAGTACGAGTACGAAAGGGTCGGGTTTGGGGACCTGTTGTTGTCCGTTCAACGGAAGGTCGCAAGCGTATGTGATGGACTATTTGCCATGGCGACGTTGAAACCTACTGATACGGCGCTTCGCGTTTATAGATCGTACTCGTACTCAATGAAATGGTACTCGTACTCGGCAAATGTGCTTCGAGCACGAGTACCGCCAGGGGCTGAGTACGAAGGGAGAGTTTTTGGAATCCTGTTGTTGTCCGCTTAACGGACAATTGCAACCGAAAGCAGCTCGCCACAGACAGCAGAGACGATTTTCCAAACAAAAAAGCCCAGGACCCGTTTCTTCAACCGGCCTGGGCTTACCCCCCTGGGATTATGCAAGATGGTCACAATCCCGCATAGTTATGGTGAACAGGACTGATTATCGGCTTCCCAAACGGCCAATCTTTGGCAAATTTTAACGTCTATACCGGCGAAAACGCAGATTCGGAATCCTCTGGTTAGCGAAACTCATCTCGCTGCGGTGACTTTGCCGATTAACCCTTTCAGGAGTACGCACAGTGAAGAAATCACCGGGCCTCGTTTCGGTAGTCGCATCCTTGCTAGTCCCTATTTCCTGGGGATTGGTCTTGTATTTTGTGCTGTGTGCGGCCATCGAATCGCGGACCCTCGATCACGAGATGTTGCGGCGCTACCTCTTGGGGCATCCCGTCTCGCGTATCACGACGGCGATGCTCTGTGTCGGTTTGGCAGCACTGGCTCAAATCCTTCTGGACTGCTGGCGGCAATTGCGATCGCATCGCTTGATTCAATTGGATAGCGGCCTCGTTTCCGAGGTCCCCGACGCGAGCACGGGCGGGCCGGCGGATGACGTCCGGATTGCACACTCACTTCTCGACAATCTCAACAAGCTATCGAAACGCCTGCACGGTCACTTGTTGCATCGCCGGCTGCAAGCGGTCGTGGCGAACATTGCCCGGACCGGCTCTACGGAATCGGCCAGCGCGGAAATGCGCATCCTGTCCGACGCGGATTCCGCACAGGGACAACAACGTTACTCCTTGGTCCGCATCTTGATTTGGGCGACGCCGATGTTGGGTTTCTTGGGAACGGTGATGGGCATTTCCCAAGCGCTGGGGAATCTGAATATTGGCCCGGACAATGATCTGCAACAGATGATGGGCGGTCTGCAAGCCAGCTTGTATGTGGCCTTCGATACCACGGCCTTGCTGCGCGTCGTGGACGATCGGGCTCAGAGTGAAATCGATCGCTTCTTCCAGTTCTCCGGCTCCGCTCATGATGCGCATGGTCTGGTTCGCAGTTGGGGGCGAAGGATGTTGGCCGCCACGCGACAAGCGGTTCGCGAACACACAGAAATCTGGCGTGAATCGCTCAATAACGCCGAACGCGCGTGGGCCAGCAACCGCGCCGCGAACGTCGCCGAATTGCAATCGCAGTTGAACACCGCCTTGCAGGCCAGTATGACGGTCTTTGCCGACACGATCGGCAACACCGTGGAACAAGCCGACCAGCGGCTCGCGCAACGCTGGCAGCAGTGGCAGACCATGTTGAGCGAGACCGCGCGGCAGCTCGATGACCGGCATCAACTTACGCTCCGCCAATCTCAATTGATTGCTGAAGTCCTTGCCAAATTGGAAAACCTGGGTTCCATTCAACAAAGTGTCGATCGGAGCCTGGAAACGTTGGCGACGACCGGCCGCCTCGATAGTGCCCTGACGGGGTTGACGCAGGCCATTAGCCAACTGCGCGCGGATTTGCAGTTGGCATCGCTGCCGCAGCCCGAGCAGCGGACCAAACCGTTTCGCGTGCGGATTGCCGAGGCCACTCGCCGCGCTGCCTAGACATGCAAAGCTCGTCGCCCAACCCCCACGTTTCGCTGTTTCCGTTCTTGACCGTCCTGTTGGCAACCATGGGTATTCTCGTGGTCATGTTGGTCTTGGTCGTCCGCGCGACGTCGCTCCGGTCACAAGCCACCGGGCATGATCAGGCCGAAGTGGTTACAGCGGAACTGGACAAACTGCGGGACGATCTCGACCTGCACCACCTTCGTCGCGAAGCCCTACTGGCCGCACGCCCGGAACTCATCGAACAGCTCCAGGCGGCTCGTTTGGCTCGCGCCAACGTGCAAACGGCGCTGGACGATCTGCAACGTGAAACCGAAGTGGTCGCCGCGCAATTAGAATTGGCCCGCGGGGCGCAAACGGGTGCCGAACTCCCCTCCGCCTCGGCCAGGCAACGCCAGCGGCAGGAATGGTCCGACAGAATCGCAGCCGCTCAGGCCCGATTGGACGACGCCCAGCAGCGCCGGCAAACGGAACCAAGGAAACTCTATTCCATCGTTCCGACCCAGCACGCGAACAGTACCAACCGACGGCCGATCTACGTCGAATGTGTCGCCGATGGATTGGTGCTGCAACCGTTCGGAATCCTGCTTCGTACCTACGAGATGCCGGTTCCCGGATTGCCTGGCAATCCTCTCGATGCAGCGCTGTCCACCATTCGCGAATATTGGTTGCGGTATGGTGCTGAAGCCAGCGGCGGACAACCCTATCCACTCTTGGTCGTGCGGCCGGCCGGCGCGGGAACGTACGGATTGGCCCGTCGCGCCCTGGGGAGCTGGGCCGATGAATTTGGTTACGAATTGGTCGAACAAGACTTGCCTCTCGATTTCGGCACCGTGGACCAGCAGTTATACAACGCTGTGGTGACGGCGGTCGAGCGCGCCAAACGAGAGCAAATCGCCCACACCCGATTGTTAGAAGAAATCTCGCGGCAGCAAACGGCCCAACGCGAAATGTCCCGCGTGGACCTCGGCCAAGGCTTGCAGGCCGATCGGGTGAATGGCGGCTTCATTCGAACGGATGGCGGCAGCGCCGGCCCGACGCGATCCGTCAGCGGAACCTTCGATCCGCAAGCGACCACGCACAACCAGCAAGCGGCCCTCCACAATCCTCCGCGCGGTGCGGAATCGGGAGCGCCGCTAACACCGTCCGACTCGGAACCGCGCGAGGCAAGCGGCGGTGCGCGAACCCAATCCAAGTCACTTGAGTCGGGCGGCTCCGCGTATGTCTCTTCGACTAGTCTCGAACCCTTAGCCAAACAACGCGGTGCGAATTGGGGCATTTCCCATGCGTCCGGGGTCTCCTATCGCCGCCCCGTCCGCGTGCTCTGCGCCACCGATCATTTAATGATCCTTGGCGGACGATTATCCGTCGTCGAACCGCAGCGCATCGAGTTCGATGGCGATGTGTTCGCGGCGATCGAGCCGCTGACTGCCCATTGCGAAAAACTCATTCGCAGCTGGGGACCGCCGCCACCCGACGGACACTGGCGGCCGGAACTGCGCGTCACTGTGATCGGCGATGCGCAAGCCACGGCCGAGCGACTGTCCCAGCTCTTGCGCGGCAGCGGGTTGGAGTGGATGGGTGACACGCCATGAAACGCAAAACCACACACGCCATCAACTCCGGCGAAGATTCGTTCTTGGATATCATCGCCAACTTGGTGGGCGTACTGATCATCCTGGTCGCCGTCGTTGGGACACAAGCCAAGTCGGTCATCTTGATGACGGCGGCCGAGCCCGACAACACCGTCGCCCTCTGGCAACAACAATGCGCCGAAGCGGACCGCGCCGCCAACTTGGTCGAATCGGAAATTGAAGACCTGCAAGACCAAATCGCCGCCGAACGAGCCCGGGCAACGGCCTTGGCCGCCATCCGCCACGAGCGATTGGTGGCGTTGGAGATGGTCAAACGCAGTCTGGAGGAAACGACTGCCGCTTGGGATGAACATCAACAACAGGCCCTGGCTTGGGAACAAGAAAGCCGTGAACTGCACGCGCAATGGGAATCACTGGAACGACAGGCCGCCTTGTTGGAAACAGATGTCTCACCCGAACGCGAGGTTATTCAACATTATCCCACACCGATTGCCAAAACCGTTTTCTCCGATGAGGTCCACTTTCGGCTGGCCCAAGGCCGATTGACCTACGTGCCATTGGACGAATTGGTGCAGTTGATGCGCAATGAATGGAAAGTCAAGGCCGAGAAACTGGCGACGGCACACCGCACGAGCGAAGTCGTCGGTCCGATCGGCGACTTTCGTCTGCACTACGAACTCGTAGCGGAAAACGTCCAACGCGCCACGCAACACGGCACCGTCTCGCAAACATTGGTGCGCCTCGACCATTTTCAGATCACTCCCACCCGCACGATTCTGGGTGAATCGATCGCCGAAGCATGGCAACCGAACTCGCACTTTCAACGCCATCTCAGCCGCTTCGCGCCACACAAGACAACGGTTTCGGTCTGGGTCTATCCCGACAGCTTCTCGGAATACAATCAACTGCGGCAATGGTTGCGAGAGCGCGGATATCAGACCGCCAGTTGGCCGCTCAGCGCGGACCGCCATATCTCTGGCAGCCCCGACGGCCTGCGTACCTCAGCCCAATGAGACGCTGCGCCGCGTCTGCCCGCATCAATCATCTTCGGACAACGTCACGGTCCTTATCGCGCGGCGACCTGGCTCTGCGGCGGCGCGAACTGGAAAGTCAGCTCATGATCGGCGCCGCCAATCAACGCCAACGTCGCTTCCTCGCGGAGGATTTGTCCGTCCCGTTCCACTTCCGCTACCACGTGATATCCGTCCCACTTTTGTCCTTCACCGAGCGCCGTTGTGGTAAAGACTCGCGTCTCGCCGACTTGTTTGGCGGGCGCCCCGGCCAAAATCAACCGCGCGTCGGCTGGCACATGAACCACTAACGTCGTCGGCTGCGGAGCGTAACGAAATGCAACTTCTGCCATCGACACGTTTTGGTGCTGACCGGTGCGACTGGTGACCAGAGTCGAATGGACCAGTTCGCGCCCATCGCGCTGAATGACCGCTTGAATTTCAAATGTGTATTCGCGGACCGGCGACAATTGCCGCGCGATGAACTGACGCGAGGCACCCCGCGATTGCGTCCGATGCCCATTGATTGTCACCACGGCATCGGCGGGGACCGACAACTCCAACACCACGGTATCGCCGCGGACCTTAGGCAGGGAATTGGCAAGCGCCGGTTTCGCATCCGACGACGTGGAGCCAACACGGGAGTCAACGGAGTTTGGTGTGATCCAATAGGGTTGCCGTTGCACCGCGCCCGCCGCGCTGTCCACGTACAGATTCATATTCGAATAGACGGCGCGCGATTGGCATACCGTCCAACCACCGTAATCGCACCAACTCGGCCCACAACCGTACAGACCGTAATCCCAAACGGGCGCGTAAGCACAGCCCCATCCGCCATATCCATATCCCCAACCATATCCCCAGTGCCTTCCATGCCATCGATCGTGAATACGACCCAGGATATTTCGAACCGGACCACCGCGATGAACGAAACAAGGGCGGCCGAACCCCCACCAGCCGGGGCCAATCGCCGACGCAGGATTTTCCGTGGTCCCTAGGAACAACGCAGAACACGCAACAGCCAAGCAAACCAACCAACGCCGCTGGAACATGGCAATTCCTCCTTACAATAAATGGCAGTCGTCTGGATTCCATTATAGCGAAGGGGAGGGGAGGGGAGAAACAGATTTGAGTGTAGTAAAATAGCGGAGGCCGGACTTGAACCGGCGACACCCGGCTTATGAAGCCGGTGCTCTAACCAACTGAGCTACTCCGCCAAACCGCAACCGCTCCTGGGCAATCCACGACGGCGATGAACCAGCGGCGGTTCCGAACAGTCTAATGAGTCGGCCGCCAGTGGCAAGGGACGACTGCGGCCGGACAGCCCCGCGCTGGCCATGAAAATGAGCCTGTTCGTGCTTGAAAAGTTCGCGGTCGGCTGGCAAAATGTGAACGCGATGCGGAAGGGAAGGCCATTGGCGATGGTCCGTCACTATCCGACCAACCGGGAGAGGTGGCTGAGTGGTCGAAAGCACCGGTTTGCTAAATCGGCGTAGGGGTCAAACCCTACCGCAGGTTCGAATCCTGTCCTCTCCGCTGCGGCACGTTGTCCCTTCGCGCAATGTGCCGTTTTCTTTGGCATTCCGGCACTTTACTAGTGACCGCTGCGGGGCGTTGCGACCAGTTTCTGGAGCTTGCTGCACCAGATTCTGCACCTCTTTTCCAGACGAGCCTTTTGTCTTTGTCGCGCGTTCGAAGGCGCTATCGGTCGTCAGCAAGTAATGTCGTATCGCGATCGTCGGTGTATTTCTCAACCATCCAGTTACCACATGAATTGGGAACTCTCGTGCCAATGTTGTCTCGCGACTCGAACGCAAGGCATGAAATAGCTTTGGCCATGGCTGTGGGCCTGCTCGCTTAATGATTTTTTCGAAGGTGGTCCGCAGATTGCAATTACGCCAGCCAGTCGAGACCTTGGAAGACTTCCGATACCGTTCATCAGTCACGTAGACCGCTCCATCAGGGTAGCCTGACGAATCCCTAACCCGAAGCGCAACTTCAAAAAGCGTCAGCGAGGGAAGTGCCCCATCCCTTTGCTGACGCTTCGGCTTGTCAGTCGCCCATTAATTTCATCTTTTTATCAGCCCAGAAAGAGGCTGATTTGTCAGCAATGGAAACAGAACTGTTTTGAAACGCAGAGGCGCGGAGAACGCAGAGTTCGTTTGATTGCTATTCCTCCGCGATCTCCCCGCCTCTGCGTTTTACCTTACTTGCATCCGATGAAGTATTCAGTCCATCATGACATTTCTGTTGCGATCCTTCGCCCACGGCGACGCGAAACAATTTAATAGAAGTAGCGCAACAGATTTCTGATTCAAAAGCAAGAGGAACTGGGTAATTAAGACCTCATTGTATCAGCCCACCCTTCCCCACCGGAAATGAAAGGTTCGCGAAATACGAACCCAGCCCTCGAAGGTTCGTGTTTTGCGAACTAGAATGCCGATCGAGGAAAAACGGGAAGCCGACGGATGCGCGTGATTTCGATTTCCCGACTCAGGAATTTTTGGGGAAACAGCTCGTATTCGGACGCAGAAGGCACCCTGAAAGCTGGGCATACCCACGTCAACAGTCGGACAGTGACGTGGCAATCGTGGGGAGATGTGAAGCCCGACTTCGCCTCAGCCAGCATCGTAGGACGATGTTTGGTTTTCAACATCGGCGGAAACAAGTATCGATTGATAACCAGGATCCTTTTCGCAAAACAACGTATCTACATTCTCAAAGTGATGACTCATGCTGAATACGACGAGAACAAGTGGCAGGAAGAATGCCATTGCTTTGAGCCGCCGCCAGTCAAAAGAGTCGGCAGACGTCAAACTGCACCCGTCAAGAAGGCAGGAAAGAATCAAGGGAAAAGGAAAAATGACGAGTAGCGCAAAGTTTGGACTGAGAGCGAAAGACCACGATTCGTACCTGAAGCTGGTAATTTCGTTTCCGTTGAAATCGATTGAATCGGATGAGCATCTTGAGGCAGCTGGCCAAGTCATTGACAACCTTTTGGCTCAAGACCGGCTCGATCATGGTGGGCAAATGGATCTTGACGCCTTGAGCGATCTTGTTGCCGCTTACGAGGAAAAGCACCATGCGATTCCGCCGGCCTCAGATGCGGAGATGCTTCGCCACCTACTGGACATGAAAGGAGTAACTCAAGCTGACGTAAGCCGAGAGACGAAACTGCCCAAATCAACTCTCTCCGAGATACTGGCCGGAAAAAAACCTTTTAGTCGACAAGTGATTCGCGCGCTGGCGGACTACTTCCAAGTTGATACGAGTCTGCTTACGGCAAATTTTTAGGAAGAGTTTTCTACTTGAGGGCCCAACTTTGGGTTCCGGTTATGAAAGCGATCACCGCCGAAAGGCGGCTGTTGATCCGGCTCAAGTCACCTACGTGGCCTCTGTTGGTCGGATGTTCGTCGTTGTTTGGTGCGGGCAAGTCGAATAGCAATTCGCCAATCCGCGTTACCAGGCCTTGGGCTACCAGGTGGACGTTCTCGTAGGCGGGTTCGGCATTGATCTTTGGTTTGGCGTTC
>JACTND010000146.1 GCA_014584305.1 Planctomycetota bacterium | reverse complement strand
GGCGGCGCGAATCGGACAAGGCGACTCCCGCGAACGCGGCCCGCGCGACCGGTTGGAAAGGGGCAATTGATGCGCTGGAACGGAATGATCCGGACGCGGCCTTTCGGCTGTTGCAATCACAAGGATCTTCTCCCGAAGTCGTCAATTTGCGAGCAGTCTGTTTGATGCGGATGGGGAATGCCGAGGCCGCGCTCGCATTGATGCGCAGCATTGCCCTGCAGCCAGGCTGCACCTGGATGCGCAGCCCCTTGCCCAACGCGTTCAAAATCAACTTCGCTACAGCCCTGTTGATGAACGGATTGCCCAACGGTTGCGCCGATGCACTCGATGAAATCGACGATGAGGCGCTCCCCGCGGTTCAGAACTTGCGCGCGGTTCTCGCCGAATGGAGCAAATCCTTGCCCTTTATTCAACGAATGCAGTGGCGCTTGGGGCGAGTTGCTCCCACCAAGTGCCAGATTTCCCTGCCCTTCTTGCCCGGTGCTTGGGAACTGACGTAGTTGAACTCCCGTGTGTCGCGGCCCTACGCGCTCTGCCTTGGCGGCAGATGGAGGGTCGCGACTTGGGGTTGGAGCCTGTTGTTGACATTTTTTTGCCGTGTTGCCTCTGAGCGTTGCATTCCATACCGCGTGGTGAAATGAGCATTTGGATTTGGTGCGTATTTATCCTGGCGATACTGGGTTTCATTCTGTTGGACCTGGGCGTGTTCCATCGTCGCACCCAAGTGTTGACATTGGGTCAGAGTCTGGCGTGGACCGGAATTTGGATTGGAATGGCGCTGGGCTTTAATGGCTTGGTTTACTTGATGTACGAACATGGATGGTCGCCAACGGCCGTTGGTGAACGGTCGCTCGCCGGCGCCGAGGCGGCCATCCAGTTTTTTACCGCCTATATCCTGGAAAAATCGCTGTCCCTGGACAACGTGTTTGTGATTGCCTTGATCTTTGGGTACTTTGCGATCCCCCTTCAGCACCAGCACCGCCTGCTGTTTTGGGGCATTATCGGCGCGATCGTATTGCGCGGTGTCATGATAGGGGCCGGGACACTACTGCTCGGATACTTTCACTGGTTGACCTATGTCTTGGGCGGGTTATTGGTCGTCACGGCGTTGCGCATGTTTTTGACCGAAGAAGATCAACTACATCCGGAACGGAACTTGATCATTCGTCTGGCCAATCGCCTTTTTCCAACCACGACCGAGACTGCCTCGGGGCGTTGGTTGATCAAGGTCGATGGACGCTGGACAGTGACACCGCTCTTGCTGGCTTTGCTCTTGATCGAATCGAGCGATATCATGTTCGCGGTGGACTCGATACCGGCGGTCTTTGGTGTTACGCGCGATCCCTTTATCGTGTTCACATCCAATATCTTCGCGATTTTGGGGCTGCGATCGATGTACTTTGTCTTGGCCGGTGCGATCCAGTCGTTTCGCTACTTGAAACTCAGTTTGGTGATTGTGTTAGCGTTTGTCGGCTTAAAAATGCTCTGTGCAGAGTGGATCCCGATTTCGAATCTCACCTCGCTGATCATTGTCGGGACGATATTGGGTATCGGTTGGTTGGCTTCGGCTATAGCCCGCTGGAAAATGGCCCGCGCTGCGCAGCCGGCATTTGATCCGCTGGCCGTTCCCTGGGCGGTGCGGGCGCTGCGATTCGGTCGCCGCGCGCTGATCTTGGTTGTCGGGGGAACGGTGATCTTGATCGGCGTGGCCATGATCGTGTTGCCAGGACCAGCTACGTTGGTGATCCCCTTTGGACTGAGTATTCTCGCCTTGGAATTCATGTGGGCGCGGCGCTGGCTGGAGCAACTTCATAAGCGGCTCAACCGTTTTCTCATCAAACGCAGTGAATCATGAATCGCGTATTACAGCGAGATTTGACGGACAGAGTGGAACTGACGGCGCAGCTCCGCGCGGAAGTCGGGGTGGGCGATCCCGATCAAGGCTTCGCCACGTTGCCGCAGCGACAAGCCATGCAGATTGACCGCGCCGTATTCGGTGACGACCCAATGAACGTGCCCCCGCGTGGTGACGACACCGGCACCGGGCGACAGCTCGTGAACGATGCGCGACACAGTGCCCCGCGCGGCCGTCGAAGGGAGAGCGATGATCGGCAAACCGCCAACGCTGAGGGCTGCACCACGAATGAAATCCATCTGCCCCCCGATCCCGGAATAAATGCGATGGCCCAGTGAATCGGCGCAGACTTGTCCGGTCAAATCGATCTGCAATGCCGAGTTGACGGCAACCAAATGGTCGAGTTTGCGGAGAAGATTCGTATCATTGGTAATATCGCTCGGTAAAAATATCACTTGTGGGTTGTCATCGACGAAATCGAATAGTCGCTGTGAGCCGATGACGAAACTGGTGACGAGTTGGCCGGGATAAACCTTCTTGCACCGATTGTTGACCACTCCGCGCTCGACCAAATCGACCATCCGGTCGGAAAACATCTCGGTGTGGACACCCAAGTCGTTCTTGTTCATCAGGCGTTCTAAAACCGCATCGGGTATGGCCCCGATCCCCGTTTGCAACGTAGCGCCGTCGGGTATTAAAGCAGCAATCTGTTCGCCGATCGCCGCTTCGACCGGTCCGCCCCTTGACGGGGCGTGTTCGTGCAACGGGCGATCGGTGTCGATTGCGGCCGCGAACGAAGATCGCGCCACGAGGCTATGCCCGTGGGTGCGCGGCATGAGGCGATTCACCTCGGCGATGACCAGGGGAGCCGCATCCACAGCCGCACGAGCGACATCGACGGATGTACCCAGGGAACAGAAACCGTGTTTGTCCGGTAGAGAAACTTGGACCAGCGCCGAGTCCAATCGAATTCGTCTAGCGAAACAAATGGGGAATGTCCGAGAGAAATACCGGAATGAAATCCGCGCGACCCGCTTGAACCGCCGCGCGCACTGGCTCGCCCGTGAATAGAGAAACGGACTCGATGCGTCCCCGGCAATTGGCGTCCACAAAGGGCGCCGGACCTTTGGTGTGCAAGTGGTAGAGCCGCACATGCTCGATGTCGCCGCGCTGTGCAACAAAGGGGATTTGCGGCGGCGCGGCGACCACTGGGTCTGGCACGGCGATCCGACCGACGTGGCGCTGTTGTCGCTGGCCAACAAATTGGGAGTCGAGCGAGACAAGCTGCTCGAGCGCTACCCGCAAGTCGGCGCGATACCTTTCGAACCCGAGAACCAGTACGCCGCCACGTTCCATCACTGCGACGGACATTATCTGGCAATTGTCAAAGGGGCCCCGGAACGGATTCTTCGGATGTGCGAACAAACGCTCCAGAGGGCGGGCATCGCGGAACAACTCGCAACAGCCGAAGCGATGGCCGGAGCTGGCTACCGAGCCCTCGCATTCGCTGAAGGCCAAATCGGCGATGGCGCGGCGCGATCCGAAACTGACCTGTTATGGAACCACGATTCATTTACGCGGCTGACCTTTGCCGGATTCGTAGGCATGATCGATCCCTTGCGACCCGGTGCGCGGGAAGCGGTACATCGTTGTCACGACGCCGGGATCGAAGTCATGATGATCACGGGGGACCATCCCGTCACCGCTTTGGCCATCGCTCGCGAACTCGATCTGGCGACGTCGAGCTCTCAAGTCGTTACTGGGACAGAACTCTCTCAAATGGACGAGGGGCAGTTCTCCGAAAGCGTCGAACGCGCGAGGGTCTTTGCCCGCGTGGCGCCCAAACAGAAACTCGACATCGTCAACGCCGCGCGGCGCCAAGGGCACTTTGTGGCCGTCACCGGCGACGGAGTCAACGACGCCCCCGCATTGCGCGCCGCCAATATCGGCGTGGCAATGGGGAAATCAGGGACAGATGTGGCGCGGGAAGCGGCCGAATTGGTGATCAGCGACGACAATTTTGCCACGATCGTCAATGGCATCGAAGAAGGCCGAGTGGCCTATGACAACGTTCGCAAAGTGATCTACTTGCTGGTCTCGACCGGTGCGGCCGAGGTCCTGCTGATCGGGACCGCATTCGCCGTCGGCGCGTGGCTCCCCTTGCCGCTGCTGGCTGTGCAATTGTTGTGGTTGAACCTAGTCACGAATGGAATCCAAGGTATCGCGATGGCCTTCGAACCCGCTGAAGCGGGGATTCTGCGCCGACCGCCGCGCCGACCGACCGAGCCAATCTTCAACCGACTGATGGTCGAGCGGACCATCGTGGCGGCCGTTGTCATGGCCGCCGTCGGTGTCGGCGCGTTTTGGTGGATGATCGCTCACGAGTGGTCAGAACCGGCGGCGCGGAACGCGTTATTACTGCTGATGGTTTTGTTCGAGAACATCCACATTGGCAATTGCCGTTCGGAAACGCAATCGGCTTTGCGACTATCGACGTTGAAGAGCCCGTTCTTATTGGCCGGTGCCTTAGGGGCGCTTGCTATCCATGTGGCGGCCATGCACCTTCCGTTGTTTCAGGGCATGTTGCAGATTGAGCCGGTCAGCGCAACCGTTTGGCTCAGCATGTTCGGTCTATCGCTGACGGTCTTCGTCGCCATCGAGATCCACAAATGGACCTGGTCCTGGCGTCTTCCGCAAACGCACCACCAGTGAACCACGCCGCCGCGCTGTTTTCTAGCTGTTGGCGATCTATTGGTGCGACTGTTGGCGAGCCATAGGATTCACCGCGCGGCGTTGGATTGGTAAGATGAACCCCGACGGCGTGTCGGTTGTCGAATTCCGAGGGGAGTCGACGAATAGCGCTCGGTATTTTGGGACGGTAGCTCAGTCGGTTAGAGCAGGGGACTCATAACCCAAGATGGCGTTTGCT
>JACTND010000326.1 GCA_014584305.1 Planctomycetota bacterium | reverse complement strand
GCGCGGCCGGACCGGTCACGGTTTCCATGTAACGACCCCCAGTGGAGTTGGTTCGGCGGTCACCTGGATGCGCCCGTCGGCTGTCCGGGGCGCCCTCTCGATCGCCTCGCAAGGCAATATGCTGCAGCACACGTTTGCAGTCCTGGGCGTTCGCCGCCAGGTCTTCATGAACCGACGCAATCAGTCGTGCTAACGATGTCAATTGCTTCGCGTCGCATTCGAATTGGGGCAACAACACGCGCAACGTGGAGTCGGCGAGCGTGGACAAGGCGCGCTGCCAGGCCATGCGGCTGGTCAGTTCGTCGGCGAGTGGGCGCTGGCTCTCGTACAACAATTCCGGCAAATGTCGTACGGTAAGAAGCGCCGGAGGGAGGAGAGATAATGCGCGCGCCTCACATTCGCCCACCAACAGTTCCAACAACGCCCGGCGGGCGATTGCCGTAGGTACTACCGCCGAGAGCTGAGACAAATCGACCAGACTGCCTTGTCGATAGTTTTCAATCAACCAGCGGGCAGCTTGCCCAAGCGGCGACTGGTTCCAATTCAAAAAAACGCGTCGGGCCATGTTCCACATCCTCGTATGCAATGCATTTTCCGCTTTAACCAGGAGAATGCCAGCACCGGACACCTTTGGTCACCCTAGCGGTTGGAATCGGAATTTTCGTGACCGCGCACACGGTTCAGGGCTGGGCTGGCATCTCCGATTCCCACCGCCTGCTTGCAACCAACATCGTGAATGACCACGTTCGAATCACTACACGTATGGCGAGGTGTGTACGGCAATGCAGCGGTCACAACGTACACCCGCGCGCGGTCGCGTTCATCCCAAACCGCCGCAAATCCAGCAATTGTCAGTGGGAACTAGGAGAAAACGTTGCCGTGCCGGCGGGAAAGATGCGCTAGTGGCTCGAACACATTGAATTTGACCAGCGGAAAATCGTGTTTGTCCGGCACAACAGTGAATTTGACCGGGAGAATAAGCTCTCGCAGCTGATGAAAGCCGGTTGGCAACCGGTCAAATATCGCAATCCCCTTGGGCATTTGCTCTTCCTTCCGGAGAAAAGACTAATTGTCCGGGAGTTTTTGTTGCCAACCAGCGGCGCCACCCGCGGTCCTCGCTGATCCTTATCCGCGCGAGTGCCCGGGGGCGTTGTTGAGCGCATGCGCGCGGAGCGGCACGCGCACCTGTCTCAGGCCGCAGGTAATTGTCGTCGCGCTTCGCTCATGCTGGCACTCAAATCCAACGAGAACTACAAAATGGGCTCTTTGGGCAACGAAACTTGGCATCAACTCCAAGCTAGCGAATCCGCATGTCGGAAATGGGACCGCCAGGCTTTAATTTTTTGTAACTTTTTTTCAATTAGAAACGTATTATTATCCAGAACTAGGAAACAGCGATCAGAAAAGGAGTTCGCAGCCATGTTAGTCCTTTCCAGAAAGAATCGGCAACAACTGTTGATCGGCGATCACATCAAGGTGACTGTGCTCGGTATCAACGGCAATACGATCCGCTTGGGAATCGAAGCTCCCTCCGAAATACGGATCATACGCGGTGAACTCGTGGGTAAACAGCTGGAGGGTCACTGTTCCGATTGCGATGCAGCCACCGTACCGATCAACGCACTTTCGAACGGGACGCGGCACAGTAGTCGGAAACCTCAGCCGACGGTTGTAGAACGACGAGCGGACACGGATCAAGCGCTCACTCTTCGTATTTCCGATCAACGTGTTTCGACCCGCGTGCAGTCAGAATCCTTGGACATTGTTCCTCGCCAGGAACGTCCTCAAACCATTCCCTTTGTGCCGACTTCAGGCGGGTTAACGGAATGGTTGGACACGTTGTCTGGCTCGATGGACAGCTAATTCAATTTTGTGCGGTCCGCAACGTAATTGAATTGAGAAACTCGACTGCGCGCTGCAGCGGAACATCGACAAAGTCCTCGCCGCGGACCGCGGTGCGGGAATCGTTTTCGGCTGTACCGTCGTCGGGACTGGGCTCGACGCGCTCCGTCTCCGCAACGTCCCCTTTTCCATTCTGAGCCGCGTTCAGACCGCGAATTTCCTTGTTCAGACGATGGCGATATTCCTCAAATACGGTCGTTTCCGTTTGCGCAATCTCAAACCCCGGGTTTGGCGTGACGCCCCACACCGTTTCGCCTTGCGACTTGGCCCAGTCGCGATCAATCGTTCGATTGCTGGGACGAGCATAGCGTGCGACAGTCAGCTTCATGACACTGCGGCCGCGCTCTAACGGAATGACATTTTGGACCGTCCCTTTCCCATAAGACTGTTCGCCGATAACGGTGGCTCGTAAATGGTCTTGCAGACAAGCGGCAACGATTTCACTGGCGCTCGCTGAATGCCGATTGATCAACACGACAATCGGCAATTGGCGGGAGACTGCGATCTCCGCCGTCGATTGATACGTTTTGATCACACGGTTCTGTCGGTCCTTTATCTGAACGATCGGTAACCCTTCCGCCAAGAACATATCGCATATTTCGACAGCACTAGGCAGCAACCCACCCCCATTATTCCGCAAGTCTATAACCAATCCGGACACCCGCGGCGCAATCGCCGACAACACCCGGCGAAATTCGTCCGTAGTTTGATTGGCAAACATCGATAATCGTATGTAACCGAGATGAGGTTGACCTTCGATTGTGAATTCCCAATCACCATGCTCGTTGATCCAATCACCGTGAACCGACGGCATCGGAATGACTTCGCGCGTCAGCGTCACGGTTCGCGTCACGTCGCCGCGCGCGTACTGAACGGTCACCGACGTTTGCGGCAGTCCGCGCAATCGCTCAATGGCGTCCCATCGCGACATGCCTTCGGTTGATTCGCCGTCGATCTCCACGATGACGTCTCCTCCGCGCAGTCCGCTACGATACGCAGGACGGTCCTTCATCGGGGCCAGCACAGTCAGTTTTCCCGTGGCGGGGTCGATGTCTGTGTACATTCCGACGCCGCCAAATTCCTGTTGAAACTCCTGTTGAAACTCTTGATACGCCTTGCCAAACATAAAAGAGGAATGCGGATCCAAACTCCGCAACATCCCGTTCATGGCAGCATCAAATAAATCTCGGCGATCGGCAACGATCAACGATTCGCGTTCGACAATATCGAGCCCTTCAGCAAACAAATTAGCAGTGCGGTTGCGCGCCGCCGTGACCAAACACGTCAGCGATACAATCACCGTCACGGCAATAATCATTAAGTTGCGAGGAGGCATAGCGCTTTATAAATCCAGCCAAATCCATGTTGACCGATCATTCTGCCCCGTTCGCCGCTTCCCCACAACTCCCATTTCCACAAAAGGACAGGCATTATTATTGAGAGGTCTAATGGATGAGATTTCCCCGAAAAAGCCACGAGTATTTGCGTTGTCGACGGCCTGTGGCCTGTTCCGAGCCATGGCTCCGTTCTCAACTACTTCCGATCTCGGCGGGTCGCCACGTCTCAGAATGAGACGAAATGGGTTGAGAATCGTCGCTCGGCTGGTGCCTTACGGAATCTACCAACTACCGTTGAGTTGCCATCGATTGACTTGGAACACAATCCGCTAATGCCAGCAGTCCGGAAATACCTGGGGGGTGGGGTAGAATGCCGTGGAGGGTGGTGAAAGGGATTTATGCGCGTAGTTTGTCCTGAATGCGACCGAGTGATGGCGGTTAAGCCGGAACAGGTCGGATTAAAAGTTCCGTGCGAACAATGTGGACATTCACTCAAAATATTGCGCAGACCGGACAAAGGCGCACCACCGCCGTTGCCTAAAAGCCAAGAAGAAATCAACAAACCCCAGCATCCGGAAATCGGCGAGAGGCCGGACCACGTTCGATTGGTTGAAACGCAGACCGAACACACGCCGGGCGCAGACAATGCGAGCAGGCTTGAGTCCGGGTCGCCTGACTTGACGACCGTAGTCCTGGAGTCCACCGGGGCAAGTGTAGTTCGTTTAAAACTTCACCAGCACCGCAAGCGCCAACGCGCATTGGCCACGACGGGCGTTTTATTTGTGGCTTGCGTGGCAGCTCTGGTAGTTTCGTATGCAGTTATCTCGCGGCAACACTTGTCGAATTCGACACTGTTGTCCGACGACAAGAGTGAATTGGATTCAGAGCTCGGTATCTCGGAGAGTGCCGTTGATGCCCTGGCAGCGTCCACTGAGCCCGCACCGATTGACGCGGCGGCGACCCCAATCGTAAGGCAACCACTGGTCTATTTTACTCCGGCCGAGATCGATTTGGTTTGGCAGCGGGTCCGCCCGCACTTGGTTCAATTGAAAGTGACCACGGCGGCAGGAGAACGTTACTGTGGTGGAGTGATCGTCAGTCCCCATGGTTGGGTAGTGACCAGTTTGCGAGCGCTGAGCGGCGCTCAACGGATCGTCGTGCAACAGGCTCCCGGCGACATGTATATGGACTCCGGCGATGAAGAATTGAGCGACGAGGTGCGCGGCGTAGTGGGGGTATTTCCGGAACTGGACTTGGTTTTCCTATTAATCAATCGGCGTCTGGTCAATGCATTGGTTGGTCCCTCGCTAAGTCCGCGACCGTTGACATCGAGTCTTTTCTTGATTCAAACCGCGCCTCCCGGACTGGATCGTTGGCCTTGGGTTACGGAGGCGCGGATCAACGTCAGCCCCTTGGATCGCGGAGTTCCCGCTGAGAAACTTGTGAATGTTCGCGAAAAAGGGTTTCAGATCGATACCCATTTTCTGGGACATAATAAGATCAGCCGCTCCAGTCCTGGCAGCGGATTGTTCGACGCGGATGGACGTCTGGTGGGCGTTAACACGAGCATTGAGTTAGAAAGTGATTTGTTGATTGTTGATGCCAAAGCCATTGAGACCTTGATGCGAGGAATCTCCGGGGACGTGAGCGATCTGCGGGCATTGCCGGGATTTGGGGTCTCGCTGTTGGCTGGTGACGGGAATGCCGCCCCCGAAAAGCCATCGCCTTCGGACAATGAGGAGTTGAATCCCCATCCGGCCAATCCGTTATTGGATAACTTGAAGCATTGGGCGGCTGTGATTGGCGAGCGCGGCTGGCGGGCGTCGAACACCAAAGAGTACGGGGAGTGGCAGGAGTTGGCTCAGGTCTATTCGTCGTTGTTTGCTTTGCGAGATGACGTAAACCAGCCGCCGGAATTGCGGCGCAATTGGATCCGAGAAACGGACCGCGTAGCCGCGCTGTGGCGGAGCGAACTGAACAAGCTTTCGCCGGAAACCGTGGCAGAGATCAATCGTCTTGGCTGGGCTGCGATCCAGTCCGGGAAGGCCACCGATGAGCAGGCGCCGCCGATCATCTTGTTCGCGCGGGTTCATTTACCCGTGCTGCAAAGTCCGCAGATTGCTGGTAAATCCACGGTAACCATGCGTCTATCCGAAATGGACGCGTATTTCATTGCTCCGCACGATCCAAGCGGGACGTTGATGGTGCGTGACGGCGAGTGGTTAGTATTTGCGCGCGGGACGGGTCAACGCGCGCGATCGATTTTGGATGATCGCGGTGTGACGATTTCGGTCGAGTCGTTATCCATTCTATTGTTGCCGGCCAAAATCCGTTAGATTTCTGGTTTCACCGGCTTGAGGGGCGAACTGGAAATGAGCGACAAAGCAGCGCCGCGCGCGGCACTTTGGGCATTGTGGCGATGGCCACTGCACTGGCAAGTACTCTTTGGCTTGCTGATCGGAGGTTTGTTGGGGTGGCTTCTCGCGCGGCACGCCATGTGGCTCGCCACGCCAGAATTGCCGGCCAAGGACATGTTGGCGCGCAACGTGTTGAAAATGTTTTTCGACACGGGCGGTGCCATGTTTTTGAATGCGCTCAAGGTCATTGTCATTCCATTGGTGACCAGTTCGATCGTTTTGTCCGTAACGACAATTGGCGCGCGGCATGGCTTCGCCCGTTTAGGGATGAAGACCTTGGTGTATTTCTTGGTCACCGGCCTAATCGCAACTTTCTTAGGCTTGATCCTGGTGAATTTGATTCAACCCGGCGTTTCACCGAGCGGCAAGCCGTTGTTGACGCCGGAACGCGCCGCAAATCTCTCGAGTGAATTCCAAGCCGAAACGGATAATGTCCAATCCGGGATCCAGCAAGATCGCGCGCGCGCGGGGCAGAATGTGGTCAACCGGATATTCAGTATCGTGGAGCGGCTAATACCAAGCAATCCCGTCAAAGCCATGGTCGAGATGGATTTGCTGGGATTGATCGTGCTTTCGATTCTGGTCGGGTACTTTCTAAGTCAATTGGGCGGTGCCGTTAAGACGACCATGGAGTTGTTTTGGCAAGGAGTGTACGACATCAGTTTTGGTGTCACAACCTTGGTGTTGAGGTTGGCGCCGCTGGGCGTGGGCTGTTTGTTGGCGAGTACGATTTCGCAGAATTATGTGAATCTGGCCGCCGAGGCGCGGGTCGGTGAATTCGTGGTGGCGTTACGCTCGTTCGCGCTGGTCGCGATCCTCGGTTTGGCCTTACAGACGTTCGTGATTTTGCCAGTAACCCTCAGTATTGGAGGTGTGAATCCAATCAAGCACTTCCGGGCGATGTTGCCGGCGTTGTTGACCGCGTTCTCAACATCCAGCAGCAATGCGACGCTATCGGTTACGCTCGATAGTCTCGAACATCGCGCGGGGGTGTCTCGTGAAATCGCCAGCTTTGTCGCCCCGTTGGGCGCTACGGTCAATATGAATGGGACCGCGCTGTATGAATGCGTGGCCGCGATGTTCGTGGTGCAATTGTTTGGCGTGCCGCTGGGATTGGCCGAGCAGATATTGGTCGTGTTGATCGCGTTGTTGACGAGTGTGGGCGTGGCCGGTGTTCCCTCGGCTTCGCTGGTGGCGATCGTGATTATTCTGGATTCAGTGACGCGCCAAGTGCAGCCCGGTTTCGAGTTGGCTCAGGGACTCGCCATATTGTTGATCCTTGACCGTCCCTTGGATATGTTGCGGACAGCCGTCAACGTGTTTTCCGACACCTGCGGCGCTGCAGTCATCGCCCGCTCGGAGGGAGAAGTCCTGTATCCTTCCGACAATTGACGTTCGCACGAGGATGTGTTAGATTGTTGCGACTATGGCGAAACGTGCGAAAATCCGAAATGCGCTCATCGGTTCGTTTCTGGCCGCGGTGTTGGGGTGTGGCGTTTGGCTGCCGGCCGCCGCTGCGGCCTATCGCGATAAACCGTTGACCGTTCAAAGGACCGCGTTGCCGACTCCGGCGGAAGAGGAACCTCCTCAATCGGTCGAAGAAATTCGTGCCGTGACCAATTCGCGTCATTGTCCTTCGGCGTCCGCCAAGAAGTTTGTTCGATTGGTCCGCCAGGACGTCGCGCGGTGCAATTCATGGCCGACTATCTATCGTCCTGTCGTCCAGTCAATCGCTGTGAATGGCCCGTTTCTACCCAGCGGTGCCAAGCGGCCGATTCGTTGTTAAATGCCGCTGCCCGTGTGCGGGCGATAATTTCATTCGGTATGACGGTCGGCGCGGGAGTCGCGGCCTAAGCGCGTATTCTCTATCGTCGACTTTCACGCTCGCGAGCCGAATGCCATTTTGCGAACGATTGAAATCGATCGCCGAAGAACACTGTTGCGCGATCTAACGGGGCTGACCTGGAGGTGCCCTTCGCCGACAGGGACCGAATCGTGGAAAGCGGTGGGACCACTTACTAGCGCGGACAGTCCGAACCCAACATGGAAATTAATTCATTCAATTGTGATTTACGTGAGGAGATGCCATGCAACGTTTGATTCAAGGCCTACATGCGTTTCAAAATGACATATTCCGCGCCAAGCGCGACTTGTTTTCGCGACTGGCCAAGGGACAACACCCCCTGGCGTTATTCATTACCTGTTCGGATTCCAGAATCGATCCTTGTCTGTTGACTCAAACGGAACCTGGCGAGTTGTTCATCATGCGCAACGCCGGAAACATCGTGCCGGCGTTTGGTGCTGTGCGCGGGGGTGAAGCGGCAACGATCGAGTATGCCGTCAGCGTGTTGCGTGTCAAAGACATCATTGTGTGTGGACACTCCCAGTGTGGGGCGATGCAAGGCTTGATCAACTCAGATCAAATCCAGCATTTGACTGCCGTATGTGAATGGTTGAAACACGCTGAAACCACCGCGCGGATCATTCGCGAAAACTACACACATATCACCGATCCCAAAGGTTTGCTAACGGCAACCGTGGAGGAAAACGTGCTCGTGCAATTGGAGAATCTGCGAACGCATCCTTCCGTAGCCGCCGCTTTGGGCCGCAATGAACTAAAACTTCACGGGTGGGTGTACAAGTTGGAGACTGGCGAAGTGTTTGCCTATAACGCCTTGGATGGACAGTTCAGTAACGTGGAGGAAACATCCGGTCAGGCCGCCGTGGCCACGCAGGGGATACCAGCCATCTAATGAAGTGTGGACGGGAAACCGAGGCAGATAACGGTTGAAGACTGGATCGGAAAACGGTTCTACTGGTCATCAGCGAGAGTCTGTTGATCGCGCGACCGTTTGCGATGGATGCGATCCTAGCCCTACGGTCGGTTCCGCGTCGCCAAGTCAGCATCGATGCTGTCGGAGTGTTAGCGATGGACCAAACGGGCGGAATTGTATCGGCAAAGGAACGGCGTTCGGCCCGCTCATTGCGTACAACATCAGTAGTAGAAATTGCGAAGCGAAAGGACTTTTTTCCATGACTGAATCACAGGCTCCGGAAGCATCGGTTTCTGGAAACTCCATTCCCATGGGGACCGCAGTTCGGCGTGACTTCTTGGCGTCGATTGTGGTATTTCTCGTCGCGCTTCCGCTCTGTATGGGCGTGGCGATTGCTTCTGGTGTGCCGGTTGCGGCGGGACTGATTACAGGAATTGTCGGAGGGATCGTAGTGGGACTGTTGGCCGGTTGCCCCTTACAGGTCAGCGGTCCCGCGGCGGGACTTACGGTTATCGTCTATGACATCGTGACCCGCGTTGGGTTGGAGTTATTAGGCTTGATTGTCCTAGTGGCCGGCCTGATGCAAGTCATTGCCGGAATCTTTCGTTTGGGTCAATGGTTTCGCGCCGTCTCTCCGGCCGTCATCCAAGGAATGTTAGCGGGAATTGGAGTGCTGATCCTTGCCAGCCAATTCCATGTCATGGTCGATGATGCGCCCAAAGGGAAAGGTTTCAAAAATATCCTCTACATGTGGGATTCATTCAAAAAGGCGCTCGTGTGGCCGCAATTCGAAGCGGCCGAAACCCGCAGGCAACGAATCGAGTTGTTGCGCGAAGTGGGTGAATTGCACCGCCGGCAAGTTGACTTGCGCGAACGGATCGCAGAGCTGATTCCCCACATAGATAGAAAGCTGTCAGACGAAGAGCTGGAATCGTATCGTCCGAGCAGCGGCGTAATGGAACAAAAGGTCCTGGCGCAGGAATCGATCCATGCAACTTTTCAACAATTGGCCGAGCGTATTCGCCAGGTCGGGGCCACCAATGGCGACGATTTTCGGAATGCAGATTCGGCGATGGCCATCGACGAAACCAACGCATTTCTAAAGCAGGCAATCGAATCGATTCGCGCTTGGAACGTCGATCGGATTTTGGAAGACCAGCTAAACTGCGTGCAGTCATTGAGCCGTCAAGTCGATGGGCAGAAGAACCATGGATTCGCCGCGATTGTTGGTCTGGTGACGATCGTCTTAATTGTGGTTTGGAAGTCCGCGAGCCCAAAGCGACTTTCATTCATACCACCACCTCTATTTGCGATGGCCATTGTGACCGCGTTGGTCTATTTCCTGGTAATGCCCGTTGTCTATGTGGAGGTTCCCGACAATTTGTGGAGTGAGGTCCGATTTCCCAGTTGGAATCTGATTGTTAGCTCCAATTGGAGCATTATCGTCCAGCAAGCATTGTTTATCGCGATTGTCGCCAGCGCCGAGACACTGTTGTGTTGCACGGCGGTTGATCAAATGCACACCGGGCCGCGAACACGTTACGACAAAGAACTGTTCGCGCAAGGCATCGGCAATACAATCTGCGGCGCTTTGGGAGCTTTGCCGATGACCGGTGTGATTGTCCGCAGCTCGGCAAATGTTCAAGCGGGGGCCACCACGCGAATATCGGCCATTCTACACGGCGTCTGGCTGCTTGTTTTCGTCGTTTTCCTCGCCTTCCTGTTGCGGCTTATTCCCACATCGGGACTGGCTGCCATTTTGGTTTATACGGGTTACAAATTGGTCAACTTCAAAGCGATTGCCAAGCTCCGCGAATTTGGCTGGAGTGAAGTGCTGATCTACTGTGTGACCGTGGTGATGATCGTTTGCACCGATCTGTTGACCGGTGTCATTTCAGGACTAGTGATGGCGGCGGGCAAGTTGTTGTACACGTTCTCGCATTTGCATGTGCGTTTAGTGCATGATGCCAAGAAACGCCGCGTGTTCTTGTATCTGCGCGGTGCGGCGACGTTTATTCGCTTGCCCAAGTTGGCTGTGACCTTGGAGCAGGTGCCGCCGAGTACCGAATTGCATGTGGACTTCGAACATTTGGACTACATCGATCATGCCTGCTTGGATTTGTTGATGAGCTGGGCCAAGCAGCACCGCACCACTGGGGGCCGATTGGTCATCGACTGGGAGTCATTGCATGCGCGATTCCGGGGGGCACCTCAGGCGGAAACAAGAACGTCGTAACGAAACTGGTGGTTCACTCGATCGGCGGGGGGCGCAACGCCGAAGTGAATGTCGCTTGCCAGCGCAATTGGTTGCTCTCTCGGTTCACAGCAGTCTTGTGTTCGGTGCTTAATTCCCAACAGGATGCTCCAAAAAGCCGCTGCTCATGGTTCGGGGTGGGCCAATGGCCGTAGCATTGATTCGACCTGCGGGATAAGATTGCCTTCATGCGGAACCCCACACTTTCTTCACGTTTCGGACGGGGTTAGTGTGCCGAATTCTAATATCTGTATTGGACGCGGTTGACATCAGGCGGCGCCGACGTGCGCACCGCGACTCCACCTATTCAAAAAACAACATGGACAAGATTTCCTATGGCGGCAACCACTCCAGGAGTTCGTGAACCAGTCCACTATTCACCCTATTTGCAGTTGGAACGGCTATTGGAATGCCAACGCTTGGAGAGCGCGAAGCATGGTCCGGCCGCGCACGATGAAATGCTGTTCATCATCACCCACCAAGCCTACGAATTGTGGTTCAAGCAAATTCTGCACGAGTTGTTTTCCATTGTGGCCGTGTTTCGCCAATCCCCCATCGCGGACAAAGAGATGGGGACCGTCATCCATCGCTTATCTCGAATCAAAACAATCCAACGTCTGTTGTTGATGCAGATCGACGTCATGGAAACAATGACACCCCTCGATTTTTTGGAGTTTCGCAACTTGTTGGTGCCGGCATCAGGGTTTCAGAGCATCCAATTCAAACAAATCGAAATTGTACTCGGGCTGCAACTAAACCAGCGAACTGCGGAGGATCAAGGTTTCTTTCGTTCGCGGCTGTCAGCCGAGGAACAACAACAGTTGAGGAAACTGGAATCGCAACCGAGTCTGTTTGATTTGACTGACCGCTGGTTATCGCGAATGCCGTTTTTGAAGTTTGGCGAGTTTGACTTTTGGCGCCACTATGGTGAGGCGGTGTCGCGGATGCTGGAGGCGGATCGTCAAATCATCGAGTCCAACCCCGCGATCAGCGATGCCCATCGCCGCGCGCAATTGGAAGTGCTGGCGGCGACGAACGACAAACTGCAGGCGATTCTGTCAGCCGAAGCATTCGAGTCGATGCGCCGCGCCGGCGAGTTCCGTATGAATCACAGCGCGTTTTTGGCGGCATTGTTTATTCACTTGTATCGCGACGAACCGATGATGTATCTCCCCTTCCGCTTCCTGACGTTATTAGTTGAGATCGATGGCCAGATGACGACGTGGCGCGCCCGCCACGCACTGATGGTGCAACGCATGTTGGGGACCAAGATCGGCACCGGCGGTTCCTCGGGGCACAGTTATTTGACCAAAACGACCGAGCACAATCGCGTCTATCTGGATTTGTACAATCTCTCGACATTTTTGTTGCCGAGAAACGCCCTGCCGCCGCTGCCTACCGAGTTGACCCGCGCCATGAGCTTTTACACGCCGACCGGCTAATACCCTCGGTTGACGATCCACATCTGGCCGGTCGCGGTTACGCTGGTTACAATGCGTCTCCGATGGCGTTCAGCAAGCTCTGGGAGGTCGTCTCATGAAACCGTTCCTTTTGTTGGGTTGTTTTGTTTTCGGGTGCATCGTCATGGCAACATACAGTTTTCGCGCCTCTCGGATGCAGGCCACCGATTCTTCGCGGCAGAGTGTTCGTCCTGCCCACGCGGACGTGGAAGTAACACCCTATGGAACGTCGCGAGACGGACAGGCCGTCACGTTATACACTTGCCGAAACAAGAACGGCCTCACGCTGAAAATGATGGATTGGGGCGCGACAATCGTCGCGTTGGAGACTCCGGATCGTGCGGGCCACTCGGCCAATATTGTCTTGACCTGCGCCGATCTGGCAGCGTTCGAAGATTGCACGATGTACTTTAATTCCACGATTGGCCGATACGCCAATCGCATTGCCAATGGCCAGTTCAAAGTGAACGGAAATACCTATCAATTGGCGACGAACAACGGGCCCAATCATTTGCATGGAGGCCAGCGCGGTTTTGACAAGCGATTGTGGAAGGCTCAGCCGATAAAAACCGAAGACGAGATCGGGGTGCAGTTCCGCTATGTCAGTCCCGACGGCGAGGAGGGCTATCCGGGCAACGTCGAAGTCCAAGTCTCGTACGTACTCAACAACAACGACGAGTTGGTCGTGGAGTATCGGGCGCACAGCGACCGCGCGACTCCGGTCAATTTGACGAACCACAATTATTGGAACCTGGCGGGGGCCGGGACGATCTTGGAGCATGAGTTGCGGCTGCATTGTGATCGCTACTTACCGGTTGACGACACGTCGATCCCAACGGGCGAACTGAGGGCCGTCGCGGGTACGCCGTTCGATTTCACTCAACCGCGCGCCATCGGCGAGCGTATCGGCCAATTGGACAACGATCCGCAGGGCTACGACCATTGTTACGTTGTCAATGGCGAAGACGGACGGCTGCGTTTGGCGGCCGAGGTAGTGGAGCCCCGTTCGGGGAGGACGCTCAGTATATGGACCACCGAACCCGGCATTCAGTTCTACAGTGGTAATTATCTTAATGGGGGAATCGACAGTGCGGGGTACGCGCAATACAGCGGATTTTGCTTGGAAACACAACGATATCCCGACTCTCCCAACCGCCCGGATTTCCCCTCGTCCATCTTGCAACCGGGCGATCGGTATTACCATAAAACCGTCCATAAATTTGGCATCGCGCGCTGAATTTAACGGTTGTATCGGTTCTAGCCCAGCACCACTGGCAGGATCGGCGCCCCCGGTGGATCCGAATTAAACGTCACGAATCGTACCGTCGATATAGACGATGCCACCGCACTTCGGGCCGCGGTGCTAGCTGCGTTCTTGGGGAGTCCACCGATGGATCGATGGCGACAGACGTTAACGTGTTTATGCTTGGCAATGATTTCCTGCGCTGCCTGTTTGTTGTGGATCGACGCCCAAGCGTCCAACGAGGGGAACCTGACTGCGTTGGATCCTGAGCCCATCGCTACTCCAAAGTCCGCGAGTGTTAGTCCGCCGGCGTCGGCTGACCGTCCGAGTCAATCGCCGGCGGACACTGGCCCCGTGCGCCCGCCGGTGTTCGCTAACGATCCTGTGCGTGAGGCGGTCCACCCGAATCCGACTACCCCACGCATCGATTCTGCCTCCGCGCCCGAGTTCATTACACCGCCCATCGATACGCAAATACCGGTTTCAGCGCTTACACACGGTGAAACCGCAATCGATTCATCGCACCGCACTCAATTTATCGAGCTGGCGGGCGATGCGTCGAATGGTGCAATCGGATTAGCGTCGATGAATAACGAAAGGCCATTCACTAGCGTATTGGAAGCGAGCCACGCCTCTCCCGTGCCGCCAGCCAATCCCGTCATTTCAATTCCTGCCCGAACCACCAAGGCGTTGCCGCCCACAGTTTCTGAATCTGTCGCGCAACGTGTTCAGTATGGTCAAAGCCTGGCCCGTCGCGGAGCGTTTCATTCCGCTCGCACCGAATTCGTTCAAGCGTTGGGCGACATCGCCCGCGCGCTTGATGGCTTGGAGTTTGGTCAAGGGCGCACGCATGCCCTGTCACAAGCTCTGACCGCTTTGCAGGAATCACAGGATTTCATGGTTGCCCGCGACAGTGCCATCGGCGTCCGCAATGTTGCAGAAATCGCAGCCGGTCACGCGACCGCAGGACACGTCGAAAGGCTCGAGGGCAGCCACCCTCATGCGTTGGCGTTTCATCGATACGTAGTCTATGCGCTCGAACAACTTCGGCTGGCGTCCGGAACTTCGCCACAGGCCGCCGACGTTTTCCATTCTCTTGGCAAGCTGATCATGTTGATGGCGGACCACGGCGAGGCCAACAGCCAAACAGCGCCGGCGCAAGCCATGGCCATGCACCAACTGGCCATCGAATGCAATCCGGATCATTTCCGGAGCGCGAATGAACTGGCGGTGCTTCTGGCGTATCACGGGGAGTGGGAGCGCGCGAAACAGATGCTGTTGCGGAGCCTGCGGATGGAACCCCAACCGGAGGTTTGGCATAACCTAGCGCAAATTCATAAACAATTGGGTGAACACGAATTAGCCCAACGAGCGCGCTATGAACAGCAACTCCTGCTATCGCAACTTAACGAAAGTAAACATGGCGCGACCGAGCAATGGGTCAGCACGGAACAGTTTCGGTCGAATGCCTTGGACGACTCCGCCGGGGAAGCTCCCCGAGCCAAGTTGCGGGGCGAGAACCCACGAGCGGACGTCGCGGGTGGAAGTTCCTTTTCATGGCCCCAGCGACAACGATGACAATGAGATCGCCGTTAATAACGTGTTGCGCCTTGGTCGGCTTGGCCGTCGCCGTGCTTGCCTGGTGTTGGTATGCCTTTCAAACCGAGACACCTCGTCCCGCGCCGGTTCCGGACGCGTTGCCGTCGGCGCCGGCCACCCGAGCGGCGCAACGCCCTGTCCGCCAAATCGTTCACGAAACCGAACGCGTCGATCACGCGCTTCTGCCATCACTTGAGTCAGAACTCGCCATGGATTCCTATTCACCTGGCGTGGACCGCATCCCGGTCGAGATCGACCTGGAAGAAGAGGCGACGGCCGTCCAGTTTTGCAATGTCTGGCTGCCCGATCGACCGTGGGAAGCCGTTGATGAAGCGCCGTCGCGCCCGTTTTTGGGCGTGGACGGAACGGGACCAGTCAACAGCCGGGAGCCGCGCTGGAGCGACCAGCAATGTATTCCCTGGGAAGCATTTGCTTATGGCGAGTATATCGGTCCCTACCGCACGCCGCATGTCGCTGATTATCGATTACGAGTGGGCGATGTTGTCGATTTCGTGTATTTGATCAACCGCACGCATCCGCGGCAAACCTACCGACTGTTTCCCGGCGATATCATTCAGATATTCTCCGCCAATGACCCGACGCTGAACCAAGCGAACGTCACGATTCTGTCCGATGGCACGATTAGCCTTCCCTTGGTGGGTCAGGTGGTTGCAGCCGGAAAAACCTTGGAACAACTCAGCGGCGACCTAAACACGCGCTATGGCGACTACTTGCGGCAACCTTCGTTCGTTGTTCAGGTTGTTCAGGGTGATACGCCGCTTCGCGATTTGGGCGATGCGGTTGACTCGCGATTTGGCCAAGGTGGACGCTCGCGCCAGGTAACAGTTGCTCCGGATGGTACCGTCCGTTTGCCGGGTTTGGGTGCGGTCGCGGCCGTCGGCATGTCTCTGGATGAAACGGCCCGCGAAGTCAACACGCGGTATGCGTCGAACTACCCAGGTCTGACCGTCACCCCGATCTTGATTAGCCGCGCCCCGCGCAGCGTGTATGTGTTGGGTCAAGTCGGCCGACCGGGACGATACGAATTGTCCGGCCCAACAACGGCCATGCAGGCATTGAGTATGGCCGAAGGTTGGCGAACAGGTTCCAACCTCCGACAAATCATTGTGTTCCGCCGCGACGATCAATGGCGTCTGATGGCCACCAAGATCGATTTGCAAGGTGCGCTGATTGGACGGGCCCCGCACCCAGCGGACGAGATCTGGCTGCGCGATTCGGACATTATCCTCGTGCCGAAGTCGCCGGTGCAACGCTTTTCCGAGGCCGTCGATCTATACTTAACGCGGTCGCTGTACGCGCTTTTCCCGCAACAGGGAGTCGTCTTCAATTTCGATGGATTGCGCACGTTCTGAGACGGCGGAGGCCTGTTCCGATGCCCGCAGCGCGATACAAGCGGCCGGCCGCGCGCTGCCATGCCAGCCCTAGTCGTCGCGGCGTAGATCTTTCCCGGAACTCATGATCTGCGCGTACCAGGCCGACCAACGCGATTCGTCAAAACCCATATCGGGTGGCGACAGTGGTTGGGTGATCTTACGCAATGCAGAGAGTACCGATGGATTCTCAATGTCGCGCGTAATCTCTTTTGGTTGGCCGTTTCCGCCCGGTTGAAAACCAAGGCCGCCCTGGTTGTTGACGCCGAAATTCATTTGACCGCTGGGCTGAGCCAGTGGATTGGGAATTGAATGCCGCGTGACTAGGGCGTTGATCAATGGCAACACGGAGTTGAAAGCATCCAACTCACCCAACAGTGCTCCTGCCCGACGCACAATCTCGTTATTCTTATGAACCAGATACGCGCGGGCTTTATCGGCCAGTGCCACGCGATTGTAATGGGGCTGCAGTAAAAGCGATTGCGCACGATCGCGAATTTGGGGCTCGCTATCCTCAATGGCGAACATGATCAGAGCGTTTCCGGCCACCGCCGATGTCGATGTCCCAATCGCCTCCACCATGACCAAACGTTTTTCCGCCAGCTTTTCGTTTTTGGCGAGGTCGATCAAAAACACAACCGCCGACCCGTGTTCGCGCATCAAATCCTCCAACGCGCGACTGGCAGTCATGCGATCGAGGTTCTTGGCGCGTTGCTCCCACCGTCGATATGCCGAAAGAAACTCTTTCTTCGCTTGATCCCGCGCCCGATACTCGGACGAAATGGCCGACTGCAAATGGGAGCCCCATTTGCGGTTGTAACGATAGCCGTGTGCTGCCATCAACAGCCGCTCATCAATCCAATTGTTGTTGCGTTGGACAAGCTGGATTGGTTGCGGCAAGCCATTCAGCATGGCTGCGGCTTTTCGATCGTTGACGTCCAAATCGACGATTCGCAACAAATGCATCCGCAGAAATCGTTCGTAAACAATTTTGCCGCTGGGCTGCGCCAAACACCAATCGACGGCGCGCCAATGATCTTCCGTTGTGTCGCTTAAGGCTCGGGAAAATTCTTCGTAGGCGTCAACAGCCGCTTGATTGGCTTGTACGACGCGCGCCGTGCTGCCAATTTCCAACGCGATGCGCCCCCCCGATTCCATTTCCATCGTGAGTTGTCCGCTACGACTGGCCAAGGCTGCCCGAGCATCGCCATCGATGCGCCCCGCCAAACGCCCGCCCGAAGCGATCAGCTCGACAATATCACCGCCGCTTTGTGCGCGCGTTGATTCGCCATTCAATAAATAACAGCAGGTGGCGAACACAATCGCAAGCTGCGTGATCGACGACGTGTTGAGACGCTCAGTCTGTTTCATTTTGCCGTGCTCCCGTGGACAAGGGTTCGTCAACACCCGCTTGCCCTGTGTGCGCAGATTTCCCAATCTGCACAGACGACCAATCGACGCGTTCGGCGGTTAACGTCCCGTGAGTCATTATCGCAATGGACGCCGGCGTTTCAAGACAAATAACGCGCATGCGATGGTCAAACACATCGATACGCCTGGCTCCGGAATGATCAATGTGCCCTGCCAGGCCAACGCATAGTCGCGCAAGGTGTCGGACGAAACGCGCAACGTGTAATTTCCGGGGCCCAATAATGGAAAATAAAGATGCTCCACATTCCCCACCAAGGCCAGACTCGTATCCAGCTCGTTGCCCAACCAGATGCCACTTGAATCATAAAATCTCAAATCCAAGTTGCCCAGAACTTCGCTCGGTGCAAATACGTCCGGATCCGGATTGGTATCGGTAATCAACATGTTCCACGTCAGCGTGATCGCAAAATCGGAGACCATGCCGTAACTTGGGATGACGAACTCGTAATACACGTCTTGCCCGGGCGTAATAGACGATCGATAGTCCCATCCCTGAAATCCAACAGGAATCGAACCGGCAGTCGTCGATCCAGTAAACTGGCCACCCTCCAAAATCTTGTAACTGTTGTACACGTTTACCTGTCCGGCACCGTACACTGAATCCATCGGTTGGGCCGATGTCCGACTCCATCCGGGAAACTGGTGCTTTGTCGCGCCCGACAACAGCACAGCGCGCATTGCGTCGGCCCGGCTGGCGTCCGTCCCGATTGCCTTTTGGTGCAGCAAAGCCGCCGCCGAACAGACCATCGGAGTGGCTTGGCTGGTCGTCGTTCCGGGCGCAACAATATCCGGGCGATTTCGGCCGGGGCCATACACGGTCGTCGTACCCGTGGAATGATTGCCATCGCTACGCCCCACGTTGAGCGCATTATAGGCACTGGCCATCAACGTTGGGAAATTGCTGCCAGTACCGTTGTTCACTCCACCAACCATCAGTGTCTGATGTTGGTTGACGACATAGTCGATGCGGCGCGAGACATCGGCAATTCCGGTCGTGCCTAAGCTGATCCAACTGTGATTCTGAATCTTGAATGGAAGGGAAACGGGATCAGCTCCAGTGGCGAAACCTAGTTGATTGTTAATCCAATCATTCGCGTTAAAAACGGTGATGTGCGTTACTCCCGGCGCGATACTGTCTGTGTTCCCAAAAAAGACACGAGCGACGCCTGTGGCATGACTCGATGGGGCCGATGAGCCGCCACTGCCGTTGATAATCGTCTTGCCAGTAAATTGACCGCCAGTTGTGTTCGGCATGTAGTTGCCACCTTGTGGGGCTTCCGCCATCGAGACAACAATGCCCGCCCCGTTTTCCAGCGAGCCCCCCTTCTCCGCGAACAATTGGTTCCAGCCAATGTCCGCCTTCCAATCCGCCAGCAGACTTGATGCTTGACACAGATACCCAACCCAGAAGACCAATACGATAACTGGCTGTTTAATCATGATGCATCCAGAGACGGTTCCGACCACCAATTCACAGAGTTTTGCCTCGCAATGATCCTTATTCTACTCCTTCCGATATACTGTTCAATAGAAACTGATTACTTGATCGGCAGCACCCGCTGATTGAGATCGATGCGGTCGTAGCAAATCTGAGGAATAATCAGAAAGTAAGTCCGGATGGCCCAGTTAACGAAATCCCAAATGGCGGCACTATTTCATCGTTTGTCCGCCAGCTACTCCGCGGGCCTAGACCTACGATCCACAATTGAACACGAAACGCATCGCGGCTCACCAGGATTCCGTCAAGCAATGCGGCAGTTGGCTGGACAACTCGGAGATGGCCGTTCGTTAGCGGAATCCATGCGCAGTTTGAACGGCACGTTTCCGCCATTGGTTCTATCGATCGTTCGTGCGGGAGAAGCCGGCGGGAGGCTCGAGGAATCGTTTTCCAAGTTGGCACACCACTATGAAGAATTGGTCCGATTCCGCAATCGGTTCTTGCAAGCCATCGCGTGGCCGGTATTCGAGTTGGTAGCGGCAGTCTTTATTTTCGGCCTGTTGATCGCAGTCATGGGATGGTTGTTGGAATCTCAAGGAATGAAGTCGATTGACTGGTTCGGATTTGGCTGGGATGCCGCCGGTAACTTTCGATTCTATTGCTTCCTGGTGATTGTCGCGTTTGGGACGTTTGCCCTACTGGTTTTCGGCACATTGCAGGGCTGGTTCGGACTCTTGCCCATGCGGATCGCACGGCGCATACCGTTAGTAGGCAAGACCATCGAGTGCTTGGCGTTGTCCCGATTGGCTTGGTCACTTTCGATTGCCGACCACGCTGGGATGAACCCCGTGGAAGCCAGCCGATTGGCGCTGGAAGCCACGCAGAATTACTATTATCAATCCCAAAGTAAACGGATTGAAGTCAGTTTGGTCCAAGGCCACAGTTACTACCGATCCTTCGGGGAAAGCGACGTCTTTCCGGAAGAGTTCTTGACCTACATCCATACAGGAGAGGTAGCCGGGCAATTTGCCGAAACGATGGAGCGCGCCTCCAATAACCTGCAAGCCACCGCCGAACAGAACCTGAAGGCCATCAGTTCGATCGGGTTTGTCATGGTCATCGTCTTCGTCGGCATCCTCATGGGCTTCGCCATCATCACGACCTGGACCAAAATCTTCAACGAAACCTACCGCCAACTCCTTTAAACAAGTAGGTGCCGCCCACCTATTCTTGCCCTTGCAAACAGTCTTCGGCAAGTTAGGGATGTAAGCCTCGATGTGGCGGGACCTGGTATGGAACTTCAAGAAGTATATTGGCCGCGGGAGCGGCGCCGGATCTCCGCAGTCCCTTTCCGCCAACGCCGCACGAATCGGCAAAAATTGGCACCGCGGCCAGACTCGCGGTCGGCCTTGTTTTACGACCCAGTACACTTGATTGAATTAGGCATTTGAGATTAATTGTGGCACCGGCTCAATTGCGACTTTTTGTCGATCAAGGCATTGCCCCTCGATTTCTATTGAGCTCGGTCGGTTTCTCCAATTCGTTCTGTGCCTATCAATTTGCGATGGTTTGGCACCACCCAGTCTTCAGCTCCCATCATGGTGTTTTTTGCACGCTACTGAGATGCGGCAAATGGAGCTTGCGCAAAATAGGTGGGTGGCACATATCGGCACATATCGTTAAGCGAGGTGGAGGGGGAAGGCCATGATTTGGTCGATGGAAGACTTTTGAAGAAGGGCCATGACCAGGCGGTCAACCCCGAGCGCGACTCCGCACGCGGGGGGCAAGCCGAATCTTTGAGCTGCCAGCAAGCGCGTGTTCACTGAGAATTCGCGTTTTCCAACCTTAGCACGGCGGCGGTTGGCCTCGCGCATGCGGCGTTCCAACTCGTTCGCGTCCGTCAACTCGCAATAGCCATTGGCGAGTTCCAGATTGGAAACGTACAACTCAAATCGCTCAGCGAGATGCGGATCGTTCGGTTTGGATCGCGCCAAAGCAGCTTGGCTGATAGGCCAATCGAAAATGATCAAGGCGGAGTTGCGACCGATTTGGTCTTGGATCTCGGTTAATAGCGCATTTAGGCAATCGTCGCGATCCCAACGAGATACCGACCAAGCGTCCACTGGTATGTGTTCGCAAACCGTTCGCCGCAGATGTTCCAAATCCAGAGCCAACGGATCGACATCCAAATAGCGAGAGAACAATTCCCGATAGGTTAACCGCTGGAGGGGCAATGCGGGCCAAAAATGCCTTACCAATTCCTCCAAGAGAGCCATCCCTTCGCCATAGTCGGCACAATGATACCATTCCAGCATGGTAAATTCAGGATTGTGCGTGGGACCGCATTCCCCTGCGCGAAACGCCTTGCAGATTTGGAAAATCCGGTCGGCACCGGATGCCAAGAGCCGTTTCATTGCAAATTCGGGGGAGGTTTGCAGATAAAACGTATCGCCCGCAGGTAGGTCTGCTAGGGCCAAAGCGTTTCCCGCCAACGCCACCGGTTCCAAATGTGCGTCGATAATGGTATCGCGGGAAAGGAGAGGTGTTTCGACTTCCCAGAAACCACGTGTGTTAAAAAAATCGCGAAGGGAGGCGAGCACAGCCGCGCGCCGTTGCAAATCGGCGATACTCGCGACCGGACGAAAATCATCATTTGCCATTATTGTCGCATGACGTCGTGCCACACCTGTGCCACGGACTGCGGATCGTAGGCCATCCAAGCGAAACCGATTGCCCCCAAGGCGACTGACACAATTAAAAATGCCAATCCCCACACGCTGGGCCGAACTTTGACGGTCTTCGATGCGGCCTTCAACCGCGCCTCCAATTCGCGCCAGCCATCTAAGCTTTGCCGACTACCGGCGGAAACCACCTGCACGGTGTTCAGCCATTCGACGGACTCCACGCAGAGGTGGATCCGGCGACTGGGGATTATCAAGCTGTCGGCTGTCCAGCGGCTTTTCTGGTCCATTTGCCCAGCAATTTCGGTTAGCAGTGGTCGCAGTTGATCCGTGGTGACGTTATAAACCACCAAACGCGGTCGCATCAACAAGGCAATTAATGACACGCACAATCCGTAAAAAAGCAACAACAATGGCCAAATGTAGAATCCAAAATGGATGGCCGCCCCTTCGGGAAAAAACAGCTCCATGGGGCCCATGGCAACCAAGCCGACAATACCAATTCCCAATGCGGCGCTATCGCGTGCGCCCGTAGTAACAAAAGGCTGTTGCCTAAAATGCAGCAGCGCCAACATTAAGAAGTACACTGCCAATGGCAGGGCCGCGATCGTAAAACGCAATGGATCCATGCGTCGTCCGCAATTGAACAATTACTCAATAGATAGCCCTTGAAAAGTGTAATGCGGCCGACCCGTTTGGTCAACGAACTTATGACGATCCACGTCAAGGAGGAGGAGATTCGCGTACAAACATCCGATTCGCAGAGTTACTGACAATCCCAGGTCAAGACGCGCCCACCTCCGCAGCAGTCGTTGATGCTCCCAACGAGGAGCGATGTGAGGAAAAGCCTGTTCGCTTCGTTGAATTATGATAGACTGTCAAGTAATCGAATTTGGTGCACCGCTCAGACGATGAAAAGAGGTGGCATCGCGCGTGCCTTCGCTCGCCACGAGTCGTTTTGGCGTATCCCAGGCTCTAACCACTAGAGGCTTATGGCTGCCAACTTCGAGATGTGATTGGTCTCGCTTCGGAGAGGCGAGCAGCAGTGGGTTCGGCAAAAAGCCAATCAAGCGTTTCATTGCCTGTGGCGTTAACTCGCGGTCTCGACCGGCCGTACAGCAGAAAGTGATAAAGTGATGAATCGTACTAACGTTGCAAGAATCGTAGTCCTGTGTCTGATTGGTGTCGGTTGGCCATTGTTCGGTCAAGACGATTGGCCGCAATGGCGAGGGCCGCGCTGGGATAGTGTCAGTCAAAGTGAGTTCCCGCCAACCGAGTTTGGCTTGCATCAGAACATGTTGTGGCGCGTACCGTTGCCCGGACCCGGCGGCGCCAGTCCCGTTGTCTCTGGAAATCGCGTATTTGTCACCTCCAGTTCCGAAGAGAAGTTGGTGTTGATTGCCTTATCCACAGGCGGTGACGTCTTGTGGGAGCAAGAACTGGGTGGCCATGACCGTCACATCCGAATGGACAATGCCAACCTGGCTTCTCCCAGCCCAATCACTGACGGGCAACACGTTTGGGCCACGACTGGCGCGGGCGTCCTGAATTGTTTCACTGTGGATGGTGCCCTCGTTTGGAGAAATGATCTTCAAAAAAGCTACGGAGACTTTGACATCCAATTTGGCATGGCATCCACTCCAATTCTCGACCAAGGCCGATTGTATTTGCAGCTATTGCACGGGAATATGCGCGACTCGTCCCCAGGCGTGGCATGGCTCATTTGCTTGGACGCTGCCACTGGCAATCAGGTTTGGAAGCAGCACCGCAGTAGTGACGCCCGCGCGGAGAACAAGCACGCCTACACCAGCCCTACCATTTACCGCGATGATTCGCGCGAGTTCCTGATTGTGTTGGGGGGCGACTATTTAACGGGTCACGCCCTTGACGATGGTCGAGAACTGTGGCGCTGTGGCGGCTTTAACCCGACGGACAATTACAATCCGACGTTGCGTTTGGTCGCATCGCCGACATGTGTCCCGGGGATGATTGTCGCGCCGTCGGCAAAACGGGGGCCGGTGTTTTGTCTGCGGCCGGAACGGTTGGAGGGGGATGTCAGCAACAATGCCGACGCCTTTCATTGGAAAATGCCGCGCGGAACTCCCGACGTGGCCAGTCCGGTGATCCACGAAGGCTTGGTTTATTTGGCGACGGAATCAGGGACATTAACGTGTTTGGATGCCGCGACCGGCGAGGCAGTCTATCAAGAGCGTTGGTACGCCGACCGCCATCGTTCGACGCCCATTATTTCGGGCGACCGCATGTTTTTGACCGCCCGCGACGGCAAAGTGATGGTGATTCGCACTGGACGCGAACCAATCGTGATTTTCACGGCCGACTTGGATGAAGAAACCACCGCATCGCCTGCCATTGCGCAAGGGCGCTTGTATGTGCGGACATTTGACGCTTTGTACGCATTTGGGGCAGGTTCCGAGGGACCAACTGAGCCGCGGGGAGTCACTCGGCGATGAAGTTCGGCTGCCGGTCGATAGGAGTTTGCGTTGCAGCTTGGTTGATGGCCGCATCCGTTTACGGTCAAGCGACGACGGGCTCACCAATGCTCCGCAATGGCCCCCTCCGTCGTGCGGCGGCGGTCATGTCACAGTTGTTGCAAGGGCGAATCGAAGACGGTCGTTTTCGTGTCAGCCGCATTGAATCGCCGCACGAAACAGAGTCGTTTCTCGACAACACCGACGGTTCGGTTGGCAGCGGCGGGTTTTCGTATTCGCGCGACAATGAATGGCAACTCAGTTATGGCAACGAGAGTATCTGGTTGCGGATTCGCCAGCGAATTGTTCGACCCAACGCGCAATGGCAAGACTGGATTATCGACGAGCGAATGGCGCCTTTTCGGCAGGTGCTATTGAGCGTCGGACCCAACGGCGAGATACACTTGGAAATGTCGAGTAGTCGCCATGGGTACCTGCTCCATTTTTTTCAGGCAAGGGATGGCGCATGTGTGGTCCAAGAGCTTTCGGACGAATACGTTTTCTCCGCTGCATCGGCATCCTTGTTGCACTTGTGCAAAGAGCATCCTGAGTTTTCAGGAGATCGACTCATGCCGGCGTTGTCCAGCGCGGGCATTGCCAAGATTAAAACTCCGTATCATCGTCAAGTTGTACAGGCCGTGCGGATGCACTTTCATCCGTTAACGTCTGACGAAAGGGAATCCCTACAAACGGTTATGCAAGGCTTGGATTCACCGGTATTTGCCGAACGGCAACAGGCTAGTAAGCAGATCGCTGCCCTATGGAAACGAGAGGAATCGTTAATATTGCGTCTCTTGACCGCCGAATCGCTATCCCCCGAATCGAAACGGCGCATACGTGACGCGATCGGCGAAGCGGGTTTATCTGGGAAGGACTGGTTGGATGCTTTGGACTTAGTCGAGGCGGACGAATTACTTAACGAGCGGGATTTTCTCCAATGGGTATTAAACGTCGAATCCGATGAGACGATCCGCATGTCGCTCGCGGAGCACCTTGCGCATTTGCCGGCCGAGTTCCATCCAGCCGAAACCACAAATCTAGGCAGCGACAATTCGTTTGCAGCGAACAATAACAATTTAGCGGAACCGACACCGGTGTTTCCTTCGCGGGACGCGGGCGGATTTTCGCGTTTGATCAAGCCGATCGGCCGTTTGGTTCACGTCGTCGAGCGCGATGGGCGAATGACGCTGGATCGGCAGCATTGGGCGGACCAGTTTGGTGGGAAGACCATTCAAGAACTGGTCAAAGAAACACGGGATTTTATTCGGGATCAACAGTTACCTGTCGAGTGGTTTCAACCGAACCAAGACAACGAAATGGCGTTGGACTATCCTCCAGTGATCTTTCAGTCGATAAAGCAAGACCTGAATCGTGATGCCGTTGCCGAGAGTCCGTGGCATCAATGGGGTCACGAGACGTTGTCGTCCGGCTGGACCGATACGATCTACACGGGCCGGTTCCGTTTGACCCTCAATTGGGGCTCCGATTCCAAGCCTGGTGTTTTAGGAAGAATGTTCGCGAGCCATTCCAAGCCCTTTCGCTTGGCGGCAGAGGAATCCGCGGCACCGCGCCGCCAATTGATCGTTGATTCCTCGATCGACGGGCGTTTGTTGTTACGCTTGGGGAGTCGCGAGGAGCGCTGGGTATTGCAAATCTGCCAGTTCGCGGATGGTTCCGTCGTCGTGCACGACGTCCGGGGTACGGCAAGTCAATTCTGGCGTGAGGAGAGTTTCCCAGCGTTTCGAGAAAGAGTCGGCGACTACCTGACTGAGGAGATACTTCCAGTATTTCAAGCGGCGGGGATAACGATCCACTAGTGAGAACGTTCACCCCCTGTTCCGGTCGCGTGCCTGTTTGGCAATCGCAGCTAGGGAAAGCAGCGTCGCCTGCAGGGTCTCGCGCACTAGGAATGGAAAGTCCAGGTCGGGAATGGGGATGGTTACGCAGGAGGTAACGTGTATTGTTTGTGTTGTCCTTGGCAATGAGTTTGCGTGATTATGCCTCGTTGGTTAATTGATTACGCAATGGTCATCTTTGCAGGCGTGCTCTATGCCATTGCCTTGAAGTATTTTGTCTTGCCGTCGCAGGTTATCCTGACGGGCACGGAGGGGATTGCTGCGGCTCTTTCCTATTACTTCGAAAGTTACTGGCTTTTTGTGATTCTGTACGTCGTCTTCCAAACGGCGCCCATTGGGGAACCCGTCCATGTTGGGAATGAATTGGAGTGCTGTGCTGCCGTTGTACGTCGGATCGGTCAGACCCAGTACGGCAGCCTGGATCAAGCCCAGTGAGCTAAAGTTGGGATCGTCGCGCTGGGTGACGGGTACGGCCATGTTGAGTCGCAGCATGTCGCCGCCATTGGGCAGAAAGTTGTGCACAAAGGGTTTGCCTACCGCCAAGGGGTTGCCGTTTTTACCCGTAGCTAATTGATAGGGCGGGAAGTTGGGCACGCCCGTGTGGAAGGCAGGCCAAAGGTCTACTGATCGCGGCTTGCCGGGACCAGGCAACAGCAAGGTACCGAAGATGGCATCGTCGAGCGCCGTGCCGGCCAGCGCCGCATTGCCTTTGAGTACGTACAACCCATCATTCCCGTTGCCGAAGTCGAATGCCTGCAAGGAATTGCGCTGGATGCGCAGCGGAGCAAAAGCAGGTACGGCGCCGCCAAACAGGGCGTCGTCCATGTATAAGCCCAACTCTGGGTTGTAAAAATAGCCGTCTAATGCCGTGTCGTTCAATTCGTCATAAGGCGTGAGGGAGTTCCAGTAGTCTTTCATGCCGATAGGAATGACGGCTTCGTTGGTGAGGGGCATGCCCAGCCGCGATACCTGCACCCAACTGCCTTCTTCATCGGGCGAGCTACCGTCGGCATTCAGTGTACGCATAGCTCTCCGGCTGGTAGATGCCCAAATGCCGATTACGTAGTCGGGGTCCAATATACTGGTGGGCTGTGCCGCTGCGCCTGCCTTTAATAAGGTACTGATGGGCACCTGGATGGCAATGCTGTGCACATTGTATCGCCCTAACCCGTCTCTCGGCGAATCTCCACCCTGACGGGGCAGGTTGCCCAGGTCAAATACGCCGCCCAGATCTACAAAAAAGGGATCGTCGGCTGGGCCGCAGTAGACAAGCTCTCCGGTCGGACTGGTAGTAATGGCACCTGCCAACAGTTGTTCGTAGGTAGTGCCTAGTCCCACCGCACTTTCAATTGACCGCGGACCAATGTAGGGCGGAGGTACGATGCCTTCCGTCACAATGACTTGAAAGCTCACCCCTCCATCTACACTGCGTTCCATAGTGTATGTGGTTTTCAGATTCTGCTGCCCCAGCCTGATATTGAAAAAGGTGGTAGGGTCCTGGTTTACCCGCGTAAAGGTAAACCGGTAGATAATTTCGTCGCCCGGCATCGCTGCGTTGTTGTCGATGTGGATCTCATAGCGAATGTTTTCCCCGAATGTATTGTAATTGGGGCCGCCATAAGGCAATTCGGCAGGGATGAAATTGGCGATGATCGTAATGGTGTTGGGATTGTCGGGACTCCTGAATGCATACAGGTCGGTGTTGTCAGCCA
>JACTND010000141.1 GCA_014584305.1 Planctomycetota bacterium | reverse complement strand
AGAGCGCAAACCCCATCAACCACCAGACTCTCAACCAAAATCAATCCGAAAAACAAATCCAGCCCCCTGGCAAATGGACCTGTGAGAAATGCAGGCTAGGACGGGCCGTTGCCCGTCCCTGTTTTAGATGATACCACCGTGAGTCTTGTACGGTGTTTGATGGTCGGGCATGTCGAGGAACCAGAAGCGATGCCATTCGTCGCGCAGGTTCCGTAAGTCTTCTGAGGTGTAGATCAGTTGGCGGACGCGAACGGCGGGATCGGCGTCATAGATCGGCACAAAGCAACCGACGCTGCTGAAGAGGGCGATGGCTAAGATGGCCCCGGTAAAAAGCCGACGCATGATTGATCCTCCGTGAATCGCTTTGATCCGTTGTCTCGCTGGTGGTTGCAATGGAACGCTTCGTGGTTGCTGACCGCATCCCTAGCTGGTCAACAAACCGCTGCGACTGGCCGTCTTCCGGTCAGACAAACTTGAAATCGTCACAACTGGCGCGAAAAGTTTAATCAATAGATGTTATTTATTCGGCAAAACTTGACAGATCAGCCCAAGCGAAGCTAGCAGGTCCTGTTATTCTGGGCCCAAACCGCGGAGCCATGGAAGTAACGAAAGGTCCATCGACCCTCTAACTGTTCCTTCGGGTGTACTCGTCGCAACGAATCCCCCGGGCAAGGAGATCGTCCGGCTTCATTGATTGCAACACTTTCGGAGAAAAGCAGGAAGCGTAAATATCCGGCGGGTAAAGAGATGGTCCGGCTTTCAGAAAGCAGCCTATTTGACCGGCCTGCCAGCTTGTCTGGCGGGAGCCTAAGTTTGACAGTCTAGAAACCGCTCGTGCCAGTATCCGCGTGGCAGCCGCAGTCGCCGCCGTGCGGCGACTGCGGCTGCCAACAGCTTACCCAGCTCCAGTTCTAGCTTGGCAAACTCGTTCACCGGCGAGATAAACTCGCCGGGGTCCGTCATGCGGCTACGAACACTAAAGCCGGACGATCTTTAAACCGGCGGCATTAGGTCGGTTGCCGCCTGCGGGATGTAGCAAGAAACGTAACGATCACCTGAGCAAGTCAGGTGCATTAAGCCGGACGATCTCTGAGGCCTGGCGGTGAATGCGGCGGCAGAAAGGATTCAACTCCGCGCTGCCGTCTCCACCCGGCAATATAAGTACGAGCTTCCATCCTCCCTCTGGTGCCGGCTGATCCTGGCGGGGTCCGATCACAAAATACTGCTTCCGCGCATCGCCGCCACTTTCCATCCCTTGGTTCCCCGCACCGCCAAACTCATCGTCAAATTCATGCGAATATGCCAGGCGCGTGTCGATCGACGCAGTCGCGGCCAGTGCCAGAAACAGCACACATCTATGACTCCAAACTCTTTCCCGGCTGATGATTTGGTTCTCCAGTTAATCCAACCCAACGAACGCTAGCCGCAACACGCGCGGTCGATTGTGGTGGCCAACCGCGAACCGAAGTCCTGCGGAAAGCAACAAAAGGCATATTCGCGCGAAAACCACACAGCCCGGTCGCGCATCTGATCGACGGCTTGTTGATAGATATCGTCCAACCGCGCCAGATCGTCCGTTAAAGCCTTTCGCAACATGCAGTTCACCGTTTCGATTTCTCGGTTCCAGATACGTTTCAACGCACTGCGGCGCGGCGGTATCTTGGCGAGCAACGCACGCTTTTGGATTGCCGTCTCCGACGCCACCCCGTTAGCCACGAAACGTTCTGGGTGAAACCACATCGCGCGGCGTTGAGAGACCAATTCGCTGGGGGTTGGCAGAACGTTGGTATCAGGTTCGAAAGGGAGTCGAAATGTGGCCGAAACAGTCAAGAACTCCGGTGCCTGAACGCCGTAAAACTGCTGGGCGATCCAGTCGCCAACCTGATCGTACATCGACCCGCCAATCCCGTGAATGAACAAGTCGCTCAAAAACATTCGACTGTAGAGCGTGGTTGTCAGTGCGCGGGGACGGATACACAACCCCGCCTGTTGCCACTCGATCAACGCATCTATTGGATTCGACGCGCTGCAACGTGACTTCCAATCCGCGCGATCGGTCCAATGGAACTCACCATTGCACTTCTTGACGAACAGACGCCGCCGCGTCGGATCGCTGGCGCGATAGACCCAGAAGGGCATTTCCAACCATGTATCGTGGACGGTCAGCGGCGGGACGGGTCGCGCTTGGCCGCGAATCTTGTACAGCTGCTGATAGGCCGTCAACGATTGGTTATGGCATTCTTGAAATTCACCCATTCGTTCCGCAATGTCGGCCACAAACCGACAGAAGGGGACCGTTTGCGCCAATCGACTGATGGGCAATTCCCAGGTCCGACAGCCGAAGGTAGCCTCCAAGCGGTGCCGCGCTTGTGCGATCGCCGCATACCGGTTGACGTTTTGCTCGATGGACGGAAGCTCCCGCCACAACCCCTCGACGAGCGGATCCGTGACAATCGGCAGCAGCGCCGCGCGCAGGCGTTGGGCAAATGAAAGAAACAACTCCCGATCGACAATCTGGCCGAATTCCATCGGCAGGTTGGCGCTGCTTTGATCGTAAGGAACGGGTGCCTGACGCCATGCGCCGTCCGAGGACTGATGCGGAACATAGACCGCCGACGGACCGCACAAATCATTGTCGATGACCAGATTCACGGCCACCGCGCGGGCCGATTCCGCTAACTGCGACAAGGCAAAGTTTTTGATCCACACGCCGGGGTGAAAGAGCTTTGGTTGGTGCCCAGCCATGAGTACCGTGTTTCCATTCCGATCGGCGAAAGTCAGGTCTCGGTAGCTCGATGTGTGTTGGCGCGCGGCCAGCAATGCTTCGTCTCGCGCCGATGTTCGAAATGGATCCCAAGCGCCCAACGCGCCCACGACCCGATCGATCGACAAGCGTTCGCGATTGACCGCCAGCAATTGCGGGGCTTCGCGCAGCGGAGGGACCTGCAGCACAGCGCCATCCGCCGCCGGTGCTCGCCAGCGATGGCGGTATCGGGGCCGGCTCGCGATGTCGTTACCCGACACGTTCGGGCCATCCGAAGCTAAACTGTGCGCAGCGGCTGGGGAGTGCGGCGATGCTCCGATCGATGACTTCCAAATAGTGCCGCAGGCGGACATCTTCATCGTCCAAGTTGCCGCCGAACGACCGCGAGGGATCCAGGTAAATCAACGGCACGGGGACTTCCACGATGCTCAACTCGGCACAGGCCGCTTGCACCCACAGTTGCAGCGGCATGGCATAGCCCGTTTCCGTGATTCGCAATCGGCGCAGCGCCGAAACGCGATACGCTTTGAAGCCGCAAAAGGCGTCTGTCAATTGGAGCTTCAGGCGCGCGTTGAGGACCTGAGTAATATGCGCATTGACGCGGCGCCGCCCCACGGGAGCTTGCGCGGTCGGATCGAACGTCTTCAAATAGCGACTCCCCGAAATAATGTCGGCGCCGGTGTCCTCGGCCGCCGCCACAAAATTCGGGATGCGCTGAGGTTCATGTTGACCGTCACAATCGATAGTGACCACCAAATCGTAACCATGCTGGTCTGCATAGCGAAAGGCGCTGATCAAGGCCGCTCCATATCCGCGGTTCTGCGGATGCCGCACGATGCGAATGTCGCGGCGGTCGCGCACAATGTCGGCAGTTTCATCGGTTGACCCGTCATCGACTATCAGCACGTCGTCGCTGTACCGGGAGACCAGGTCCAGTACGTCGCCGACGTACCGCGCTTCGTTATAAACCGGCAACGCGGTTAGAAAGTTCTTCATCGTCAACCCCTTTGTCCGTTTGGCCTTTGCATTCAACAGGGCGGGCCGCTCGCCATGAAGTGGTGCGCCACATCAAGGTGGGGGTGCCATCCTGGAATTCAACTCTTGGCGGCGCGTTCCCATCCATTCTAAAACAGATTTCCGGACGGTCAAACCGACGAATTGCGACGCCGATCACAACGGTTACAGGGACCAGCGTCCCCATCGATCTCCGACGATCGGCCGGTGCCGCTGACCGGGCCCCTTCCCGGAACTCTCGGTAATCCGGACAGTTAGCCAACCGATGGTGGAAAACGTGCATGGCCGCTATGCCAAGCGATTCCGCGACCGCCAGGGACTTGCGTCACGCCGCAAAACGTAGCATAATGGACCGCTCAAAATTCCAGGTTTGGACACGTAGTGAAGGTTACAACAGATGGCATTTCCGCAACGCCCGGCGCGGCCCCGGCGAAAACCAAAAGTCAAAGCCAAAACGGTGCGCAAGGATCCCTTGTTTGTGGACGGCGAGCGTCCCCGCCCGATGTATGTGGACTATAAGAACGTCGAGCTGCTCAAGAAGCTGATTAATCGCCATGGGAAAATCGTCAGCCGTCGAAAAACCGGTTGTACGGCGGTCAGCCAACACGCGGTTTCCTTGGCGATCAAGCGCGCGCGGTTCATGGCCTTGTTGCCTTACGTGGGTGAATGACGCCCGTGGGGCGACCCGCCGAACCTCTGCACCAGCGGAGCGAGCCGATGGCTGAAGTGTTTCGCACGCGGCGCCGCGCTGAGTTTCGCGACACCGATATGGCCGGGATTGTCCACTTCTCGGTTTTCTTCGCCTACATGGAAGAAGCGGAACACGCCTTTCTCCGCCATCTCGACATGAGCGTCATTTGGCATGACGGCCAGCAGCAGTTAAGTTGGCCCCGTGTCGCAGCTACCTGCAATTATCGCCGTCCCGTCCGTTTTGAAGAGACGCTCGAAATCACTCTAACGGTCGGCCGCATCGGCGAATCCAGTGTGCGCTATGATGTTCAATTCTCGCGCGACGGAGAAATTGTCGCTGATGGAAGCTTGACGGCGGTCTGTTGCCAGTATGATCACGGCGCGGCACCGGCATCAATGCCGATCCCCGCCGATGTGCGCCGACGTTTGGCGCCGTTTTCGGCAGGCGCCGCTGGCGCCGATGGAACAGCGTGACGGGCGGTTGCCATGGCGCAATTGACGATCCGCGAACTGGTCAAGACCTTTCCGGCCCCCGCCGGTTCGCTGACCGTCCTCAATGGCATTTCGCTGGAATTGGCGCGCGGCGATCAACTGGCGATCGTCGGCCCCAGCGGTTGCGGCAAAAGCACACTGCTGCACATTATGGGTACGTTGGACGAACCGACGCGCGGTGACGTACTCATCGATGATCAGAATCCGTTCGCGTTGCCGCCGCCGGCATTGGCCAGGTTTCGCAATCAACGGATTGGTTTCATTTTTCAAGATCATTGTCTGTTGCCGCAGTTGACTGCCTTGGAAAACGTTTTGCTTCCCGTGCTGGGACAACGGAATGTGTTGTCGGACGACCTGCGTCGGGGACAGGAGTTGTTGGACCGAGTGGAGCTGCTTCCCCGGGCCGCGCATCGTCCGAGCGAGTTGTCCGGTGGTGAACGGCAACGCGTGGCGGTGGCCCGCGCGTTGATTTGCGAACCGTCGCTGCTGTTGGCGGACGAACCGACCGGCAGCCTGGACGAAACGAACGCCCGTAGCGTGGGCGATCTGCTGTTGGACATTTCGCGCCAGATGGGAACGATACTGATTTGCGTCACCCACAGCGCGACGTTGGCGGAACGGTTCCCGCGCCGCGCCCAGTTGACCGCGGGAAACTTGGTCGAATCGCAATAGGTTCTGTTGATGCCTGAATACCGCCAGATTTACAACGACGTGTTTGCACGCGAGATCAATTATCAGTTGGCCGAGCATTCGCCTGGCTTCACCACGTGCCTGCGCCACCAGGAGTCACTCCGTTGGTTGCGCGGCCGAGCCTTGGATGTCGGCTGCGGAGCCGGTTTCGTCGTGGAACTGCTGGCCCGACGGCCTTTTCAGTTTCAATGTTGGGGCGCGGATATCAGTGATCAAGCGGTGGCGCTGGCGCAACAGCGCGTGGCGACAATTCCGGGAATGGAAGCCGGCGATCGTATCGTGTTTCTCGAAGGCAATCGCCTGCCGTTTGCCGATGATTTTTTCCAATTGGTAACGTGTTTCGATGTGCTGGAACATTTGGACGAAGCGGATATTGTCGGCGTGTGGCGGGAAATGGAGCGCGTGCTGCGCCCGAGCGGATTATGGTTTGGCTCGGTCTCGGTTCGACCGTCGGGCACCGTCGATCGCTTTGGCGACAACCTCCATCGCACGGTGAGAAGCGTCGATTGGTGGTTGGAACTTCTGACTCCCGATCGAGCTGAGTTCGACGCGCACCATCAGCAGTTGACCGTGTGGAAACGGTCGCGCGGATCGACCCCCTCATGAAACGCTTGCTGCACATCGCGTGGACCACGACCCGCTGGTTTTGGCGCAGCCATATCGGTGTGGCACTGGCCGTGTCCGCCGTCACGGCCACTTTGGTCGGTGCCCTGGTCGTCGGCAGCAGTATGCGCGGCAGCTTGCGCGATTTGACTTTGCGGCGACTCGAGCGCGTGGACGACATCCTGATTGGCGAGCATTTTTTCTCGCGCGAGCTGGCGCGGCGCTTGGCAGAGAACGAGATGTTTCAGAGTCATTATGTCCGGGCGGAGCCGGGAATCTGGTTTCCCAGTGCAACCGTGGAAAGGAGTGACGGACCGGCGCGTGGGCGCGCAACGGGTGTGTCGGTGCTCGGTGTTGAACCGACATTTTGGAATCTGGCGAATCGCCCATTTCAACCACCGCGAGATTGGATCGACGACCAGGTGTTGATCAATCGCGCTTTGGCGGAAGATTTGGGATTGTTGCCAACCGACATCGCGGCGGGTGGCGCGGCCCTCACGATTCGCGTGCCCAAACCGAGCCTCCTCCCCAGCGACAGCGCCTTGGGGAAAAAGCGCGATTTGTTGGAGAACCTCGTTCGCTTGCCCGTGGTCGGGATCGTACCCGATGACGCCCTAGGGCAATTTGCCTTGCACGCCAGTCCCGAACGACCGCGTTTGGTTTTTCTCAATTTGCCGTACCTGCAGAACGAATTGATGCAGTCGTCGCTGGCACATTGGGAAGGCGCAGAGCCGATCAACGTCGTTTTCCTAGCAGGCAAACATTCAGAGTTTCCGCCAGGTTTACCAGCGAGCAATGCCGCTCAGTCGCAATTGTCTCCGTCGTTGCTCGACTTGGGTTTGACGTTCAAGACCGTCTCGATGGATTATCGGGATCAAGGCGCGTCGCGGACCGCCTACACCTATCACAGCTTGACCACCGAGCGTCTAATTTTCCGCAGTGACTTGGCGCGGCTGATATCCGAACGCTTACCTGCGGCGCAACCTGTTTTCACCTACTTGGCTAACACCCTGCGATTGATAGAACCTCGACCAGGGTTCGCGGAATCGATACCGTACTCCATGGTCAGTGGCCTCGATTTCGGCAGTGAATTTACCTTGGAAACGGATGATGGTGCGCCCATCATTCACTTGGCTGACGATCAATTGATCTTGAATGCTTGGGCCGCGCGCGACTTGGGGGCCCAACCTGGAGACCGAGTATCGATCAGTTTCTATTTGCCGGAAGCCCAGCGCGGGGAATTGGTGGAACAGACGATCGAACTGCCGGTCGCCGCCGTGGCCCGTTTGGTGGAACCGGTGGCGCCGTATCAGTATCGGCGGCGCGTGGGGTTGACTCCCGCGCAGTTTGATGAACCTCCCACGCGCGCCAACGATCCCGATTTGACGCCGGAAGTTCCGGGATTAACCGACGCCGAGTCGATCGATCGCTGGGATTTGCCGTTTGAAACTGCGGAACGTATTCGACCGGCAGATGACGAATACTGGAACCATCATCGCACGACACCCAAAGGTTTCGTCTCCCTGGCCACCGCCCGCAGTTTGTGGTCCAGCCGATTCGGCGACACCACCGGATTTCGGATTCCGATCGAAGTCTCCCGGGAGGACGTGGAACAGGCGCTGGTGCAATTGTGGCGCGACCGATCGGATTTGTTTGGCTTGCGGTGGGTGCGCGTCAAGGAACAAGGGCTGGCGGCATCGCGCGGCGCAACTCCGTTTGACGGATTGTTTCTCGGACTGAGTTCCTTTGTTATTGTCGCGGCGTTGCTGCTGTTGGGGCTGTTGTTCCGACTGAGCCTGGAACAACGGAGCGAGCAGTTGGGATTGTTCTTGGCGGTCGGTTTTCAAGCCCGGCGTTTGATTAGCTTGCTGACTTGGGAAGGGGGGTTCGTGGCTGTGTGCGGCGGATTGCTCGGCATCGCGCTGGGCATTGGATACGCGGCAACCATTGTCGCCTTACTTCGGACTTGGTGGTCTGGCGCTGTGGGGCAGACTTTTTTGGAAATTCATGTGTCTTGGCGGAATGTCTTGTTTGGGTTCGTCGCCAGCATGACCGTTTGTTTGGGCACGATGGTTTGGTCCATTATGCGTGCTCGTCGGCGGCCGGCGCGCGAGTTGTTGACCGGCCGCTGGGAATCGGCCAGCGGCAACACACGTTTTCGACGTTGGATATCGGCACTGGCAGCCGTGGTCTTGGTGGCAGGCGCTATCGCGCTGGCCATTGGCGCCAGCCGGTGGCGCGGCGAATCGCAAGCGGGAGCATTTATGGGGGCCGGCTTTCTTGTTTTGGCCGCGGCCATGTTCGCCCTCCAATTCTTTCTGTTTTCACAAAGCAACCGGCGGCCGCCTGCTCCATCGATGACAGTGTGGGGTGTGGCGCTGTCGAATACGAAGCGGAAGCCGATGCGGTCCATGATGTCCATGGGGTTGATGGCGGTGGCCAGTTTCTTGATTGTGGCGCTGAGCGCGTTTCGACTAAAGCCTACAGATTCGGCCACAGGCGGTATCGATTGGTTGGCGGAGACAGTTCAACCGCTGTTTGCTGATCTGAACACTCCGGCCGGCCAAGCGGACATTCTGGGGCGCGAACACCTGCTGGCGCCGGCAGTGCGCATCTACGCTTGGCGTTATAAGCCCGGTGACGACGCCAGTTGCACCAATCCCTATCAAGCGCAACGACCGCGCATTTTGGGGGCGACCGACGAGTGGATTGCTCGTTACAACGGCGATTCCGTTACGCCCTTTCATTGGGCAGGGCATTTGGGTCGAACCGAAGGTGAGCGCCGCAATCCTTGGCAGTTGTTGCAACGACGTTCGCCGGGTGAACCGATCCCCTGTGTCATCGACAAAAATACCGCGGTGTATAGCTTGAAGCTCTATTCGCTCGGCCAGGAATTTGCGATCCAGCTGGATTCCGGTCAGGAGCTCGCGTTCCGTTTGGTCGCGATGACCGAGAACAGCATCTTGCAGGGGAGCATCTTGATCAGTGAGTCGGCGTTCGAGCAGTCCTTTCCAGAAATCAGCGGTTATCGCTGGTTCCTGATTGAAGCGGGTGCCGCAGATGCGGCGGCGATCGGCACTTTGCGCGATCGGCTGTCGGACCAAGGATTTTCCGCACGCCGTAGTCTCGATTTGTTACGCGATTTGATGGCGGTGCAAAACACGTATTTGAGTGCCTTTCAAACGCTGGGTGCGCTGGGGTTGTTGCTGGGCACATTTGGCTTGGCGGCCGTACAGTGGCGCAGCATCATCGAACGCCGCAGGGAATTGGCATTGCTCCGTGCCGTTGGGTTCAGTCCGGCGCGGATGCTCCGCATGTTGTTGCTGGAACAAGCGATTGTCTTGGGGTTTGGATTGTCGTTGGGCTTGCTTGCGGCCCTGGTTGCCGTTCTGCCCCAGGGACTCGCCGGGGGGGCCAGCATCCCTTGGGGACAATTGTTGACGATCTTTGCGATCATCGTCGTCCTCGGTTGGGGAGTGGCGAGTTGGTCCGCGCGGGCGGTCATGCGGATGGAGTTGATTTCCTCGCTGCGGGTCGGATAATTCGACTCCACCCAGCCGGATTATTTCACTTCCACCGAACGTTGTCGTAACATGAAGTCAGCAAACAACATCGAAATCTGAGGCATTCGTATGGGACTGAGGATGTGACATGAGAGAGCTTGTGCTGATGCTTGGACTGGGTATCGCTGGTGGATGGAGCTTCATGAACACCGCGTCCGAAGTGACTGCGGATCGATTCACAGCGACGCGCACAGAAGTTGCCGTGCCACAAACTCTGCTTTCGTTGGTTCACGCCCCGGAAATTCATCGCGAACTGAGACTCAGTGACGACCAAATTGCGGAATTGGAACAGCTCTTTGAGTCCATTGATGGGACTTGGTGGCGATCGCGGAACCTGCCGGGCAACGAGCAGCGCCCGATCATCGAGGAATTGGAAAGCCGCGTCCGCAGAATTGTCGAGGACCGCTGGTCCCCCGAGGCAGCGCGGCGCTTGAAACAATTGGAAATGCAGAGCCAAAGTGTGCGGATGTTGCATCGCTCCGAGATGGCGGCTGAATTATCGTTAACCGTCGATCAACAGCGCACATTGGTCGCCTTGGCAGAAGCCACGGATCTCGCGGAAACGGAATGGTATGCCGCAGTCAGGCAAGGTCGCCCAGCCGAGCAGTTGGGGGAACGTTTCCAACAGGCCAAGGAGCGGGAAAAAACCCAAGGCATGAAGCTGTTGACTAGGTCGCAGGCCGAGCGGCTTGCCGAGTTGGTTGGTCAACCATTTGATTTTTCTGGGTTGACGCGGATCTATCCATTGGCGCCAGAACTTCTGGTCACTGATGGGTGGGTGGGCAACGCTCCGGGGACGTTACGCGAATTGCGCGGCAAGGTGGTCGTGGTTCACTTCTACGCTTTCCAATGCATCAACTGTCAGCGGAACCTGCCGATTTACAACGAATGGGCGCAGCACTTCGCGGGGCGCGACGTCGTTCTCATCGGGATTCAAACACCGGAAACCCAGGCCGAGCGCGACGTGCAACAAATTGCCGCCGCCGCGCGCGAGAACAAACAGGAGTACCCCGTGCTCGTCGATTTGCAGAATCGTAACTGGGATGCATGGGGTAATACCATGTGGCCGACCGTGTATCTTATTGACCGGCGCGGCTATATCCGATTCTGGTGGCAAGGGGAACTGAATTGGCAAGGCGCCCAAGGTGACAAGGCGGTCGCCGACATGATTGAACGCCTTTTGGACGAGTAGCCAAAAAGTGCCACCTACGAATTGCTGAAATTGGTCGTTTGTTGTGTCGTAACGTTCTGTGCGGTAAGGGTCAGGCGGCCAATTGTGGGGGCGAGGATTCTGACGAATCGGTGGCATTTTCTATTCGTTTGCGGTGGATTTCAGCGATGAGTTCCCCAATGACCGCCCACAGCGACGGATAAACGCACTGCCGATACGGGTGATCGGCTGGCAACTGGCTCATTAACCTCCGATGAGCCCGACCCAAGTTGTGATAGGGCATCCCCGGGAACAGGTGATGCAAGGCATGAAAGCGAAGCCCAATCGGACACAGGGCCAGCGTTAACGGATCTCGAGCCGCAATGTCGGTCGAATCAAGCATTTGCTCGTTCAATGATATAGCTTGCCCGTCGTTCCGATACCGATGCGCCGCCAATGTTCGAATGTGGTTCAATGTCAACGTTCCTATCGCCAACAGGTAGATCATTGGTAACGCATACCAAGGGTCAATTCCCAAAGCGATAAGTGCCAGGATGCTTACGGCCCGCAGGTGGCAGGCGACCTCAATCACCGCCCACCAGCGGAGGGGATCACGGGGCCGAATCTCGCGGCGGTAACGCAGGTCGATAACAAAACTGGACCAGTGTTCCAGAGTCCACCGCCGCAATCGCGGGTGGAGAAAGGAGATCGGAGTGACAATCAGATGCCGAACGAACGTCAGAATAGGCAGATACAACGGCTGGACAATGAACGCCAATAAATCGCGCCAGCGCCCACTGGCCAACGGCAAATATTCGCCATCCTGGTCCGTTCCGTAATACTGCGTGTTGTGATGTTCGCGATGGGTTTCATAAAAGAACGATGGCAGCAGCATGGGAATGCCGGCGAGAATATTCCAAGCTGTCGCAAATCCGGGGACCGCATTCTTCCCGAGGTGGCTGAGCTCGTGAATAAAAAGGCTCGTTCGGTACAGTGCCACAATGGCAATTCCGTAAAACAAGATCGACAATTGCCAGGGCTGACCGGGAACTTTGATGAATAGGATGGCGGCCGTATAGGCTACCGTCAGCGACAAGAGAAAATCCGTCCAATAAATCCAGGGTTTGGGTTGAAACAGGTCTTGCACCAAATTCCGGGCGACTTTGTACGTGGATTCCGCCATTTTGACGACTGAACTCCGGTGTATATCAATTAGTTCGATTGATCCCTGGGCGCATTTCTATTTTTCGTTACGAAACGGAAATGTCGCCAGTTTGCGATTTTATCGGGCATCCATTTTTCCTAATCGTTACGGTTATTTTTGGCGAATCGCATCCGGAGCGGAGGGGTCATCGACGAATCGCGTGGAAGCCCAAGGAACCGCACCCGGGGATCTCTAACGGCGTGCCTCCTGTTCCCATTGCTTGCAATCGCCACGGAGAGTGTAAGATACATGAGTCCCGGTTCTTCGTGTTGAATTGAGCTGTTGATTCGAGGAGTTACACCACATGATTGTTCGCGTTCTCGTCGCGGCGCTGGCTGCGATCTGTTGGGCTTCTAGCAACTCGGCTGCCGATGATCCGCCCACGTACACGGTCAAGCAGGAAGAGTTCATCAAGTACGTTTCTCTTACAGGGAATGTCGAGGCGACCCAGATCGTTGAACTACGCGCCGACTTCAAGCATTTTACAACACTTAAAGTCGATCGCGTGATTCCCGACGGCACGCACGTGTCCGTGGGCGATGTGGTCATGTGGTTGGATACCAAGGACTTTCAGCGGCAGTACGATTTGAAACGCTTGGATATGGAGGCTGCGCGGTTGACTCACGAAATTGCCGAATTGGAATATCGTCGCGAGATGGAAGCACAACAGCTGGAATTGGCGCAACTTCGCGACCGCTTGGAACATTTAGAGGCCGACCGACGCTATTACTTGGACGTCGAGTTCCCGCGTCAGATCGAATCCACACAGAAATCGCAAGAGTGGCAGGCGGCGTATTTGGAGGATCAGCGTGAGGAGTTGCGGCAACTCGAACAGATGTATTTAGAAGACGAACTCGTCGAGGAGTCGGAAGAACTCGTCCTGCGCCGCACGCGAAGGAGCGTGGAGCAAAGCGAATTTTACTACGAGCAATCCCGCGAATCGACGCGGCGGCAATTGGAAGACATTCTGCCGCGCGAATTCAAGCAACGCGAGGTAACGTTTGTACTGGAGAAAGCGCGTTTGGAGAATCAAATTCGCGTGGGAGAATCCAGCCAAAAACGGAGGCAGCTCCAATGGCAGAAAACGGAAATGGAGTTTGCCAACACGGTACGAGACTTTGAAGAATTCGCAGAGGAAGGTAACCGGCTGCATGTGACCGCCCCCGCATCGGGAACGTTTGTCTATGGTGAGTTTGACCGCGGCGCGTTGACCGGCGCACGAAAATGGCGACCGCGCGACACCGTCAACGTCGATCAGATTATCGGTTCGATCGTCACGGTCGGCCCGCGCCGCATTCGTGCCGATCTACCCGAAGACATGAGCCGAGTCGCGCGACCTGGCCAACCGGCGGTTACGATTCCCAAAGCAAACAGCACAACGCACCTGCCGGGAACCGTACAGGAGATCGGCGCTTTCCCCTTACCGTCCGGTGGATTCGACTGCGCCGTCGCTTTGGTCGATCCTGACCTCAGCCTGTTGTTGGCTCCAGGCTCCAAATGCGACGTCAAGATTCGCGTACTGGAGAATCCGCAGGCGATTACCGTGCCCAGCAAAGCCATCTTCAGCGATGACGGGTTCAATTCCTACGTGTATTTGAAAACCGATCGCGGTCCGGAGCGGCGCAGCGTGCGCACGGGCTTATCGGAAAACGAGAAGACGTTGGTAGAAAATGGTCTCCACGTCGGCGACGTCGTGTTGTTGGAGAAGCCCAAATGACGTGTCGCCAATTCTTGCCATTTGCATTAGCCGTTGCACTGGTGGTTGGTAGCGGGCCCCGTCCAGGGTGCGGCTGGCAAGATGACCCTGCCGGTAAGCCGCTTGAGGATCAGGCATCGCCGTCGCGTGTACTGGCTGATCCCTTCGACTTTAGCGAGGTCCCTCCGCTTCCGGAGGTCGATCCGCCGACGGCGGAGCAAGTTGACGAATCGCTCCGTCGCGGCGTCGAATTCCTATTGAAAACGCAGAATCGGGACGGCTCCTGGGGCTCCCATGTCACGGCTCGAGACTTTGAGGTCTTTGCGCCGGTACCCGGCGCTCACTTGGCGTTCCGCGCAGCCACGACCGGTTTGGCAGTATCGGCGTTGTGCGAATGCGACAACGGTGACCCGCGGATCGCGGAAGCACTCGATCGCGCCGGCGCTTGGTTGGTCGCGAATGTACACCGTGTCAAACGCGCTGACAGCATCGCCATTTACAACGTGTGGAGCCATGCCTATACCATTCGAGCGCTGTTGCGTTTGCGCGCACGGCCGGGAATGCCTCCCGAAGTCATTTCAGAATTGGACGGCCTTGTGCGGAGCCAACTCGATTTTTTGGATCGCTATGAGTCGGTGGATGGCGGTTGGGGATACTACGATTTTGAATGGGGCGCGCGGAAACCGACATCCAGTTCCATCTCGTTCGTCAATGCAACCGTCTTGATTGCGTTTTATGAAGCGCGACATGCTGGTTTCCGTTTGAATGAGAAGACGTTGGAACGGGCCTTGGCCGCGACACGTCGCCAGCAACGGCCGGATTTCGCATATCTCTATGGCGAATACCTCAAGTCGCGACCGATGATGGAGATCAATTTCCCCGGAGGCAGCTTGGCCCGCAGCCAGAGTTGCAACCTGGCGCTGCGCTTGTGGGGTCAAGAGGCAATTACAGACAACGTCCTGAAAACATGGCTGATCCGGCTATATGTCCGCAACGGCTGGCTCGATCGGGGGCGCAAGTTGCCGATCCCGCACGAGTCCTGGATGTACGTCTCCGGATACTTTTACTATTACGGACACTATTATGCCGGTCAGGTGATCGAGGTCTTGCCCGCCGACGAGCGGGCGCCGTACCAAGACATGCTGGCCCGATTGATGATTGACCGCCAACAACCGGACGGCGCATGGTGGGATTATCCGCTGTACAGTTACCACAAGCAGTACGGCACGGCTTACGCGCTGATGGCTTTGGTTCGTTGCAAGAGGTAAGTAAAGTCGGCCGGTTCCGTGGCGCTCCATTCGCGGTTGGCCGTGATATTGACCTGAACGCCGAGACCCAGTAGCGATTTCGCGCAGCGCCGTCAGGCATTCACCAGCGATGTTGTGGTGCTGGGGCAGGCGGAAGCTCAACGGACAGGCACCAATCAGACCATCAATTGTGGCCGCAGGCTTCGAGGGCGCGCGTTTGAATGTTGCTGAGGATTTTCTGTTCCAATTGCAAGTCGCGACCTTGCGGTATCCAGCCGCGATTGGGGGGCGTGATCGGCTGTTCTTCGCGGTCGGAATCGAGCGAGTTGTCGAAACGCAACAGTCGGCTAGTGACGCTGGCGTTTTGCGGGTTGGGCAAATCTTCCAGTTCCTTGAATACCGCCAACTCGATGAAATACGTATCGCGGCTGGGAATCACGCGGACTTTGGCGAACCGCCGCACAGTCTGCAACGTGGCATGGGCCCGTTCGAAACCGGGCAATGAGTCCCGGCGCCACGGTTCCAAATAGGTTGCGCCGATCTGCGGATGCGTTTCCATCCAGCCTTCGGTCAAAATATGATCCACCAAACGGACCCGCTCCTCGCGGTAGATGCGAAAATAATCATCCAACTCTTCGGAGACAATGTCCATGATCAAGTCGCGGTCGATCAGGGGCACTTGCAACGGGTTGGGAATCGCGTCTCCGTGGGCGTGAATGTCGGGAGGGCCGTCGTGTTGAAACGCGCGGCAGCCCATCAACAGGCCGCCAACAAGTACGAGCACGAACAGCCGACGGATTGGTCCGCGCGGCGACAGTGGCGGGTTCGCATTCTCGGCTCGCTTCATGAATCGTTTGTTTCTCATTAGTTCACATGTGCGCCGCTGGGGGCGGGGAATTGTGGTGAAATCCGTGGCGGCGATCAAGAGCAATTTCCGGCCAACCGTTGAGAAGACCTGTGAAAACGCATAGAATCAGGGCGTTTTGGTATGTGCCCATGCCGTGTTCGGTGCGGCAAGGGACGCGTCCGCCGAGTGCATTGCATCGAGAGAAATATGAACCGATTGGTCTGTTTATCCGTTTGGTTGGGAGGCATCGTGACATTCATCGACACAAGTCGGCCGCTGGTCGCTCAAGACTTGATTCCGCGCAGCGTTTTGTTTGGCAATCCGGAGCGCGCTTCCCCGCGATTGAGTCCCGACGGAAAGTGGCTGGCTTTTCGGGCTCCACGCGACGGAGTGATGAACGTCTATGTCGCGCCTCGCGGTAACCTGGCTGCTGCGCGGCCGGTGACCAATGACCGGACGACAGGTATTTCGCAGTACTTCTGGGCCTATACGAATCGACATATTCTCTACTTGCAGGACAATAACGGAGACGAGGACTTTCACCTCTACGCAGTCGATCTGGAAACTGGGGACCTACGGGATTTGACTCCGCTCGAGCAGATTCGAGCGCAAGTGCTTGGCATCAGCCACCGGCATCCCGAGTCGCTGCTAGTGGGAATCAATGATCGCGACCAGCATTGGTTCCACGATGTTTATCGCGTCCACATTCCCACCGGTCAGCGCGAATTGATCTACGAGAATAATCAATTTGTTGGCTTCTTGGCCGATGACGATTACCGGCTCCGCGTGGCAATCACATTTACACCGGCTGGGGGAACACTGCTATTGAAAGCCAAGGATGACGCGCTCGACTGGGAGCCTTTGATCGACGTCGCTCCGGAAGATGCGATGACGACGTCGCCGTTAGGGTTGGATAAGACCGGCGACACGATGTTCATGATGGACAGTCGGCAAGGAAATACCGCGGCCTTGCGTTCGATACATCTCACAAGTGGACGGGAAGAAACCTTGTTTGTATCCGACCTCGCCGATGTCAGCGACGTGATGACGCATCCCGTCGACAATCACATTCAGGCCGTGGCCTACACCTACGATCGCCAAGCCTGGCATGTGCTCGATAATTCCATTCAAGCCGACCTCGATGTGTTGCGGACCGCCCATCCGGGAGAGTTCCAGGTAGCCAGCCGAACCTTGGACGATCGTTTGTGGACAGTCATGTATTATGTGGCCGATGGTCCCGTGCGATTCTATGAGTACGACCGGGACTCCAAACAAACTTCGTTTCTATTCAGTCATCGCCCGGAAATGGAATCGCTGAGCTTGGCCGAAATGCACCCGGCCATCATTCCCGCGCGCGATGGATTGCAGTTGGTAAGCTACCTGTCGTTGCCACCCTGGCATGATCCGGATCGCTCCGGTCGCCCCGATCGAGCGTTGCCGATGGTATTGCTGGTGCATGGTGGCCCCTGGGCGCGCGACGAATGGGGATTTGATCCCTTGCACCAATTGTTGACGAACCGAGGTTACGCCGTACTGGCCGTCAATTATCGAGGGAGCACGGGATTTGGCAAAGCATTTATCAACGCAGCTAATGGGGAATGGGCTGGGCGAATGCACGACGATTTGATCGATGCCGTCGAGTGGGCCATTGCGGAAGGGATTGCCCAGCGCGACAAAGTGGCCATCATGGGGGGCAGTTATGGTGGTTACGCGACCTTGGTCGGATTGACGTTCACACCCGATGTCTTTGCCTGCGGGGTGGACATCGTCGGCCCCAGCAATTTGGTAACGTTGATGGAGAACCCGCCTCCGTATTGGATGCCGATCATGTCGTTGATGCAAACGCGGGTCGGGGACTATCGGACGGAAGAGGGCCGCCAGTTTTTGGAAAGCCGCTCGCCGCTGTTTCGGGTCGATCAGATTCGGAAGCCGTTGTTGATTGGTCAGGGTGCCCAAGATCCCCGCGTGAAACAAGCGGAATCGGATCAGATAGTCGCCGCCATGCAGGCGCATGGAATTCCCGTAACGTATCTGTTGTATCCGGAAGAAGGGCACGGTTTCGATCGCCCGGAGAATAATATTAGCTTCTTCGCCGTCACCGAAGCGTTTTTGGCTCGGTATTTAGGCGGCCGCTATGAGGAGCTCGGCAGCGCCTTCGAAGGTGCGAACTTTTCGGTCCCCGCTGGTGCGGAGAGTATCCCGGGTTTGGAAAACAAGTAACCGAGTTGAAGTGCTCCGGTGGCGCGTGGCCAATGCGCGAGGATACTCGATAACGAACAGGGGACCTCGAATTGCAGAACGATGCGCGATCTTGGCAATTCAACGCCGTGGAGATCTTCCAAATGATCTCCCGGGAAAGCCGGGAGCACTTCCCCTGGTCAGGAGCACAAGGGGACATCCAACTTTTAGCCGCGGGTGACCAAAAATGGGGATCCTTCTCGTTGCACTTTTTTGTTGTACACGCATTCTCTTTCCTTCTCCCTAATGAGCGTTCATCAGCGGTGCCTCCCCGTCCACTCAATACTTCGTGAAAACGGCTGGTTGTCCCGATACCACGCAACGGTTCGCTGCAAGCCATCTTCCCAAGTCACCGTCGGGCGCCAATCGAGCAAGCGATTGGCCTTGGCGATATCCGCCCAAGTAGCTGTAACGTCGGCAGGGTGAGCGGCCTGCTGGTGGATCACGGCCCGTTTTCCCAACAGCCTTTCCAAGATCGAGACCATCTCCGCGATGCGGTGCGGTTCTTGCCCCCCTCCCAAGTTGATGACTTCAAAACCCAATGGCCGCAGCCCGGCGATCGTACCGCGGGCGATATCATCCACATACGTGAAATCGCGGCTTTGGCCGCCGTCACCAAACAACTCGAGCGGCTGCCCGGTATCGATCCAGCGAATGAAGCGAAAGTAACTCATGTCGGGTCGTCCCGCCGGACCATAGACGGTGAAATACCGCAGCACGGTGACGTCGATCCCAAACAAGTGGTGATACGTGTAGGCCATCACTTCGGCCGCTTTCTTTGTGGCTGCGTAGGGCGAAATCGGCTCGTTGACCGGGAGCGTTTCCACAAACGGCATAGGCTGGCCAGCATACAAGGACGACGTCGAGGCCAACACATACTTTTTGATTCCGGACCGGCGCATGGCTTCCAGCAGGTTGACGCTCCCCAACACGTTAGTCTGCACATAGACTTGTGGAGCGATCATGCTGTAGCGGACGCCGGCGCGCGCGGCCAAATTGATCACCGCGCGAAAAGAACGGCCGGCGAACAGTTCTTCCACTGCCGGTTTATCGCCAATATCCAATTCCGCAAACTGAAACCCTGTGCGGTGCCGTAGTCGCTCTAATCGATACTGTTTCAGCCGAACGTCGTAATAATCGTTCAGATTGTCGATGCCGAATACGGTACAGCCATCGTCTAGGAGAATCTCCGCAGTCCGGGCACCGATAAACCCAGCGCAGCCTGTCACGAGAATTGGTTCTTCACTCATCGGCGCGCTCCCTCCAACAGCCATTGATGATCCGCGGGGCCGCACACGATCGAGGCGCGCGGCAATCTGTCGAGCCGCAGACTATCGCGTAATTCCTCCAGCGTACAAGGGCACCGCTCAGCCATCGCACCGGCCCAATATGCCAACAGCCCAATGATTCGGTTCGCCGACACCCCGCTGTGCGCATAGGACTCGACGCGTGTGTCGCCATGCCGCTTGGCCAATCGCAATCCATCCGGGCCAACAATTAAGGGCGTATGCCAATACGTGGGCGTTTCGAAACCCAACAAGTTGTGCAAAGCGATCTGACGTCCCGTAGAAGGCAACAAATCCACTCCGCGGATCACGTCGGTAACATGTTGCAAGTGATCGTCCACGACGACCGCCAATTGATAGGTTGCTTGCCGGTCTTTCGTGGCCACCAGAAAATCACCCACTTGGCCGGCAACGTCGATCGATTGCGGCCCGAAGAGCTGGTCCGCACATGCAACGGGTTCTTGCGGCGCGCGACATCGCCAGGCGGCCCCGTCGAACTGGGGGTCATAAAAATCGATAGACGTTAGTTGTTGCGGTCGGCAGGTGCCTGGGTACGTCAACTCGTGCGTATCGTTGTGCGGTGCGCTGAGCGCCGCCGCTTGGACTTGTGCGCGTGTGCAGCGGCATGGGTATATCCAACCTTTATGTGCCAGCAACTGTAAACGGTCCCTGTACTCAGGCAACCACGACGACTCGTAGTGCGGGCCGTCGTCCCAATCGATTCCCATCCAGCGCAACGTCTCTATGGCGCCCTGAGCCGCCGTCGGCTTGATACGCGGTCCGTCCAGATCGTCGATGCGCAGCACCACGCGCCAACCCCGTTGCCGGGCGATGGCCCAGGTCAAGGCAAACGCGAAGGCGTTTCCTAAATGCAGCGCGCCGGTGGGAGACGGAGCCAGCCGAGTCACGCGCGGTGCTGCTTCTATCGCTGCCCAATCATTGTTGATTGCCATCGGTGGCCAAAAGTCTCAAATAATGTGTGTCTGTCCTAACTTGTGTCCTAACGTGCGCCGCTTTACGGGGTGATGGCGGCAATTGCCTCACTAAGCTGCAAATGGCTCTACCCACGAGATAAACTCGTGAGAGTCGTTGGTCGATCGGAATTCCATGGACGGAACTGCACATGGCGCTGTCCAACTAAATTGACTCGTTGCCCGGTGAGAACTCCAACAGCTGGCACTCCCCGCGCGGCACGAGTTGTACTGACCGGAAAGCTGCCGGCACCAACACGGTATTCCCGCAGGTCAGCGCCAGCTGTCCCCAATCACCCTGCATGTCGCACGAACCGGCGACAATCGACAGGATCCGAAAGCTGCCTGCGGAGTCCAACGTCACAGTCGTAGACGGTTTCCAACGTCGAATGCGAAAATAGGGCACCCGGAGCAGCTCGACGACCGGAGAGTGCGGATCCTCCGGTGGCGGCAGCGGGTTGACCGGCCCCCGATCGAAGTCGATTGCGTCAATTGCCTCCTGTACGTGCAGGGGTCGCGAGTTTCCAGCCGCATCGACTCGGTTCCAATCGAAGACACGGTAGGTGGTGTCGCTGGCCTGCTGGATTTCGGCAATCACAAGTCCGCCCCCAATGGCGTGGGGAGTACCCGCAGGGACGTAGATGCAATCGCCGATCCGCGGTTCCAATGTGTGCAACAGATCGGCGACGGTTCCGGCATTAACGGCGCGAAGAAAATCGGCGCGTGTCACACCCGGGTTCGTCCCCACATACATGCGCGCCCCCGCCTGCGCGTGCAAAACGAACCACGCTTCAGACTTTCCGCGATCGGGCGGATCGAGCAAGGCGGCTTGAGCGTCGTTGGGATGGACTTGAACGGACAAGTCCCAACGCGCATCGAGGAATTTAAAAAGGAGCGGAAACCGGCCGCGTAAGGGACTGGGGATCTGAGGGCGATGAATGGTTTGCCACACATCGTCGCCGACAAGGGATGGTCCCCACCGCTCCATCAGTTGGCGCAGCGTCCACCCCTGACATGGACCGTTGGCCACCACGCTCTGTGCTTTGACGTGGTCCACGATCTCCCAGCTTTCGGCCCAGGGCCCATCATGCGCGCCCTTACCGAATAGCGCATGCAATTGGGTACCGCCCCAAACATAGTCCTGCAACACGGGAACAAACTGCAGAGGATAGTATTCCGTCGCTGACATCGATCTCTGGTTTGGCCGTCAGGGTTGCTGTTCTGCAGGCGATTGCTTGTGGCGTTGGAACCACTGCCAGTCTTTTTCCGCTTGCGCTGCCAACGGGTGACCAACGGCCCGATAGGCTGCCGCTCGAGCGCTCAACATTTCCTCCGTCCATTCCGGATGGGGTTCCAAAGCGTCGAAGGCAGCCGCCAAGACTGTTTCGCTCGCGTGTTGCGCGACGCGAATCCGGATTTGTTCGCGGTAGGGTTCGTAACGATATTCGGCGAACGTATTGGCGAGAGCGGTCGCCAGCCGGGTCGCACTTTCGGCGTCCGCGCGCGCGACTTCAACGGCTGTCACTAAGGCCGGATCCAGGAATACCGTCATCATCCAGGGATCGCTGTGCAACAATTGGAACAAGGTCGTCAATTCCTCGGCCGCCGCAGCAATCGCCCCATTTCGATAGTGGTAAATGGCGCGCACCGCAGCGCATTCCTTGGGACGACGCGAGGTCGCCTCGGCGATCAAAGTCAAGCAATCATCGTTCCCCATTTCCGCCAACGCATGCGCCAACACGAACAGCTGCACATCGCTGCGCGGCGATCGATACGCCGCTGGCCAGACGGCTACCGTGGCCGCGTAATCCTGTTGGTCGTAATGGTGAAACGCTTGCGCCAATTTTCTCTGCTCCGCGCCGGTGACCAGCGACATTTGGAAAAAACTGCGGTGCATGAGACTCGTTTCGTGCTGCAATAGTTCCACCAACTCCCAATCGGGCCCGGGCCCTGAAAATGGCACGCGATGCAGACCCGCGCCAGCCATTTGCACCCGCAAGGCATCCAAAGAGAACGGCGTCATCATCCCCACGGTTTTGGCAAACCGGTATTCGAGTACCGTGCGATCGTCCGTATTGAGAATATTGTGCGGACGGCTGTGGATGTCTTCCGCCAGTTTGGCCGACGCCACGAGTTGCGTGAAAAACCCGGCGACGCCCTCCGTGTGCCAAGCGCGGCGCATCGCTTCGCGCACCTGCGGGCACTCCAGTCGGCGCGCCATCTCCTCCGCGTCATAGGTAACGGTTCGCTTGTAGCATATTAACTGCATATCCGAACGGCCGGTTTGCCAGACTTCCACATGGGGAAACACCGAACGAATGGTCGCCAGCACAATTTCGACAGTCTCCACATCGATTTCGTAAGCTTGCACAAATTGAACGAACACGCCATTGTCCCGCAAACGGTTCGACACCGCGCGATAGAATTCTTGCGTGTAGAGCGTGGCAATGCCGGCGCGATAGGGATTCGAAGGCTCGGAAATAATTACGTCATAGTCTTGGCGAGCAGTCAGAATATGTTCCCGCGCATCGTTATAAATTCTGCGGACGCGCGGATGGTTTAATACATCCCAGTTCAATCGTCGTGTGCGGCGCGCCATTTCATCGACGGCCGGCTCGATTTCGACGACTTCCACCGACTCGATCCCGCGCATCTCGGCCAGCCAACCCGCCGTCTCACCGGTCCCTAAGCCAATCACTAGCGCATTGGTCGGTTGGGGATGCAGAACGGCTCCCAAAATAGCCATGCCCATCTGGGTCGGTGCGTCGCGCAGAGCGTTGCCGTCATTTTTACCGTTCACAAAAAACGACAAGCCATCGTGAGTCACCAATCCGACGCTCGACTCGATGCCGTCCGCCTCCCAGATCACGGCCCGCCGCCGTCCATTGGCCCATTGCCGCAGTTGGTTGGCGTCGTCAACAGGTACATAGGTCCGCGAGGCGCCGATGCCGCTGTGCCGCCAAGCCGATGTGGGACCAGTCGCGAACATACATCCGACAGCGACCGCCAGAAAACAACTGGCGACCACCATCGACGGTATTTGGCGGACCGCCAACGCCAGTACGACTATCGCCATCAGCGCCAGCGCGATGGCCACGGCGCACCATAACCCTAACGCCCCCAGCCAAGGCAAACCACCGAAACCGGCTAACAGCGATCCGCCGATGGCCCCGGCGGTATTCCACGCATACGTCGTCCCGATGTGGCGACTGACAGCCGATCGACCTTGGCCCAACAGCGCAATCAGTAATGGGAACTGGACGCCGCTCACCAAGGCCACCGGCAAAGCCACGATTCCGGCAATCAAGACCCATCCCCAAACCAAAGCGCCGAAACCTTGAGCCGCTTGCGTCAAACCACCGGTCCAAATCGCCAACTGATCCCCGAGCGCATAGGGAACAACGGCCAAACAAGCCTCGCATGCCAACGTCACGGCGAGAGCGCCCATCGTCGGTCGCAGGAACCGAAACAGCAAGTGATACAACAGGCCGCCCAATCCGATGCCGGCCAGCGCCATGCACAAAATCAACCCGAACGTGTAGGTCGTTCCTCCCAAGATCGGCGCCAACATGCGATACCACACGATCTCCAAAGCAAAAAAGGCACAGCCCACAACGCCCGCGGTCACGTAAATCAACCCGGTATTGGCAACGCCTGATCGGGTGCCGACACTGGAGGCTTGGGAGATGTCCGCGAGGGCGCGCGGATTTTCCTCGTCGACGTCGTCATCAGTTCGCAATAGAATCTGGCGCGACTTGATAATCGCCAAAGTTCCCGCCAACAGGCCCAGGCAACATCCGCTCCATAACGTCCACCGTGTACCGTAGGTTTCCAAGAAATAGAACGTAGCGGCGGCGCTGCCTAGGACCGCGCCCATCGTGTTTGCACCGTACAACATACCCAAGCCTCGCCGCCGCAAGTCGCGCCGCGGAGTCGCGGACCGCACGACGGCCGGCAACGTTCCTCCCATCAAGAATGTCGGCACGGCCATCACGATCGCCGCCAGACCGAGCCGGGCGAAGGTGGCTCCACCGAGTCCCAATGTCTGTTGCCCCCCCAAAGCCAGATACATGGAACTGATCCATGCAATCAACGCGGGGGACATCGCGGCGCT
>JACTND010000260.1 GCA_014584305.1 Planctomycetota bacterium | reverse complement strand
AGGAATTCCGCCGCCAGAGCCGACGTCCAAAACGACTTCATTCGGTCGCAAAAGCTGTGACAATTGCAACGTATCCACCAAGTCGCGAGCCGCAAAGGACTCGAAGTCACTGTGGCGAGTGAGGTTGATGTGCGTGTTCCATTCCCACAGCGCCTGGCAATAGCGTTCCAACGCCGCGAGTTGATGTCCCGGCAATTCCCAACCATGCCGCTGGATGATCGACGCCAGCTCACTCATTTAGCAGCCCGCCATCCAGGACGCACTGGAGGCCACCACTTCGGCAGGTGGAAGCTGCAAAAAATACTTCGTCACATGGTAAAAAATCGGCGCCGCAAAACAGATGGAATCGATGCGATCCAGTATGCCCGCGTGCCCTTGGACCAACGTGCCGTAGTCTTTGATCCCTCGATCTCGCTTGATGGCCGAGAGGGTCATACTGCCCGACGACGCCATCACGCTGATCAGCAACCCCATCAATCCGGCGGTGTACCACTGAAAAGGCGTCACAGGAATCAACCATTGCATGATGATCGCCACAAAGGCGGAACCGAAGGCCGCCCCCATTAGGCCTTCCCAGGATCGGGTGGCATTGACATCTGCTGCGATCACATGTCGCCCTCCCAAGCGGTCCCATACGAAATGCAACATGTCACTGACTTGAACCATGACTACCAAGAAAAGCAGCAGTCCCGCTTGGCTACCTTGCCATGGCAAATACTCGCGCGATACGGCGTCCCAGGATTTTAATTGCAAATACAACAGGGCCGGCGCGTGGCTCAGAGCGTAAACGCAGATCAGTAAGCCAAACTGGATCTTAGCGGTGCGTTCGAGGAATCGTTTGGTCTCTCCCGTGAACGCAATGCGGGCAGGAATGAACAGGGACGCATAAACCGGGATAATGACCGTATAGACATTCGTCGCGTCCAAAGCGACCAATACATATTGTGCCGGTGTAAAGATCACAAACAACCAGAACAGCGTGCGGTGATCTCCGCGCCGAGTCGGCGTCATCGTGATGAATTCGCGCAACGCCCAAAAAGACATTAGCCCGAAAAAGACTACCGTCACCCAGCGATCGAACATCATGGTCACCGACAATACGACGCAGGTTGTCAACCACGCGACTACTCGGTTGTTGAACGTGCGGATGATGGCGGAGTCTACCTGTACCCGCGACTGGCGCCGCAAAATTTGCCCGGCAGTTCCCAACCCCGCCAGAACGCCCAGGACAGCCAACAATAAAATGACGGCGTTCGCGTCCAGGAGCGCTGCGACCAGTGTTCCTGGGATTAGGCGCGATATCGAATTCGTGGAGTCGAAATCCATGGTCAGGTTATGCTTCCTTCAAATCCAACACGGCTTGTCGCGCCCGCATCAAGAAAGTGTTTTTGTCCTCATCCGGATCCAACCAGATCGGTGGTCCGATCGTAATGCAACTCAACAATGGCAATGGCAGGAACTCGCCTTTGGGCATTATCCGGTTCATGTTATCCAAATAGACCGGCATCAATTCCAGATCGGGACGTTTTTTGCCAATGTAGTACAATCCACTTTTGAACGTTCCAACCTCACCCGTCAAGCTACGTCCACCCTCGGGAAACACAATGATTGAATACTCGTTGCCGATTTCCCGCAAGATCATGTCGATCGGGCTATTGTGCACCCGGACTTTTTCGCGGTCGATCAGTAGCGGGTTGAACAGTCCAGAAACGTAGCGCCGTATCGGGCCGCCCAACCAATAGTCACCGGCGGCCACCGGCCGCGTGATGGCGCGCAGCGTTCGCGGCAGCGAAGCCCACAAAATCAAAGCGTCCAAATGACTCGTGTGGTTGGCAAAGTAAACTCGTTGGCAGCTGTCCGGTTCGCAACCAACCCAACGAATGGTCGCCCCGCTAAAGAACTTGGCCAACCCCACCAAGATTTTTATGGAAACCTGCTTCATGCGATTTTTCTTAAACTGGGGCTCCATCATGCTGTGCTGCGACCACTATCGTAACCGCATCACGCCGTTCATCCAATGAGCGGTAAGGCCGCCTGCACTGCCGATTTCTCTTGGGGTTGGTACCCTGCAGCTGCGGAACTTCAATGAACAAAGTCGATCCGCCTCCGACACGCCGCCCGGGGCTGGTCGGAGATGTGGTATCGAATCAGACTCGGTGGAATCGGAAGCGCTTTAGCTGGTTCCGTTTCCCAGCCTTGCCAGCCACAAACGGCGGCCAAGGTCGGCGTAACCATCGGCCATCGAATCCAATGAATGCTTTCGTACGACAACCTGCCGGCCGGCGATCCCCAGTCGCCTGCGAGCGCTGGGATTGGCGAGCAGGCTCAGACAGGCCGCAGCACACGTTTCGGCATTGCCAGGCGGGGTCAGCAGACCGGTCGCGTTCGGCAGAACCAATTCGTCCACCGATCCCACATGCGTCGCCACGACTGGACGTTCACAAGCCAGCGCTTCCATGATGGACACCGGGCTGGCTTCGTTATGGGAAGTCAACGCGAAGATGTCCATCATCGACAGGATGCCGGGGATATCCAATTGCGATCCGAGCAAAGTAACGCGATCCGTTAACGACCAGGCCTGACACATCCGTTGAATATTTTCGCGTTGAGGTCCATCGCCGACAATCACGAAACGCGATGTGGGAACCTGGTCGGCAATCCGCCGCGCCACCTGCAAGAACATTTCATGATTCTTCTCGGGGCGGAGAGCCGCCACAATGCCAACAACCGGTGCTTCTCGGTCAATTCCCAAACGTTGTCGCCAGTTTTCACCACTGGACCGGGAATACACAAAGCGATCCGTATCGATACCGTTAGGAATAACAAACACTCTGTCAGCTGGAAATCGTTCGGCTTCTCGCAGATGCCTGCCATGTTGCTGGGCCACGGCAATGAACCCGTCGGTGATGGGCGTCAACAGCCGATTGAGCCAGCTGACGCCATCCGGCCAACCCGTCGAATGCAGAGCCGAACAGACCACGGGGACTTTGGCCCACCGCGCGGCGATCCGCCCCCAAAACATTTTGTCCCCGGCCCCCACCGTCACCACGACGTCCACCGCATGTTTTCGGAACAAGGACCGCAGCCGTGTCAATACGCCTAGGTCATACTTGTGATGAATCAAGCGATCCACGACAGGTACAAAATCGGTTGCCCGCACCCCCAATTCTCCTTTGTCTTTCAGGCAGACAATCATGGGATCGACCTGCCGGCTAGGAAGGCGTTGCACCAGATTAAAAAGTAGAGTTTCGGCGCCGCCGATTGGCATGCTCGTTATCACAAAGGCCATCCGCAGTCGTCGGGCCTGAGTGGTGGAATGCGACTCCGTGTAGATCGCCGCTGGACGATCGAGCATTGAAGGAGAGGACATGGTCAACTTACTCCCAGTCGAAAACGGGGAATGCGCACGACACGTTGATCGAATGACAGCCAGTTCTGAAGTCGTGACAAACGTGGATCACCGTGTATCCGCTGCAGATGAAACGGTTCATCCCCCGGGAAATTGAATCCCCCATAAGCCGAACAGACTCCTTGGATGCCGTGCTGGCGGGCAAGTTCGGCGCCGCGACGATTGAGGTGGACTCGTTGCCCAAAAGGGAACGCAAAGTATCGAATCGGCGTCTCGACAAGTTCAGATAACTCTTGCGTCGATCGGACGACCTCGTCGAATAAAGTGGCTTCATCGGTTATTTGGCCCAGATCCGGGTGCGTACGCGTGTGGCTCCCGATCTCGACGCCGGCATTGACTAAAGCGCGAATTGCCTCGACGGTATCAACCGGCATGGGAACGCCGCGCACCAGATCGTGCGCGAAGGGGCGTTGTTCGACGACATTTCCCAAAGTTACGAAATACGTGAAAGGAATTCGGCGTTCAATCAACAGAGGAATGGCAAAACGATGGTTGTCAGCGTAGCCGTCATCAAACGTGATGCAGACAGTGGGGCGCGAATTGCCAGCTGGGCCAAGGCGGTGCTGTCCTTCGCTTAGGCTGACTATATCAAAGTGGGCTTGCAACCAATCGATATGCTGAGCAAACGCTTTGGTGGCGATCGTCCACGGATTGGGATGTTCATCGGCGACGCGATGGTAGAACAGCACAGCAACGGGCATTGTTCCAGCTTGTCGCCAGTGACGGACTCGCCACCACCGCGCGGGGCCAGCACTCCACTGGTAAAATTGAATGGCGGCGTCTTGGATAATGCTCATCGGCGCGAAGGCCTCGGGTTTGGTTTGTCAATTGATTGGTGAACAATTGGATACGGGCCAAGTGATCACTTGGCCCAGTTTTCCACCGAATGGTGACTATTTCACATTCCAGCCGAGTCGTACCAATCGATGGAGAACGGGAAATGTGACTACGACAACCCGCCTGAAAGAGTTGTTCCTAGAATGGCATCTTTCAAGTGGCGGCGGCTGAGTCCTTGACGGCGAGTGGCATTTCGTTCCATGCGTATCAATTGTAGTGGTAATGCGGATCGCGGTGGACACACTCGTAGTCGAACGGAATCTGTGGTTGGACGACGCTCGCGACACAACGTATTTTTATGGAGCAGCCCGCCAAACGCGTCGCCGATAGCCGTACGACGTTTGATTTGGGGAGAATCAGAGGATCATCACAGATGCCAAACGACCTTCCGTCGATCGACTTGTTCGGAATCCGAATCCATCGTGTGAACATGTCCCAGGCCGTCGAGGCCATCTTTGGATGGTTGAATCAGCCTGCGGGCGCATGCCGATATGTTGTCACGCCGAACGTGGACCATGTCGTGATGTTGCAAGATTCTGCCCCGTTGCGAGAAGCCTACGCGCAAGCTAGTTTGATTTTGGCGGATGGCTTCCCGATCGTCTGGGCGTCGCGTTGGTTTGGGAAAACACTTCCCCAACGCGTGGCGGGTTCGGATTTGATCCCGGCGCTGTTCCAGTCAACAACTGAGGAGCGACCCCTCCGCGTATTCTGGTTGGGGGCAGCCCCGGATGTGGCCCGACGAGCCGGCGAGGTCGCTTCTAAACGCTGGCCCCATGTGAACACAGTGGGTTGGGATAGCCCACCGCTTGGATTTGAACGCTCTCCGCAGGAATCGGAACGGATTGTAGCAATGATCGATGCCGCGCATCCCGATCTCCTTGTGGTCGGACTGGGCGCGCCGAAACAAGAGCTTTGGGTACATCGCCATCGGGAGCGATTGACGGCCAAGGTTGCCGTGTGTGCCGGTGCCACCATCGATTTTGTGGCAGGCGCACGCCGCCGAGCGCCTTACTGGATGCGCTGCTGCGGTTTGGAGTGGTTTCATCGAGCGATCAGCGAGCCGCGACGACTGGTGAAACGTTATTTGCGAGACGCTTGGGTGTTCCCGCAAATTCTCTGGCGGCAGTCGCGGTTGTCGCGCACCTGAATTTAGGATCGCTTGAAACAGGCACAAGTCGATCGCCAGTGGAGCGAGCGGCGTTCCGTCCGGAAACAGTTTCCTGGGGATTCGAAGCAGGATTCGCCGTGGACTCTCAAAACACAATCGTTGACTGACCAGAGCGGTTTGTCCGCGCTTTCAACCAGAAATAAGCGCGGTATAATCGTTATCGAAACTACATCATTTTGTGTTCTCATTGGTCGCGCGTTGTCTTCGAGTTCGATCCACGCGCTGTCGATTCGAAGAACAGTTGACTTGAAAAGCTCATCATGAACGATTTGTTGATGGTCACGTGTTCCAAATCCTTCTGCTAGGACGCCCTCACGATCAACCGGCACGACAATCAATGAGTAGAACCGACGATTTCGATTCCGATTCCGTATCCAAGTGGATCGAAAGGACTAAACAGGGAGACGATGCAGCCGCCGAGCGTATCTGGCAACGGTACTTTCGGGCGTTGGTGCAACATGCGCAGCAACATGTGCCCGCGCATTTAGGCCAAATGTCAGATGGCGAAGATTTCGCCGTCATTGCCTTTCAGGCGTTGCTCGACGGATTTCGCAACGGACGATTTCAGCAAATCCGCAATCGCGTGGAACTGTGGCGCATGTTGACGACGATCGCGGCCAGACGGGCGGTCAATCATATTAAGTCCGAACTCCGCCAACGGCGCGGTGGGGGTGCGCGTCGACAACTGGAGGACGACGAACTGATCGGCGAACATCGGGCCAATTGGGGCAGCGCTGACGATCCAGCTTGGATTGCGCAATTCGCTGAGACCATCCAATCACTGTTTCGCGCTTTGCCCGACGATTTGTTTCGCACCGTCGCCCGTATGCGCTTGGCGGGTCACGACATCAAAGAGATCGCCGATCAGCTTCAGGTTTCGCCGCGCACGATTGACCGCAAACTGGGGCAGATACGCGTCTTGTGGATGTTCAAGGACTAGCTGGCCATCTGGCACCGGAAACAAGTCCCGTCTGCCAATGACAACCCAACATAACGCAATTAATCCCGGAGCCAATACCAAATAGTCCGACGCGATCACCGCGTTGCAAATGTCCACGCTCTGCCGCGAGTGCAAGCGTTACCGGCAATGCGGCTGACCCCGTATTGCCGAGCCAGGGATACGTTACGAAATCGATGGCTGGATCCAGTTCCAATGTCTCGCACATGAGTTTTTGGTGTGCCGAGCCGACTTGATGACAGACAATCTTAGTGACGTCCTGTCGCCGCCATTGCATGTGTTCCAGGAACCGGCGAAACGTGGTCTGCGCCGTTTCCACACCGCGAATCATCAGTTCATGAGAATCCGTGGACATCAACGGCTGGAAATTGCTGGCTGTCTGGTCTTCCGTACTGAGGCACAGACGATGCCAGGTGGAGTTGGCGTGACAGGTGCCACCTAAGAATTGATTTCCCGATCGACTCAATCGGCGATTGACAAGCAGCCAAGCGCAACTGGCGGAGCCGATCGTCAACGAGGCGATGGCGTCTTTAATGGTTTTTCGTGTCAACGACGTATCGGCGTTCAGAGTATCGATGGTCGTTTCCACGAGTTGCCGCCCTCCTTCGGATCCAACCACCAGCGCAGCTTCGATCTGGCCACTTTCGATCATGCTCGCGGCGATCAAGGCACCGTTGAGAATTCCCAAACAAGCGTTGGATAAATCCAACACCATGCATTCAGGAGATAGTTCCAAGTGATCGTGAACAGCACAAGCGGTCGCCGGCTCCAAGAAGTCACGGCACACGGAGGCATGTAGCAGGCAACCGATCCTACTCGGCGAGATGTCGGCGACGTCCAGCGCGCGGCGGCAACTAGCCGCGCTGAGCGCACTGGGCAGCACGCCGCGCGGCCAGAAACCGCGCTGTCGAATGCCAGTCATCAACTCTAATCGACCGTCGGGTAGTCGCAAGCGTTCATACAAAGGCGCCAATCGCGATTCGATTTCGGCGGAGGTCCAAGTCTCGGCCGGTAACGTGTATCCGATGGCTTCCAGGCAAACGTTGTGGAACTTCAAATTCATTTGGTTCGTAAACTCAGGACAATCTCAGTCCTCGTGGATTGACCAACCCCGCTAGCATGCTTGCACAACTGCTGGGGGGCGAAATCGTGATGTTTTACAAAATAGCGGATTTCGTTGCAATTCACGCCAGTTTAGTTCTACTTTGTTCCACGTTCTCGTCAACGGTTGATGAGACGATTATTGCGAAGCGCAGGAGAGCCAACGACGACCGCTGGGGGATGAGCTGTTCGTCAGAGCAGGTGCGAGAGTTGTTGTTTTCGTCCACGATGGATGAAGACCGACATTGGTGTCAAAGACGATACCAATCGCCGCTCACAAGAATATTCACTCCTTGGCCCGCATGGGTCCACAACGATGTGACAATGCGAACGGTATGGTCTCGATCGCGGCTGCTATAGGGACTTATTCAGTTTAGGGAGTGAATAGACATGTTGAACAAGCCATTGATTGGAATCAATGCAGACTATCGTAGTGCGAAAGGAAACCAGCCGGCTTTTTCTGTGGTGACTGCCGGTTACTATGATCACGTTCTTCATGCCGGCGGCATTCCCCTGATTGTACCGCCACAGAACTCGGAAGATGATATGCACGCCATCCTGGATCGATTGGATGGATTTGTATTGATCGGCGGCGCCGACCTCGATCCTCGGCGGGATGGTTTCATGTTGCATTCGGCGGTGAAGCCAATGGAGTCTCGCCGCGAACTATTCGATCGGCAATTGGCCCGGATAATCGCCGATCGCAAGTTGCCGGTATTTGGTATCGGCGTCGGCATGCAACTATTGAATGTGACGATGGGGGGCAATTTATTCTTGCACATTCCCGAGGATCTTCCCAGCGCGCTGCCTCATCGCGATCCGTTGGATCCCAATCATCGCCATGGATTGCTCATAACGCCAGGATCACTGATGGACCGCGTCTACGGCGACGGTGAAATCCGCGTCAACAGCCGCCATCACATGGCATTGGATGAAGTGGCCCCCTGTTTCAACGTAACGGCGCGCTGCGCCGATGGCGTCGTAGAAGCCATCGAGAGCAATCGTTCGGATTGGCTCGCGATCGGCACGCAATTTCATCCGGAGAGTGAAGCCCGCTCGGCCTTGGACGTTCGCATCTTCGAAGAGTTCATCGATGCGATCAGGATGGCCGCCTCGATTCCCTTGCGCTTGGCTGCTTAGGCTGGGTGACAGGATGCGCGGCTTGGTGATTGCGTTGGCCGTCTCTGGTTGAGTGCAAACATGGTGCCCAAACCGCTTGGAAATTGGCGGCCGTTTGACCTGACCCAAGAACGATTGGATCGTTTCGCCGCTCGCCAACCCTATCGATTACTCGCCGGGTTGGCGGCGGCGGACGACTGTTCAACAATCCAGGCCGCGCTGGTCGTGGCGTCCGGGCGTGGCAAATTGCTGACCATCAAACACATCGACCACGACGTGATTACGCTTCCGGATGGTCTGCGCGCCGAATGGGTCCGCTCTCGGAGCAACTCCATTGCACTCGACGAAATGCAACTAATCGCGGCGGATGTAACGGACCATCTCGCATTGGCAGTTGAATCGCTCAAACGCCGAGCAGGGCGTTACGTGGACCGAATTCAGGCGGTTAGCTTTCTGGAGAACGATTGCCAACCTGCACCACATCCAGAGAGCCGCCCTATTGATCTCTGCCTACCCCATCGCCTTGCCGAGCTGACCGGGCTCAATGTCATCGATCGCTTCGCTGATCGTGATCAGGCTGCCGGGGGCCAAGGATTCCCGATGGCTGGCTGGCCCCTCTGGCTATTGCTTGCCGATCGCCATCGACATGTCTCTCAAGGATTCGTTATCGCCGTGATGATTGATCGGCATTGTGAAGCCTTCCTGCTACCCGGCTCGGATGGATCAGAAACGACAATACCAAAAATTGAATGGCGCAGGCTAGAACCTCCGATTCTTTCATCTCCGGACGCGGCTGAACCACAATTCGCAAACAGGCTGACCGATGCTCTTGCGGAGATTATTCGCCAGTGGCAACAAACCGCCGGCGTGCCGATGCTTCAAATCGTCGTATGGTTGAGCCCCCAAGCGCACTCCATTCTCGGGAAGCTGTGCGAAGGACTGGCACTGTCGTTTGAAAACACAGTCATTACTTCAACAACAGATATGGGCCTTGGCCACGACGCCATCCGTCCGTACATCGCCGCCACTTTGGGCGCGTTGTTTATTGACCAAGTCCCGGCCAATGTTCCCGAACTATCCGGCGCGGCGGGGTCGCGTATTCTCGGTCGTTTGACCCCGGGCCAACCTGCCCGGTGGCGCGACCTACTTACTACCATGGCCGAGCACTATCCCACCCCTCTCCCCCTCCGCGACGCCATCTAACCCTAATACGACATAAAACACATAAAAGGACAGGCATTTTTGTAAATACGATCCCGGAATTATGCCGTGGTACGATCTCAGGCAAGAGATGTCGTTCAATGCAAGATCGCTAGTCGCAGTAGCAACGAGTGTCGGCGAGGGAAATTGCTAAAACTATGGTGAGCCTTAATGTTGCTTGATTTGATTGGAAAAGTTCAAGCGGTGATTTTGCGAGTTTTTGGCCGCCCAATGCGATTACCGAATCGTTGACGGCTGACGCCCAGCTGAATGGCTAGTAACGCCAATTTCTAATGGCCTACAGGCTTGATTGGCACAAGATTGTCGAGGTGGTGCCGACCCTTTTGTTGGGCCAGGTCTCGCAGACGGTCCCGGCTCGAGGAAAAGAAACTTCCGCATAGTTTTTTGGCATCGAGCAGCTTCTTAAGCCGAAACCCCCAGTTCTCTGCGCTGGTGTCTAGTCGCTCGAAAATTCCGGCGACAGTTGAGGGCACTTGGGCCTTTCCCTCACGCGACAAACGACTCGTGTAGTCCACCAGCAAAAGGTAACTACCCAAGGAAAAACTCTCAAGCATTCCCTCGCGCTTCGAGCCCTTCCGACGCCTATCGTCCAACGGACACAACCAGTGGGATTCCTCAAATTGGCCGGACGCCTTGCTCCCCGCTACAGATCCTTTCGCCGCTTCTTTCAGCGAATCGAGCTTGCCGTTGGCCTTGGCATGAATAACCCGCTGACGCAAACTCGTATGCGGACTCGTTTCCGGAACTTTGCTGATCCCAGCGGCTACAGGGTTCAAGTCGATATAGACGCAGGTCGCTAACAACGATTCCTCATCCAGAATGGCAATCGATTTGTAGCGGCCTTCCCAGAAAGTCCCTGTGCATTTGTCTTCGCCATTGGCCATGCGCGCCAGGGGCTCTTTCAGCGCTTTCATGAACCAACCTAGGTCCTGCAATCGTTCACGAATGACCTCGACCTTCGCTTTATCTTTGGTGTGGTGCTTGACCCATTGATTGACGACTGCAGAGTCATCCAGATCGAGATTCTTCGGCGGATAAACGGCGATCCACCGCTGGACGACCTCGGCGGCCGACCAGCCTTTGCTTGAATCCGGATCGAGCCGCACCAACACATGCAAGTGATTATCCATCACCGCGTATCCGCAGACCGCGATGGCAAACTGATTGGACAGCAGCTCCAAGCGCTCTTCCATCCACTGTTTGCGATGTTCGATGCCCTTTCCGCACAGCATTGCCTGCCGAACACAGCGGGAAATGCAGTGGTAATATCGGGTAACATCGATATCAACCAACATGCGGCGAGGCATTGTCATTGTTAGCCCTCCACAAAAACGAAATATCGGCACCATCCATTTTCTCAAGCATTAGCAGAAATGGCCACGCGCCCATTGGCTTTCGTACCAAGTTCGCACCGCAATCATTCCAACAATTGCCAAGAAATTCCACAACATCGTTTTCAGTATATTGAATGCCAGATGCCTTGTCAATATAATAATGCCTGTCCTTTTATTCTTTTATTGTGTTTTTTGCTATTGGTGTTGTTTGCAGTACTCGTAGAGGGCCATGGTGGCGGCGGTGACGACGTTGTAGCTGTAGGGGAGACCATAGACGGGGATCTCGATGAGGTCGTCCATCAAACAAAGAAGTTCATCAGCGAGGCCGTGGCGTTCATGGCCGATGACCAAAACCAATTCGCGAGGGAAATGATAGGTATATAAGCACTCCGATCGCGTCGTTTGTTCCAAACCAACTAGGCGAAATCCGTCGGATCTTAGCTCCTTGAGCCGCGGCGGCAATGATCGCCGTACGTCGATGTGGACCGTATTGGCGGCATCCCGCGCAATATCAGGATCGATTTTGCCCTTGCCGGTCGTCAGAATGTTTCGAATTCCACAAGAACCGGCTAGCCGCACTAGACGCGACAGGTTGACTTGGCTGCGAAACTGCGGGCACGCGACCCAGCAAGGGCGGGGTTGCGGCAGCACCCGCGGTGGCTGGTGACGGACATGCCGAGAAACTGGTTCCATAGTGATTCGTAGGAATGCTCCCGTTTCCTTTAGCTGTTTGCCGGCGGCGCAGTCGCTCGCCACGAACGTTTGCTTACCGCTGACAGTCAAACTTTAGTTGGATTGGCGAAATAAAACGACATCACCCGAATGGTCCGACCTGTGAACCAACCGCGGTTCTCAATTGCAATCACCTTATGCCTGGATCATGATTCCGATCCACCACAATGACTGCTGCGACGTATTTGGTTATCGCTCAAACCACGCGCCGCTCATACAATACGAAGCGGCGACTATCAATGCAATCCTCCGTGTTGCCTTGTCTGGCGACTGCTACAAACCGCATCGCCACTATTAGGCCGGGATATTCTGCGATCTCCAGGTTCAGCAGGCATTGGACTGCATTTGTCATTGGTCCATCAGGCTCTGCAGCTCTTCCCAGCTGCGGGTGTTGCCGATGTCATCCGCCGTCAATGCGGCACGTCTGGCTTGGTTAATGCCGTAGCGCAGATTGTCCAAGTCATCCACGTGATGTGCATCAGTGCTGATGACAATCTTGATTCCATACGACTTGGCCGCAATCAAATGCACATCGCTCAAATCCAGACGATGCGGGTTGGCATTCAATTCCAAAAACGTAAGATGTTCGCGGGCCGCTTGAAACACCGACTCTAACTCGAATTCATAGGGTTTGCGGCGGTTGAGAAGACGACCGGTAGGATGGCCGATGACATGTACATGCGGGTTGCTGATCGCTCGGATCAAACGATCCGTGATCTGTGCGCGCGGCTGGTTCTGGCCGTAGTGAATACTGGCTACGACCCAGTCGGCTTCGGCCAGCACGTCATCGGGCAAATCCATCTTTCCATCTTCTAGGATGTCGCATTCGATTCCTTTGAGAATCAAAAAATCGTCCGACCGGTTGCGGTTGAGCAGATCGATCATGGCCCATTGCGATCGGGCCCGCGTTGGGTCCAGGCCACGCGCCATCGCTACACGCTGCGAGTGATCGGTAATCGCCAGGTATTTAAGGCCGCGTCGCCGCGCCGCGGCTGCCATTTCTTCAATGGTCGCTGCCCCGTCGGTGGCCGACGTATGCGTGTGCAGGTCGCCAGCGATATCGGTAACTTCAATCAGTTGTGGAAGGGTCCGGTGTTCCGCCCATTCCAGTTCGTGTCGCGCTTCCCGCAACTCGGGCGGAATCCAAACCAATCCTAACGACTCGTAGACTTCCATTTCCGATTTGCCTGCCAGATACTGTTCGTGATCGTGGTCCTGAAAGACTCCCCATTCGTTCACCTTAAGCCCTAGTTTCTTGGCGCGGCTACGGATTTCGATGTTATGCTGCTTGGAGCCCGTGAAATAGACCAGAGCCGCCCCAAAGGACTCAGGCGGGACGGTGCGCAGGTCCACTTGAAGTCCTGCCTCCCGCAAGCGAATAGTCATCTTCGTCGGTCCGCGGGCTACGACGGCATCGATGTCGGGGAATTGAGCCAATGAATCCATCACCCTGTTGGGGTCGTCCGCGTCCACCAACACATCCAAATCGCCAACGGTTTCGCGCAAACGGCGATAACTTCCGGCAACCGCGAGTTGATTCACCTGTGCGCGAGACGACAGGAAGTCAGTTAATTGTCGAGCAATGTGGTCAGCGCGGCTCCACAACATGCGTCCGGATGATTGTCGAACAAGCTGGATGCCTTCCAGAATGGCCGACTCCGTTTTCGCGCCGAAGCCGGGAAGCGTCTGGATTTCATGGGCATCGCAGGCGCGTTGCAGTTCATCCAAACTCGTGATGCCGAGTGCTTTGTGCAGAGCAGCCGCTTTTTTGGGTCCTAACTTCGGGATTCTCAATAGATCGAGAACACTCGGTGGAACCTTGGCAAAGATTTCGTCTAACTGCTTCAGCCGACCGTTTTGAACCAGATCAACGCATTTCTTGGCGACACCCTCCCCGATGCCTTCGAACTGTGTAAGGTCAACGCCGCGGGCGATCAGATCAGCCGCTTCGTCCGGCAGTTCTCTGACCACTCGGGCGCCATTGCGTAGAGCGCGCAGGCGAAATGGATTGTCGCCTTGGAACTCCAGCATATCGGCCAGTTGTTCCAACGCATCGGCAATCTGTTCGTTCGTCATGGTTTTCGATTACAATCCACACGAATTGTGGCAGAATAGAGGTTCATGGGTTGCCTGATGATTTGGATTTATTCATGTGCCGTGTTTCTAGGCGCTTGGTTGACGTTCCAGATCCAACCGATCATCGCCAAAATGATCCTGCCAGAGTTCGGCGGGCTGGCCCTCGTCTGGACTGCCAGCTTGTTGTTCTTCCAAGCCATGCTGTTGGCTGGCTACGCTTATGCCCACATTGTAGCGCGATGGCTGTCGCCGCGGAAGGCTTGGTTGATTCATCTTGGGCTGGTGTTGATCGGCGGACTGTGGCTACCTCCGCGCGCCGAGCTGTATCCCAATCCACTATTGCATGACTCGTTAACCTGGTCCATTGTGTCAACGTTGGCTGTATCGATCGGATTGCCGTTTCTGGCGTTGGCCGGCACTGGTCCTTTGTTGCAATGGTGGTGGTCGCAACGTGACGAACGCCGCACACCGTATCGGCTGTATGCAGCCTCGAACCTGGGCTCACTGTTAGGATTGTTGAGTTTTCCGATCGTCTTTGAATCGTTAGCGGGTTTGCGCATGAACGGCTACATGTGGTCGATAGGCTATGTGGGCTTTGCGGTTTTTTGCGCGTTGTGTGGGCCTGGCAGCAGGCGGTTGGCGGATTCAGGCAACACGGCGGTTAGCGATCGCTCGGATGGAACGTCTGCTGATAATTCCAGCAAGCACACGGGGATGGCCGTCAGTGAAAACAATCAATCAATAGCGGCGGCGCTGGGATGGCTCATTTGGTCTGCTTTGGGTTGCGGACTTTTCATGGCGGTTGCTAATTTGTTGTGTCAGGAGGTCGCATCGTTTCCCTTTTTGTGGGTGGCACCATTGGCGCTCTATTTGACATCGTACATTGTCGCGTTTGGCTGTCCCGCCCTGTATATGCGGGAGGCTTGGTTGACCGCGTATTTGGTCGCTGCGGTTGTGGCGTTGGCATTGTATTTGTTAGGTACCAGTGCCGCTTTGATTTGGCAACTGGTGGGATTTGGTGGAATCTGTTTTCTTGGAGCACTGATATGCCACAGCGAGCTCTATCGATCTCGTCCCGCCGCGCAACGGCTGACGTCGTTCTATTTGCTGATTGCCACAGGAGGATTGTTAGGCGGCGTCGCGGTCGTTGTGGTTTGTCCGCGGGTGTTAACGGGATTTTACGAGTTTCAATGGTTTGCCAGTGGAGTGGCGATGATGGCAGCGGGTGCGGTCGTGGTCCAGCGATTGCGCCGCGGCGGTACCTTTGACTGGGTCGCTGGTGGCTGGCTCTTTGGGACGTTGAGCATTGTCCTGTTGATGGTTGGCAGCACGTGGTCGCAATCGAGCGGTTCGCGGGACGCTCGTGTCGTGTTTCGGGGGCGCAGCGAATATGGTTTGGTTGCCGTGTATGAAACCTCAGAATACCGCCAAATCGTCAGTGGCCAAACGGGGCACGGGCGGCAGTTTTTGGATTTGCCGCGCAGCCGCCAGCCGATTGACTATTACGATGCGGATTCTGGTGCGGGGCGCGCTATGCGCGCGTTGCGAGCCTATCGACAAGCGATGGACGCGGAGGCGAGTTTGCGGATAGGTGTCCTGGGGTTGGGCTGCGGCTGCTTGACCACCTGGGTGGAGCCGGGCGATACGATTACGTTTTATGAGATCAACCCGCTGATGGTGGCGGTAGCCCAGACTCGGTTTACCTACTTGAGTCAAACCCCAGGGGCATTGCCACCGCGGATTGGCGACGGACGAAAGCTGTTAGCAGCTGACTTGCTGGACGAGCGGGTCGAGCCGTTCGATATACTCTTTGTGGACGCGTTTACGAGCGACAGCATTCCTGTCCATTTATTGACGCGCGAAGGCCGCGACTTGTACTGGCAACGGGTCCGCGCTGACGGGATTGTCGCATTTCACATTACCAATCGGTTTATTGATTTGACGCCGATTGTGTATGATGAAGAGGGGCGCGATGGACGCCGCGCTATACTTGTCGATCAAACCGAGACGGGGAACGGCGAATTGACAAGTAAATGGGTCATCGTGTCCGGTAATGCCGCAATTCTGGGTTCGCCGGAATTTGGCGAATTCTCTGACGCCTGGCCGCGGGGAATCAAGCCCATCGTATGGACGGACGATTACTCGTCGGTGTTTTGGTTGGTTGATTGGTCCCCTTGGATCGATTGGTCGGGAATCAGGAAGCGCGGTGTGCCGATGCAGGATGGCCCTTCACGATCAGGAGCGACGCTGAGTTCAATGAGAGGCAGAAGTTCAGAATGAAGGCACCCCGCAGCGCCGGTGGATGGCACGCCATCCGATACACGTGGAAGAAGGCCCGCGAAGTTGGCGGCTTTTTGAAACTGTTTCGCGCGCTGCGCAGCAAGAATGCCTGCAAGACGTGTGCGTTAGGAATGGGGGGCCAGCGTGGAGGGATGGTCAACGAAAAAGGGCATTTTCCAGAAGTTTGCAAGAAATCCCTACAAGCAATGGCCGCCGATATGCAGGGAGGGATCACGTCCGAATTCTGGTCTACCTATAGCGTCGAACAATTAAAGAAGTTTTCTCCCTACGATTTAGAACATTGCGGTCGCCTCACGGAACCTGTCCTGCTGTCCGCCGGATCGCAATACTACCGGCCCCTTTCCTGGGAGGAGGCCCTGTCTCGGATCACCGACAAATTGAAAGCCACCCCGCCCGACGAGACGTTTTGGTACTTCAGCGGCCGCAGCAGCAACGAGGCGGGATTCTTGTTGCAGTTGTTTGCTCGGTTGTACGGAACCAACAATGTCAACAATTGCAGTTACTACTGTCATCAAGCCAGCGGCGTTGGACTACAGAGTTCGATCGGCAGCGGCACGGCGACGGTGGTGCTCGACGATCTAGACCAGACGGATTTGGTGTTTTTGATCGGAGGCAATCCGGCGAGTAATCATCCGCGGCTCATGACGTCGTTGATGAAGGTTCGCCGTCGCCGCGGCCGCGTGATTGTGATCAATCCTGTAGTGGAAACCGGGCTGGTGAACTTCCGTATCCCCAGCGACGTTCGGAGTTTGTTGTTCGGCAGTTCCATCGCTTCGACCTACATTCAGCCCCACATCGGTGGCGATTTGGCCTTGTTGACAGGCATCGCCAAAGCCGTGGACGCGTTGGGTATGGCCGATCAGGAGTTTCTCCGGCAACATTGTGATGGTGGCGCCGAATATTTGGCGCATGTGCGCGCAATCGAATGGTCGTCGATCGTGGAAAAGTCCGGGGTCGAACGTGAAGCCATCGAGACAATTGCCCGAATCTACGGTGCGTCGCGGAATACGATCTTCGCTTGGGCAATGGGCATAACCCACCATGAGCACGGGGTCGAGAATGTCCAGGCGATCGCCAACCTGGCGCTCTTGCGAGGAATGGTTGGAAAACCCCATGCCGGACTGATGCCGATTCGTGGACACTCGAATGTGCAAGGCATCGGGTCGGTGGGCGTGACGCCAAAACTTAAGGATGAAGTATTCCGTCGCCTGCAAGAAGACTTGGGTGTTGCGTTGCCCACGAGTCCGGGACTAGACACCTTAGGCTGCATGGCGGCGGCCGACGAACAGCGTTTGCGCGTGGGTTTCTGTTTAGGGGGGAACCTGTTTGGTTCCAATCCCGACGCGGATTTTGCGCGGAGTGCGTTGAGCAAACTGGAACTCGTCGCATATATGAATACGTCGCTCAATACAGGACACGCGCATGGATTGGCGCAAGAGACTATTATCTTGCCAGTTTTGGCGCGCGACGAAGAGCCCTACCGAACAACTCAAGAGTCCATGTTCAACTTGGTCAGGCTGAGCGATGGTGGCATTGCTCGGCATGTTGGTCCGCGCGGTGAAGTTCATGTCATATCCGAGTTGGCCGAACGCGTTCTGGGAAACGCATCCCCCGTGAACTGGCCGGCCATGAAGGAACCGGCGAATATCCGCAAACGGATCGCCGCCGCGATTCCCGGTTTCGCGAAAATCGGGCAAATAGACGAAACGAAGGAAGAGTTCCATATCGAAGGGCGCACCCTGCATAGGCCCCATTTCCCCACGGCAAGCGGCCGCGCGCAATTGCATCGCCACCACTTGCCCCCGCTCAAATCGGGAGCTGGGCAATATCGCTTGATGACTGTTCGCAGTGAGGGGCAATTCAATACGGTTGTTTATGAAATCGAGGATTTGTACCGCGGTCAGGAACGCCGCGATGTCATTCTCATCCATCCCGATGATCTGCGCGCGTTGGAACTGCAGCACGACCAACCCGTCTGCGTCTGGAACGAAGTTGGTACATTGCAACCCCTCTTAGCCCGGGAATTTCCAAAAATCAAACCGGGAAATGTCCTGATGTATTACCCTGAGTCGAATGTTTTGGTGCCGCGGTCTGCTGATCCTAAATCAAAGACTCCGGCATTCAAGAACGTTTTGGTCCACATCGCCCCCATCGTCGCAAAGAATAGACCAACACGCATAACGCCAACAGCAGCCACGCGCCATGGCTGATCCATTTGCCGATTCGCAACCAACGAGGTTGGTAGGTCAGGGTCACCCAACAATCACCGCGTTCCAAAGGGACGGCGCGAAACAAACCACGAAACCTGCAAGTTGGTGTTCGCCGCGCCTGTCCTCCATCAGCGTCTGTGATCTCCACTTGCCAACCGGGCGCAAATAAATCGGCCATAACCAACCAACCCGACTGGTCTCCTGTGCATCGCACAACAATTCGATTGGGTTCAAAGTGGCAGATCTCCACCGCGCCCGGAACTCCTTTTGGTTCATAAGTACTTGTGGGGTGACTCCGGTTGCTCCTTTCCACGTACCAGCCATCGAATAGCGCCTGCAATCGCTTGCGAGCCTGATCCCGTTTCATTCGGCGGAAATCGACCGGTGGGCACTCCGGGAGCTGTGGGAAAAAACCAATTCGCCATTCCAGGGCCTCGCCAAACAACTCATGCCAGGCCGCAAACATCATCGAGTCGGTCGAGGAAAACGTGGGACAAAGAGGGCCGGGATAAATCGGGGCAACCCAATCGGGCAGCTGTTGCGATAGATTCATCGGGCCCGGCAAGCACACCTGCGTATCGAGACGTTCCAGGAGCGCTACGCGATGCGGCTTGGCGAGAGCGTCGTCCCATTCCGGCGTTGCTGCGTCCAAAGGCACTATTCCGCTATTGGCAATGAATAAGTCAACTGCCATCAGCAGTGCGGTGCAGCAGCAACCGACGAATGGCGTCACCTTGCGCCGCATAACCGCAAACCACAAGAATCCAAACGTGGTGGATACAAATAGAGAATGGCAGATGGCCCAGCGTTGAACGAATAGGGTCAAACTGTTGGCAGTAGCCACGGACGTTGCCCAAACCGATGGGTACCCAAACGCCTCAAACAGAAGCAGAGCAATTGCCGACGCGATGGAAACGCAGCACACAATCAAGAGTTGCTTCTGGAGCAAGCGGTTATGCTGAGTTGCTCGCGGTTTCGATAATTTCGTCACCTGTCGCGCGGCTAGAATCGCCAGCGCCAATGCAGCGATTACGAACAACTTGGCTGGATACCGAAACAGCACATATTGAGGAATAGCGACCACGAGCAGCCAGTAAACGCCTCCCAGCGGCGCCCCTTGTCCCCAGTCACCGCCAATTTGCTCTAGGCCCCAACCCAGTCCAAAATAGCCCAGCGATCCCACTGCAAAAAAAAGTGCGATCCGCGTCAACCATTGATCGCGACGTGACCCGCGCTTCCAGCGGAATTGAGCCAATGCCAGCACAATCATGGCGGCTCCAATATAAATGGAGGGAGACCACATCGTTGTGCCGCCAGGCAAGGCATTCGCCCAACGCGCTCCCTGCCCATCGATCCGGCCGCTGAAATTGGGCCAAAACAGCTCCCAGGCCGACCACGGGGGTTGGCTGTATTGGTACACATGCTCCAGGTGAGTCCCCGATGGTGGGTGTCCCCACATTGCGGACCATTCAACGGACGAAAGGCCGCGAGATCGCACGGCTTCCGCCATTTCCCACAGGCTGCGCGGATCATCGTAAGCCGCGCGGTCGCTAACCGATTGCCATTCGGCGGAGGGCAGAATCTGCGCGGCTGCCAGAAGAACGGTAACCAACAACAGCATGGCAGTCATTGCCAAACCATGAAGCAGTTTTCTGCCGTGCTTTCGATTGGTATGAGAAGAGTTTGTGGACGGGGAGCGAAGCGGGATTCCGCTGCCGCGCGCCGTTTTCGAGAGGTGGCGATGAATCGACAAAATGACGGGGCCGCCGAGCCAACTCGCGGCGGCGATCAACCAGGTGTTCGCCGCCATTTGCGGATCGCCACCGAATATCAATAGTGAGGCGACCGTGCCAGTGCCAATCGCTGCCTCCATCCGGCCTTTCCATGTCCGCGCGACACACCCGTGGTAACAGCCGCACAACGCCAAGGGGAGCCACGCCGCACCGATCAAGTAAATGGGGTTTGTCAATTGAAAGTAAACAGCGCCACCAAAGGCATAACTTACGGCCGCCGCCATTGAGGCCCAGGGGACACAGCCGAACCGCACCGCCAGTTCAAACGCGGTCCAAGCGGCGAGCAGCACATGCAACGACATGAACACGTGGAAGCGCCAGGCATACGTTCCCCAATCGAACCGTAGCCAATAGGACGGCCAATACAATCGGAGACTCTTGCCATCGGCAATTACGGGGAATCCGAAATCGTCGTACGGATTCCATTGCGGCTCTTCTCGCTCTAGCCGTTCCGCATGGAGCCACAAGTAATAGGGTCCATAGAACGAATCGGTATCGCGAAACGCGATGCGCTGATATCCGGTCAACAGGGGACCGCAAAACAGTAGCCACACAACGATGATCGCCAAACGCGGCACAGCGCTCGCCGCGCTCAGTTTCCATGTCCGGTTCATTCGAAGTTTGCGACTAATCTCCGCGACGTCCTTGCCTGCGACACGGCCCGAGTTGGCCAGCCGCCAACGGTTAGGTTATCGCCGGGGCAACCGAAAAATGCTAGCGAAAAAGGGCCAAATTTGTCGGTATGTTCGGCAGAATTTGTTTTTCTTCCTCAACCATCACAAACCGAACATCCGATATTACCAGCGAGGGAACCCGCGGTAAGGGACCAAGACTCGATTTCCACGCACACCGAATACTTGCTGGAAGAATACGATGTTACGAACCAAGTTGTGGATTTTAGCCGTAGTCGGCTCGCTGATTTGTGCCACCTGGGGACGCGCCCAAGACGTGCCCAGTCCAGCGTTTGCACCCAAAAGCGTGCAATTCGCGGAGAACACCCGCCCGTTGGCCGAGCCCGGCATATTCAACTATGACGCGCAGATGTTTGCGCCAGTCGAGTTTGCCAATTTCCAAAACCCCGAACCAAGCACCGGTTTCTTCGCCTCCTACGAACGAACGAGCACGAGCGTGTCGCGTTCTGGTGTTCGCGATCTGCTGGCCCCGGGTGTGTTTACCTCCGACTTTCCGGTCGGCAGCGATTTCATGTGGGGCAATCGCTTTGAAATCGGCTGGATGACCGAAGCGCATGACGGTTGGCAACTCGTTTACAACAAGACCGAGGGCGGTTTCTTTGCGTTCGGCCGGGACGAACTGGTCAGTAACCCGATGCTGGTCCGAACCAACCTTAGCACGGTAGCGATCAACCGCATCTTCCGCCAGATCACGTCCAATGGCGGCTATTTTGAACCCTATCTCGGCCTGCGTTACATGAGCATGTCCGATAAAACCCTGGAAGACACCTTGATCACCATTGGTGGCACCGATCTAAACAATCGCTTCAAACAATCGGCCACCAACAGCGCGATCGGCCCGCAAGTCGGCAGCCGATTCAATATTCGCACGGGTCGATTCCGCTACGGCGTCGATGGCGGCGTATCCGCGATGTACAACCAACAACGCTACTTCGCCACGGACCTGATCGTCTCTCCAACCACCATCGGAATTAATGAGTTCAACCAGTCGGATTCGTCATTCGTTCCTGTCGTCGATCTGCGATTAGAAATGGTTTACTACATTACCCGCGACGTAGGTCTGCGAGGTTCGGCGGGATTCATGTACCTGTGGGATGGCATGAATCGATCAAACAACCTGACCACCGCATTCAATCCGAATTCGGTTAATGGAATCGGCGGCGGCGTCGCCGGGATTGCCGACGAAAGCACCACAGCCGCTGGATTCGGTTTCGGTATCGAATGGAAGCGATAAGTTCTTCAAACTAACCAACGGCGGTGCTCAGTAGTACGGTGCCGCTGACGAACAAGCCAACTCTTCCTGCGCCGTCCGGCATTCGCCGGGCGGTTTTTTTATTACATTTCGAACCACGCTGATGTCAATTCGTCAGTCTATAATCGAACGGGCGACAATTTCCGCTGCCGCCTGAATCGCTTCTGGACTGATCGTATGCGGACCGGCGAACGGTAGGAATTTCACTTCGTGCCCGGCGCCCCGCAACAAATCTCGAAGTCGTTCTCCGCCGGAATAGGGGAGTATCGGGTCCAATGTCCCGTGAGATTGCACGACGCGGAGGGGACTTCGTCGAGTCGCCAATGCTTGCCATTGGTCCCGACAAATTACTGTTCCGGAGAAAACGATAAGCGCCGCAGGTCCCGTCTCGCCGCGCAACGCCACGTCCACTGCCAACATCGCGCCTTGCGAGAATCCGCCGATAATCCACCGCCCCGCGTTCAACCCATGAGCGCGCTGCCGGACAACGGCTAGTTCTTCGATGCATTGTCGGCAATAGGCCAATTCTGGGGGCACGTAGGTCTCAAGATCCGTGAGATCACCTTGCAGCGCCATCTGCTGCAGTTGGACCATATTGATTGGCCACCAGGCGCGCCCTTCAAATCCGAACTCCCATTCTAGGGAAATAGGCGCTGCGGGAAATACAAACTCGGCGGCCATCAAGTGTTGCGGCGCACCATCGAAGAAATCGGGCGCCAACCCGACGAGGTCGTCACCCGGGGCACCGTATCCGTGACACATCACCACGATTTGCCGAATAGGCACCTCGTCCGCCGCACGGACTGCGATGTAATCCAAGCCCGCTGCGCGCTCGCGCACTACCTGCATGAATCACCTGCCGAAACCGCCAAACGAAATCCGCCATTGACCGGTATTACCTGTCCAGAAACAAAGCTCGCGCGGGGGCTGGCCAGATAAACAGCCAATGAGGCTACATCATCGGGCGTACCCCATCGGTTCATCAACGATTCAGCACACGCGCGCTGCTGCCAATACGCACTGGAACTCATTCCCCATTCGGTTTTAATCCAACCCGGTGCCAGACAATTGACGCGGACGCTGGGTGCATAGGTCTGTGCCAGGCTTTTGGTCAACGCGATCACGGCTCCTTTGGCGGCGCCGAACAACATTCCGCTATCTCCCGCCATCCCGTACAGTGCTTGATCCCAGGCCATATTCAAGATGGATTGTCCGCCATGCTTCCCTCCACTTTCGACCATCCGCTGGCCAATACATCGCGACAGCATTGCCGTTCCGCGAATGTCCACCGCATACAAGAGATCCAACTTGTCAGCAAAACTCAAGGCGGCATTCGCCGAGGTCAAAATGTCCGCACCGGCATTGTTGACCCAGACGTCAATCCGTTGAAGTGCATCCCAACATGCGTCAACAAAAGCTTCCAAGTCAGCGGCGCCCCTCGTCAAATCACAGGTGATCGTCTTCACGTTACCGCCGGTCTGTTCGATCCGCGCGGCCGTGTCCTTCAACTCCACTGATTCGCTTCGGCCGTGCAGGATCACTTTTGCACCTGCGCGGCTCATCGCAATGGCGATGGCTCTGCCGATTCCTGTGCTGCTGCCAGTGATCACGGCGGACATCCCAGTTAGTTCGCTGGAGTGATGGTCTGAAGTGGAATCAACCAACGAGGGGCCTCCGATGCAATGCGATCACGTGCGCCGTTTCAGTTTCGAGTAACGTTGGACAAAATGGGCAAGCGAAAGCAGGCCATCTCAAGTTCGCTGCGGACGACGACGTAGGGTCCATAGACACAAAACGTGTTCCAACAGACACCACGGATGGTCTTGAATTCTCCGACAGGCTCGTATTTCAACGGCGTCGCCTTAATCAACATCATGCGGCCGTCTTGGGAGTGTACCAATAACCAATCACCCACTAATAACAATTGGCCGTGGCTGAATCGTCCCCGCTGTTTCCAGCAGAGCGCGCCCTCGTCCAACCGCACACACTCGAGGAAACCATCCGACAGGGCATACGCATGCCCATCCCGAATGACAGGGTTGGTCAGTTTGGTTGTCAGCACGCGATGGCTTTTCCAAACGGTCTCGGTTTTCCAAATGCCATCTTCCCAATCGAGAGCGATCAGTTCACCACCCAAGTTGTACCCCTTGGTTAACAACACGTGGTAGTCGGAAACCACGGTAACCTGCGAGCAGTTGGCGCTCCCGGTAGAGCTGCCCGGCCGACTGACTTGCCAGAGGACTCGTCCGTTTGCCGGATCGAATCCCAGAGCCGCGCTCTCCCCCACCAAGTGAATTTGAGAAGCACCCCCAATGGTTGCCAAACTGGGGGAACCATAGGCGATCATTTGATCGCCTCCCCGCCAGACTTCGTCACCGGTCTGCTTGTCAAAGGCGATCAACGTGGTCTTTGGTCCGCCCGGATTTCCACCGCCAGGAACGACAACCAAATCGCCGACGACCAGCGGCGACGCCGCTCGTCCCCAGGCCAACGCCGGTTCCTCTTCGTAGCGATAACCAAGCAAATTCGTCCCCGTCGATCGTGCGATTCCCAATATTTCAC